>NZ_JBFAKK010000006.1:503894-505738 GCF_040655735.1 Phytomonospora sp. NPDC050363
GCGACGCTGGTAGCCACCGCCGCTGCCACCGCTCGGGCGGTCGTCACGACGCTGGTACCCGCCACGGTCACCGCTCGGACGGTCATCGCGACGCTGGTAGCCACCGCCGCTGCCACCGCTCGGGCGGTCGTCACGACGCTGGTACCCGCCACGGTCACCGCTCGGACGGTCATCGCGACGCTGATATCCACCGCCGGAACCACCACTGGGGCGGTCGTCACGACGCTGGTACCCGCCACGGTCACCGCTCGGACGGTCATCGCGACGCTGATATCCACCGCCGGAACCGCCACCCGGGCGGTCGTCACGGCGCTGGTAACCACCGCCGGAACCACCACTGGGGCGGTCGTCACGACGCTGATATCCACCGCCGCTGCCACCGCTCGGGCGGTCATCGCGGCCACGGAACGCTCCGCGCTCGCCACCACGGTCGTCACGACCCTGGTAGCCACCACCGGGGCGATCGTCACGGCGCTGGTAGCCACCGCCGGAACCGCCGCCCGGGCGGTCATCGCGACGCTGGTACCCACCGCCGCCGCTGGGGCGGTCGTCCCTGCGCTGGTACCCGCCGCTGCCGCCACCCGGGCGGTCATCACGGCGCTGGAAGCCACGGTCGCCACCACGGTCGTCACGACCCTGGTAACCGCCACCGCCGGCGGGGCGGTCATCGCGGCGCTGGTAACCGCCACGGTCACCGCTGGGGCGATCGTCACGGCGCTGGTAACCGCCACCGCTGCCGCCACCCGGACGGTCATCGCGACGCTGGTACCCACCGCCGCCGCTGGGGCGGTCGTCACGACGCTGATACCCGCCACCGCTGCCGCCACCCGGACGGTCGTCACGGCGCTGGTAACCGCCACCGCTCGGGCGGTCGTCACGGCGCTGGAAGCCACGGTCGCCACCACGGTCGTCACGGCCCTGGTAACCGCCACCGCCGGCGGGGCGGTCATCGCGGCGCTGATAGCCACCGCTGCCGCCGCTGGGGCGGTCATCGCGTCCGCGGTATCCACCGCGGTCGCCGCCTCGATCATCGCGGCCCTGGGATCCACCGGGCCGGTCGTCGCGTCGCTGAGGACGGTCGTCACGGCTGTAACCGCCCTGGCGGCCTCGGCCGCCGTCACGGAAGCCGTTGTTGTGGTCGCTCCGGCCACGGTGTTCGCGGCCCCGCTCGCCGCGGCCGTCACCACCCGGCCTGGAGTTGCGGTCCTTGTCCGAACGGTCCTCAGCAGCTGGCATGCCCATCATTCTCTCGTATCCCGCGGCAGCCGAACCGCCGCACCCGTATTTCACCGCGACCGTCACATGACGACCGCGCCGGCCCGCCCACCGGACGGTTCCGGCTCGCGGCCCCACCTCGCGGTGGTGGCGACCTCTTTTGTCTTGTATTTCGCGCCATGCCGGGGCGAAGTCGCGCAACCTTTTCGGGCATGACTGTGGCCCCGCAGGTTCCCCTGGCGGGGTCCCTGCGGGGCCACGTACGTTAAGTTCGGCGGTGTCCTACTCTCCCACCCCGTTCCCAGGGCAGTACCATCGGCGCTGAAGGGCTTAGCTTCCGGGTTCGGAATGGGACCGGGCGTTTCCCCTTCGCCATGACCACCGACACACTCATCAACACAAACTAACGGTGTGTGGTGAACAACCAGCGAAACTGGTGTTCTCTTCATTCACTTGTCACCGGAGCACAACCCCCGTGCCTGTCACGGTCGAGGGATCCACTCGTGAAGAATGGGATCCCCTCCGATCAAGTAGGGGTGTGCTTCTGTGTGTTGTTTCAGAAGAACATAGTGGGTGCGAGACAAATCATTGACGCTACTTACGCAGCGAGGGTTTTGTTAAGTCCTCGG
>NZ_JBFAKK010000006.1:505830-509242 GCF_040655735.1 Phytomonospora sp. NPDC050363
AAGTAAAGGGGTGTGCTTCTGTGTGTTGTTTCAGAAGAACATAGTGGGTGCGAGACAAATCATTGACGCTACTTACGCAGCGAGGGTTTTGTTAAGTCCTCGGCCTATTAGTACCGGTCAACTGAACACATTACTGTGCGTACATTTCCGGCCTATCAACCCAGTAGTCTAGCTGGGGGCCTTACTCCCTTGCGGGATGGGATACCTTATCTTGAAGCGAGTTTCCCGCTTAGATGCTTTCAGCGGTTATCTCTTCCGAACGTAGCCAACCAGCCGTGCCTTTGGCAAGACAACTGGCACACCAGAGGTTCGTCCGTCCCGGTCCTCTCGTACTAGGGACAGCCCTTCTCAAGTATCCTACGCGCACGGCGGATAGGGACCGAACTGTCTCACGACGTTCTAAACCCAGCTCGCGTGCCGCTTTAATGGGCGAACAGCCCAACCCTTGGGACCTACTCCAGCCCCAGGATGCGACGAGCCGACATCGAGGTGCCAAACCATCCCGTCGATATGGACTCTTGGGGAAGATCAGCCTGTTATCCCCGGGGTACCTTTTATCCGTTGAGCGACACCGCTTCCACTCGCAAGTGCCGGATCACTAGTCCCTGCTTTCGCACCTGCTTGACCCGTCGGTCTCACAGTCAAGCTCCCTTGTGTACTTACACTCAACACCTGATTGCCAACCAGGCTGAGGGAACCTTTGGGCGCCTCCGTTACATTTTGGGAGGCAACCGCCCCAGTTAAACTACCCACCAGGCACTGTCCCTGAACCGGATCACGGTCCGAGGTTAGATACCCAGAACAATCAGAGTGGTATTTCAAGATTGCCTCCACACTCACTAGCGTGAATGCTTCACAGGCTCCCACCTATCCTACACAAACTGTTCCAAGCACCAATACCAAGCTATAGTAAAGGTCCCGGGGTCTTTCCGTCCTGCCGCGCGTAACGAGCATCTTTACTCGTAATGCAATTTCGCCGGGCCTGTGGTTGAGACAGTGGGGAAGTCGTTACGCCATTCGTGCAGGTCGGAACTTACCCGACAAGGAATTTCGCTACCTTAGGATGGTTATAGTTACCACCGCCGTTTACTGGCGCTTAAGTTCTCCGCTTCGCTCCGAAAAGCTAACAGGTCCCCTTAACGTTCCAGCACCGGGCAGGCGTCAGTCCATATACATCGAATTACTTCTTCGCATGGACCTGTGTTTTTAGTAAACAGTCGCTTCCCCCTGGTCACTGCGACCCCAGCCAGCTCACGGAGCTAGTCCGGTCACCAGACAGGGTCCCCCTTCTCCCGAAGTTACGGGGGTAATTTGCCGAGTTCCTTAACCACAGTTCACCCGATCGCCTTAGTATTCTCTACCTGACCACCTGAGTCGGTTTGGGGTACGGGCCGCTCGAAACTCGCTAGAGGCTTTTCTCGGCAGCATGGGATCACTGGCTTCACCTCAATCGGTTACCCGTCACGTCTCACCCTCATGGGGCACGGATTTGCCTATGCCCCGGGCTACACGCTTAGCCCGGCTCTACCATTCACCGGGTCCAGCTACCCTCCTGCGTCACCCCATCGCTTGACTACTACCCCACAGGATCCCACCCGTCCACACACAACCACCACCCGAAGGCGACAGAAACATGCTTAGAGCGGTTAGCACATGAAGGTTCGTCATGGACGCTTCTTCGCGGGTACGGGAATATCAACCCGTTGTCCATCGACTACGCCTTTCGGCCTCGCCTTAGGTCCCGACTTACCCAGGGCGGATTAGCCTGGCCCTGGAACCCTTGGTCATCCGGCGGCAGGGTTTCTCACCCTGCTTTCGCTACTCATGCCTGCATTCTCACTCGCATGGCGTCCACGGCTAGGTCACCCTGCCGCTTCACTCGCCACACGACGCTCCCCTACCCATCCACACACCTAGACAAGACCCCGTAGGATCAAGCCGGGTTAATGTGTGAATGCCACAGCTTCGGCGGTGTACTTGAGCCCCGCTACATTATCGGCGCAGAACCACTTGACCAGTGAGCTATTACGCACTCTTTCAAGGGTGGCTGCTTCTAAGCCAACCTCCTGGTTGTCTGTGCAATCCCACATCCTTTTCCACTTAGTACACGCTTAGGGGCCTTAGCTGGTGATCTGGGCTGTTTCCCTCTCGACTACGGAGCTTATCCCCCGCAGTCTCACTGCCGCGCTCTCACTTACCGGCATTCGGAGTTTGACTGATTTCGGTAAGCTTGTGGGCCCCCTAGACCAATCAGTGCTCTACCTCCGGCAAGAAACACGCGACGCTGCACCTAAATGCATTTCGGGGAGAACCAGCTATCACGGAGTTTGATTGGCCTTTCACCCCTACCCACAGGTCATCCCCCAGCTTTTCAACGCTGGTGGGTTCGGTCCTCCACACGGTCTTACCCGCGCTTCAACCTGCCCATGGGTAGATCACTCCGCTTCGGGTCTAGAGCACGCGACTATATCGCCCTATTCAGACTCGCTTTCGCTACGGCTACCCTCCACAGGTTAACCTTGCCACGCACCACTAACTCGCAGGCTCATTCTTCAAAAGGCACGCCATCACCCACAGTTGACTGAACAACTCGCAGGCTCTAACGGATTGTAAGCGCATGGTTTCAGGTACTATTTCACTCCCCTCCCGGGGTACTTTTCACCTTTCCCTCACGGTACTAGTCCGCTATCGGTCACCAGGAAGTATTTAGGCTTACCAGGTGGTCCTGGCAGATTCACGGCAGATTTCAGGGGTCCGCCGCTACTTGGGAAATGCGATCTACAGGCGATGTGTTTTCACCTACCGGACTCTCACCGTCTACGGTCAGCCTTCCCAGACTGTTCGATTAACACACCACTTTCTTACTGTAGCCAACGTCGGTAGCCATTGGACACACATTCCCACAACCCCAATTGCGCAACCCCTACCAGGTATCACACGCAACCGGTTTAGCCTCATCCGCTTTCGCTCGCCACTACTCACGGAATCACTTTTGTTTTCTCTTCCTACGGGTACTGAGATGTTTCACTTCCCCGCGTTCCCTCCACACCACCTATACATTCAGTGGCGGGTGACACCATATGAATGGTGCCGGGTTTCCCCATTCGGACATCCTGGGATCACAGCTCGGTTGACAACTCCCCCAGGCCTTTCGCGGCCTCCCACGTCCTTCATCGGCTCCTGGTGCCAAGGCATCCACCATGCGCCCTTGACAACTTAACAAAAATTAGATGCTCGCACCCACTATGTACATCTCAAACAACACACACACCCCGCACACGAAGCAAACGAACCACTAGACCTCACGCGCTCGAAACCGAACGCCGAACCCGGCATGAACCAAGGCCCGAAACAAGGAAGGGTTATCGCTGCCCTCACGGGGGTGTCCCTCGACTACACACCAGACAGCCGA
>NZ_JBFAKK010000007.1:0-16027 GCF_040655735.1 Phytomonospora sp. NPDC050363
GAGGACGAGGTCGGTGTCGCATCGGTGGCTGGTTTTCCAGCCGACGATGCGGTTGGAGAACGCGTCACGAACGGCTGCGAGCCAGAGGACGCCCTAACCGGTGACGATCCTGGTGGCGTCGGCGACCCACAACCGGTTCGGGGCCGGCGCGGTGAAGTCCCGGTTGACCAGGTCCGGGGCGGGATCATGACGCGGGTTGGGTTTCGTGGACCCGCCTTTCCAGCCGCGGCGCAGGAACGCGCCTTGCATGTCGTGTTCACGCATCAGGCGCTCGACGCGTTTGCGAGACACGTAGATCCCCCGCCGGCGCAGGATCTGGTGGACCCGTGGGCTGCCATAGGTGGCGCCGGAGTTGTCCCAGATCTCGTGGATCACCGACAAGAGCCCGCGGTCTTCCTGCTCACGGTTGCTCGGCTCGATCTCGCGCTGCAGCCACCCGTAATAGGTGGAGGGGGCGATGGCGAGGACCCTGAGGATGGGCTCGACTGCGAAGCGGTCTTGGAGCTCGTTCACGAGGCTCATGACCGTCGCCGGGTCGGGTCGAGTTCCGAGGCGAAAAACGCTGAAGCGGCCTTGAGGATCTCATTGGCGCGCTTCAGTTCGGCGTTCTCTTTCCTCAACCGCCGCAGCTCTTCGGTCTCGGCCGTGGTCGCCTGGTCCGAGCGGTGGCCGGCGTCAGCCTCAGCTTGGCGGATCCAGTTTCGCAGCGCTTCGGGGTGGATGCCGAGCTGGATCGCCAACTGCCGGATCACCGGCCTGGGCTCGGAGTCGAAGTAGAGCCTCACAGCTCGGTCACGAAGCTCCTGGGGGTACTTGCGAGGGGCAGACAAGGAAACCTCCTACACGGCCTATCAGACCATGATCAAAAGCCTCCGAGCAGCCGGGGGAACCTCACACCTCACCGAAGCAGTCGCCCTGCAACGCACCGCCATGCCCCGTGCCCTCCCGGCTGCGTCGTCCCCGCTCACCCCTCGCCAACACGAAATCCTCGCCCACCTAGCCGAAGGCCTTACCACCCACCAGATCGCACGCACCCTCGAACTCAGCAGCAACACCATCGCCTCACACCTACAGCACATCTACCGCGCCATCGGGGCCAACAACGCCCCGCACGCCATCCGCATCGCCATGCAAGCCGGACTCCTCCACTGAAGAAGCCCCACCGAGCAGCGCATGAGACCAGCGTCCAGTTCGTCATACGTTCGGCGAAGGCCCACCACGAATCATCCCGACAGCCGCGTCGATCCGCTAGGCGCCCGGACCCGAAATGCCCTGCTCAACGCGTCCACCGTCCCCGCACGATTCACTGTCATCACACGAGCCTCGAACCGGGAGGACCCCAGTGAACACCGACCCGCAACGCGCCGCAGCCGACCGCGTACGAGCAGCCCAAGAGCTCTATGACGTTGAGACGGAAGCGGCCGAAGCCGACCTCGCTCGCTTACAGAACCAGCTGCAAGAGGCAGAAGCCGCAGTCACGGCCGCTGAAGAGAACCTCGCCGCGGTTGACAGCGGACGCGCGCCAGCCGCCGAAGCAGCCCTCAACGACGCACGCCAGAGGCGCAACGCGATCGCCAAGAACCACATCGACCAGGTCCAAGCCGTTCTAGCCGAACGCATGGAGGCTCTCGATGCGATCACCGCAGAACTGCCCCACACGCTGACCAGCGTTGAGCTGGACCCCGACATCACCCCAAAGAGACCCGGCACCAGCTAACGACCAGTCGCACCCACCCCAGCCCGGTGGGCCTTAGAAGTCGTGAGGATCGTCTTGCCACGCCACGACCGTCGGGCGCCGGTGCGTTGCGAGGAACTCCGCCAACGCAGCCCGCACGGTGTCGAGTGGCACCTCGGAGTCTTCGGGATAGTCGTACATCGCCCCAGCGGTCGCGACGCCCTCCGGCGGGTTGGCGCCTTTGGTGAACCACGTGCCGTCAGCTCCGAACCGCAGTGCTCCCACCAATCGCTCTGGGGCGACGGCAACCTGTAGTTCATGGTCGACCCCGCCGGCCTCTAGCAACGGACGGGCGCGATGGTAGAGCCGGGCCGGGTTGGCATCACCGTCGGCGAGGAGAGCGTCGAGCGCAACGTCCATCTCCTCGACTGTTTCGACGGCGCGCGGTGCTGCCTCTCCGGGCACGAAGAAGTCGACACGGCCGCGAAGATCCTCCGAGGCCACAGCGAACTCCGTCTGGGGGAGGGAGTCGGCAGTGTCATCGCGGTGCCGGGTGTTGCCCGGTTGATCAGTGCTCATCGGGTTCCCCCACATAGGTCTTAGACCGGTCGCGGCCTTGCTTGTCGCGCCAGTGCACCGTCAGTTCGGAGTTCTGGTCGAGCCATGTCGGCAGGAGAGTGTCGCATGACAGGTCACCTAGACAGGGTCCCTTGGGATTGTTGATCGTGACTTGCGATTTGGTCACGCTGTCCTGGCGCATCTGCCATGCCCACTTGAGTTCCACATCGCCCGCAGCCGTCAGCTTGCCCTTTGGAGGCACCAGGCCGAGCCGCCGAGCGAGCTTGACGCCCTCGACGTAACGCGGGTCCAGTTCGCGTGTTGTCGGGTCGAGTTCGCCACTCACGACGGACTCGACCTTGCCGCTCTTGCCGATGGCGCGGCCGTGGGTCTTGTTGTCGGTCCCCGGAAACGGCGGCATGTCCCGCAGGTGCGGCGCCGGATCGAAGCCCCGTCGTGCCCCGGCTTTGCCGGAAACCGAGGCCGAAGCACTGCCGGCAGAGCTGCTGCCTTTGACGATCTCGATGTAGTCACCGATGTCGTGTAAAGCCGCCGCCGCATCTCCGTCAGCCTCGTCGATCTGCTCGGCCGCCTGCCCGATCCGGTCCAAGGCCGCCGACGCCGACGAGTTCGAGGTGTTCCCAAAGGCTGCCGAGAGCGTGCCGTGCGTGTCGCCGAACTTCTCGGCAGCCGCTCGCGTCAAGCGTCGGCCATCCTCGACCAGCCTTAGGACGGCTTCCAGGGACGCGATCACATCTCCCGACCCCACCTCGCTACCTCCTCAAACCTGTCCCTGCTGGCGAGGACGCGCGCCAGGCGCGGTCGAACGCTTCGATGTCGTGATGTCTCAGGCTCGACGGGTGCCCTCGACGATGACGGGCACTACGAGAGTCAGTACCCGATGCACGTAGTCGAGACGCTCGAGCCGGATCTCTTCAACGATCTCGATGGTGATCCAGGTCTGGCGAGTCAAGAAGCGCGAGACGCTGTAGGTGTCGTAGTCGGGCATCGGGGTGTCTTGTGTGCACACAGGCACAGCTGCCGCGGACCACACTCCAGCCCCGTCGGGGCAGCCGAGCAAAGCGTTGCTCGGCTCACCGTCGACCGCGGGCTGCCAGGTGATGCGCATCCCGACTGCCTTGGCCGCGGCTTGCGGGTCGGAGCCGGCCCCGATGCTCGGGAAACGAACCTCGCACACGTTGTTGGCGTCGGCGTCCAAGGCGTAGGTCGGGTCCATGAACAATTCCAGGACCAAGCCCATCTCGTTGGCGGCATGTTCACAGACCGCCTGGTAGGGCCGATCCTGCGTCGATGGCGGAGTAGCGAACTCCGGCCACGCCACTGCCGTAACAGGCGGGTCATTGGTCCGGGTGATGGTCACGGCCGTGCCGGTGGCGGCCATACCCAGCGTGAGGCCGGCAAGGCCGAGCGCTGCCAGACGCAAGCCCCGCCGGCCACGCCAGGTGCCCATCACCAGCAGCATCGCAGCCACGATCGCCAAACCACTCGCGACCCAGATGTCCCATCGCGTCCACACCGGTTTCGGCTCGACGACAGCCGAAGTCATGGGCAGCGTTGCCCAGGCGGGGGCCCCGGCTCGCGCGAACGGCACAGGCGCCGCCCCGCTCATGTCGACTTCATCGCCCAGCGCGGCCAGCGGGTTGACCACCCCGTGGCCGTATTTCTCATCGCGTCCGGCCGGGCCGCGGTCAGTCGCCGTCGATGTCACCCGGTGCAGCAGGTCTTCTCGGGAAGCATCGGGGAACCTTGCAGCCAGCAACCCGATCACCCCAGCGATGAACGCCGAAGAATTCGAGGTCCCCGAACCGGTGAAATAGATGTCGTCCCCGAACCCGGGCAGACCCGGCGGGATCGCCGACCCGATGTCATCAGCGGGAGCGGCGACGTCCACCTCTGGCCCCGACAACGACGCCGAAGAGAAAGCCCCACCGGGCTTGGTGCCGCTAACCGCCAACACCCCCGGCGTTGCCGCCGGCCACTCCACATCGGAGTCGATAGCCGTCGCGGTGTTGCCTGCGGCGGCCACGACCGGAATACCGACACGCTCAGCTGCGCGCAGCGCCGAAGCCTCCGGCTGAAACGGCGGCGTAGGAGTTCCGGCCGCCAGCAGGATAACGTCGACACGCTGTTCGACCAGCCATGCGATCCCCGCGGCGTAGTCGTCATCGTAGAAAGCCCCGGACAATTCGCCCTGCATAGGCGCATAGATCAGCAACCGTGCGTCCGGAGCCACCCCCAAGACCCCGCCGCCCTTGCCTTGACCAACCAGCAGCGCGGCCATCGCCGTTCCATGCCCCTGCTTGTCAGTCGAACCGTCCTGCCGCGGCGACCAGATGTCCTTCCCAGAAATATCAGCGTCAGCGAGATCGGGGTGAGTGATGTCGACACCGGTGTCGACGATTCCAATCGTCGCCCCCTCCCCGCGCGTAACCTGGTGCAACGCCTCGAGATCGAGCTCGTCGGCCCACCACTGCCCCGGCGCCGACGCTGCGACCGGCCCGGCGGTACCAATGCATAAGGTCGTCGCCCCTAGCGTCATCGTCACAACGCCAGTCACTGCACGCCGCATCCACCCCGTGATTGCCATGCAGTGCAGGCTACCCAGCGTGCGCACGTCAATCGCGGCGTGCAACTACTGTGCCTCGTTCCCATGCGCGCCAAGGGGTCACTGCGACAGTTCACAGCAGTGCCACGCTCAACCGCGACGCCCCCAAGGCGCTCCCACTCCCGACGCCCCTGCGGATCCTCTACCGCCTCTACTGGCCCCGCCGACATCGAAGACTGGACGGCCGCCCGCCCGTGCACTGAACCCACGCCGCCCGGGAGAATTCTCGCTGAGTTGTCACCGGGCTTTCATCAGGCGGTGGCGCAGCCTTCTCATGAAGTGTCAGTGGCTTGGGTGCCGGCTTCTTGGGAGATGGTGGCTGTTTCGACGCGCGATCGAGTGGCGGACTTCAAGGTGTGCAGGGCGGGGATGCCGTTGGACGCCTTCCCCTGGGGCCGTGTCATGGCCTGCGTTCTGTGAGTCTTGAGCACTTGCGTGGACACTGGTTGATGTCGGTGGTTCTGCGCACCGATGTGGAGCCTAGCGAGCCCGTTGTGCTGCTTAGGTCGCAGAACGTCGACGTGACGCTCCGCCTCGCGGGCATCGTGCACGCCAGGGCCGACATTACTGGCAGAGACGGCGACATCGTCGATGAGATCACCGCGCGAGAACTGCCGCTGCACGGTCCATGGCCCGTCGAGGCCCGCCACCTCCTGCAGCACCACAACAACCGCTCCGTGCTGCAATGGCTGACCATCACCGGCCCGAGCAAAGTCGAGATCGCCGCTGTGGCGCTCACCATCGACGAGCGGCCACCCTCCGACGGCCTGCGCTCGGACCCCCTCGGACACCGCCTCGACGGGGTTACGAGGGCCCCTGACGACCGCCAGCGACAACAAACTGAGAAAGAGCACTGACGTTCACGCGAGAAGTCGCAGCCCGCACTGCCCAGTTATAGACCCGCGGGGTGGTGGGGAGTGTTCGATGTGGCGGTTCCAACTACACGATAATGACTGCTATCGGGTAGTTCGCCTGCTCGGGTGATGGTGGTCTTGGTGTCCATCGGGGACGGTCACCGGATGGGCACAGGGGACGAAGGCCGGGTCGAGAAGAAACCGTCGCGGTGGCTGCGGCGGTGGGGGTGGACGATCCCGGTAGGGCTCGCGCTCGTGATCGGCGCGCTACTCATGATCAACCTGTTGTGGACGGCGGCTGGTGCCGACCGCACGCGGCGGATGGACGCCGCGCAGAAGACGTTCACGATCGTCGTCGGCCTGGGCGGTGCGGTCACTCTGGCGGTACTGATCCACCGGCAGGTCATCGCCTCGGCCGAGCACAAGCGCCAACTCGAAGACCAGACCCATCGCATCGCCGACGCCGAAAAGCGCTTCGAGCAGGCCGAACGCGTCGCCGCTGAGAATCTCAAACACGCCCGCGACACCGCCGCCGCCACGCAGAAGGACGCGATCGAGAAGCGCGCCCAGGAGCTGTTTGTCAAGGCTGTCGACCAGCTGGGCAGTGACAAGGCCGCCGTGCGGGTGGGGGCGCTGCACGCTCTGGACGACCTGGGGCAGGAACACCCCAAGCGGCGCCGGGCTGTGATGGACGTGTGGTGCGCCTACCTGCGCATGCCTGCCCCGTCCGCGCCCGAGGCGTCGAGGCCCTCCGAGGAGGGCAAACCGGCCCCGGGGCCAGCGGTGGTGTGGCCGACCGAGGAGCTCCAGGTCCGCGCTACCGCCCAGCGCCTGATCGCCGACCACCTCCGTGACAAGCGCAAAGCCGACTCCGAGGGACCGGTATCCGAGCGGTTTTGGGGCCTGATGGACATCGATCTGTCCGGAGCCCACCTCCACGACATCGACCTCCGCCACTGTCGCTTCAACGACACCCTGTTCAGCGGGGCGGAGTTCGCTGGGGACGCCGAATTCACCGCGGCGGAGTTCACCGGGAAGGCATGGTTCGACAAGGCGGAGTTCGTCGGGGTCGCCCGGTTCCTCGGGACGAGGTTCGCCGGGTTCACCCGGTTCACCGGGGCGCAATTCGCCGGGGGTGCAGTGTTCGTCGGGGCGAAGTTCACTGGGTACGCCGAGTTCGCCGAGGCGGAGTTTGCCGTGGGCGCCGAGTTCAACAGGGCGGAGTTCACAAAGACCGCCGCGTTCGTCGAGGCGAAGTTCATCGGGGACGCCGCGTTCATCAGGGCGAGGTTCGTCAGAGGTGTCTGGTTCGAGAAGGTGAGGTTCGCCAAGGTCGTCTGGTTCGGTGAGACAGTGTTCACCGGGGCCGCCGAGTTCGACAAGGCGACGTTCGCCGGGGCCGCCTGGTTCGGTGGGGCGGAGTTCTCCGAGGCCGCCGTGTTCGACAAGGCGACGTTCGCTGAGAACGCCGTGTTCGACAAGGCGAGGTTCGCCGGGAGAGTCGAGTTCGATAGGACGGAGTTCGCCGGGAACACCTGGTTCATCAGGACGGAGTTCGCCAGACCGGGCCGTGTCCGTCTGGCGGCGCGGCTGCACCTGATGTTCGCCCATGAGCTGCCCGAGGGGTGGCGGGCCGCTCCCCCCGACGGGAAGCCGGGTCGGTTTCTGGAGTGGGACCCGGTGTTCCTCGCGGCTGCGGCCGTCATGCCGGCTCCGGAGCCCGACAATGCCTGAGGTGTCGCATGGTCACGGTAAGGTCCAATACCGCGACCAGGGCCCACCCGGAGACCGGGTGGGCCCTGATGCCGTGTTGACCTAGAACAGGGTCGAGAGCACCACCATGCACAGCGTCAGCGTTCCAGCGAAGCAGCCAGCGCCGTGGAGGATCGCAGCCCTCGGCTTGGTGGGGGAGTGGAAGAGCCACGCACCCAGCAGCCCGGCGATGACCGAGATCAGCAGGCAGATGACGAAGACCAGCAGTGTGGTGGTCGGTGGAAGCTTCATGCAGGTGGTCCCTGCACTTCCGCGAGCAAGTGGCCCGGGCCGGTGACGGTGGGCATCGAACGACGGCTGGGTCCGGACTTGGCTGTTGAGTTGCCCATAAGGGCAGAGCCCAGGCAAGCTCGAACAACGAAAGCCTCTAAAGTCATGGTTAACCTCACTGAGGTAGAGCGCGCGGATGCCCTCTTTGCCTGGAACATCCACGCGTGAACGAGTACGTAGTTAGCCGAACGAAACGGCCTCTCGGTTCCCGCCGGGAGGTCGTCGGCGTTTCAGTCCTGTGGGGCTTCGATCGCCAGAGTGTGTCGCCCTGTATCCGTTGTGCGGTACGGCCTTGAGAATAGTTCTGTGCTGGGTTGGCATTGCATGACGCCACCTGAGGTGTCTTACTGGCGTCAAGGATCAGATCCCTTTCGTAGAGCCAGGTCGGCAGTAGAACAACTTGCCTGACCAGCCTAGAAGTCCCCTCAGGGCAGTGCCCCGGCCAGCGCGTACGAATGGGGGTTTGTCACACCCAGTGCGCACTCGTCGACGAAAGTCCTCTCCGCCGCCGACGAGATCACCGACAAGATCGTTGAGAAGGCACGCGATGCCGCTCTTTGGCGAACTACAACAGTCCGGCGGATGCTGGCGGGCTCCTTCATCGGCACGACGAAGACGTCGCCGGCCGCGCCGGGCTCGTCGACGACCTCGTTGCCGGGCGAGATGACGATGCCCGTCTCGCCGTCGACGACGGTCTCGCCGATGCCGACGGGCTCCTCTCCGGCACGAACAAGCCCTCCGCGGTGACGAACTCGTCGACGGGCGCGCTCGTCGACATGGCGACGCCGCCGTCCACCGCCGCCGCGCCGCCGGCGAGGGCCCGGCCGACTGTTGAGCGCCGCGAGAACGTCAGTGGAAACGCCGCTACTGACGTTTCGGAATGAGCGGTTAGGTGAGGTGGCTGGTGTCGGTGGAGCCGACGGCGGCAACTTGGTCGTTTTCGGCGCCACTGCGTCTGCTCTACCGGGCTAGTTGTTCGGTTCGGCCGCGCGGACGTCGGCGGCCAGGCGCTGCATGTCTTCACCGGCGTCAACGGTGGTGGCGGTCGTCAGTTTCCAGCCGGGGTCGAGCTGGCCGTCGGTGAGGGTCCATGCGAGGTGGATGTGGCCGAGCTTGTCGTGGGTGGCGGCGACGTGCAGTTCGGTGTCCGGTGAGCGCCAGACGCGCTGGCCGGTCCAGCCGCGGAAGTCATCGGCTAGGCCGGTGAGGAAACGGCCGAGGGTGTCTCCGGCGAAGAAGATGCCGGTGGTCGTGGCGGCGACGTCGCCGGTGATGTCGACGACGAACCTGCCACCGATGTAGCCGTGGGATTCATTGACAGGGCGGACGTGCCGGAGATGGACGTCGACGTAGCCGACGGGGACACCGAGACGGATCGGTTCGTTCACGTGCGGAGGTTAGCGGGCCGGGAGAGTGTCGGGCATGCGAGTTTCGTCAGAGCCGACGATCAGCAGTCGGTCTGTCTCATGGTCACGGTAACGTCCTCATACCGTTTCGGTCGATGGTGACCTTGCAGGTCACGGTGGACGCTGCCGGATATGGACTCTGGGGGGAACGAGCCGGCGAAGCGGTCGTGGTGGCGCCGGTGGGGGTGGACGATCCCGGTCGGGCTCGCGCTCATCACCGGCGCGCTGTCGATGATCGATCTGTTGTGGACGGCGGCCGGCGCCGACCGTACACGGCAAATGGACGCCGCACAGAAGACGTTCACCATCGTCGTCGGACTCGGCGGTGCGGTCACCCTCGCGGTGCTGATCCACCGCCAGGTCGTCACCGCGGCCGAGCACAAGCGCCAGCTCGAAGACCAGGCCAAACGGTTCGAGGTCGCCGAGCACAATCGCTTGGACGCCGAACGCCGCTTCGAGCATGCCGAACGCGTCGCCGCTGAGAACCTCGCCCACGCCCGCGCCGTGGCCGCCGCGACCCAAGCCGACGCGATTCAGAAGCGTGCCCAGGAGCTGTTCGTCAAGGCCGTCGACCAGCTCGGCCATGACAAGGCCGCCGTGCGGGTAGGAGCCCTGCACGCCCTCGACGACCTCGGGCAAGAACACCCCAAGCGCCGCCGGGCGGTGATGGACGTCTGGTGCGCCTACCTGCGCATGCCACCACCACCTGACGACGTCAAGGAGACCTCGAAGAGGAAGGAGAAGCCGAAGACCGCCAAGACCGAGGCCAAGCCCGCTGTAGCGGTGTGGCCGGCTGAGGAACTCCAGGTCCGCGCCACCGC
Source organism: Phytomonospora sp. NPDC050363 (assembly GCF_040655735.1). Classification (NCBI taxonomy): domain Bacteria; kingdom Bacillati; phylum Actinomycetota; class Actinomycetes; order Micromonosporales; family Micromonosporaceae; genus Phytomonospora; species Phytomonospora sp. NPDC050363. Next base: position 9,984 of record NZ_JBFAKK010000007.1, read on the forward strand.
CCAGCGCCTGATCGCCGACCACCTCCGTGACCCACGCGAACCCGACTCCGAAGAACCTGAACCGGAGCGGTTCTGGGGCGTGATGGACATCGACCTGTCCGGTGCCCACCTTCACGACAGCGAATTCCTGTACTGCCGCTTCGGCACCGCTCTGTTCAGTGGGGCGGAGTTCGCCGGGGTCGCCTGGTTCGGTAAGGCGGAGTTCGCCGGGGGCGCCAGGTTCAGCGAGGCGAGGTTCGGCGGGGGCACCAGGTTCGAAATGGTGAAGTTCACCAGCCACGCTAAGTTCGACGGAGTGGAGTTCGTTGGGGACACCAGGTTCACCAGGGCGAAGTTCGCTGGGGACGCCGAGTTCGGTGAGACGAAGTTCGCTGGGGACGCCGAGTTCGGCGAGGCGGAGTTCGCCTGGACGGCTTGGTTCAGTGGGGCGGAGTTCGCTGGGTCCGTCTGGTTCACCAAGGCGAGGTTCGGCAGGGGCGCCTGGTTCACCAGGGCGAAGTTCGCCGGGGGCACCGGGTTCAGCGAGACGGAGTTCGCTGGGGGCGCCGAGTTCGGCGAGGCGGAGTTCACCGGGTCCGTCTGGTTTACCAGGGCGAAGTTCGCCGAGGACGCCGGGTTCAACAAGGCGGAGTTCGCTGGGGCGGCCATATTCGGCGGGGCGGAGTTTGCCGCACCCCACAAGGTCAACCTAGCGGGACGGTTCCACCTCGCCTTTGTCCACCTGCTCCCGCCGGGCTGGCGGGCCGCGCCCCGTGATGGGAAGCCGGGCCGGGTACTGGAGTGGGATCTGGCGTTCCTGCCCGCCTTGCTGGCCTCGGAGGCCGACGGCTCTTGAGGTGTCTCATGGTCACGGTAACGTTCTGATACCGCTTCGGCCGATGGTGACCTTGCAGGTCACCATGGACGCTGCCGGGTATGGACGCTGGGGGAACGCCGCTGGTCGCCACGGTCGGGGCCAAGCCGCGATGGTTGAAGAGGATCTGGGCGCGTGGCTTGGGTCGGGGCAGACGCAACCGTAGGTGGCTGCTGTGGACGCTTGGTCCAGCAGTAGTGCTCAGTGTGGTCGGCACAGTCGCGGGGGTCTTGTGGGATTGGTTGAGCGACATGGCCGGCACGGACGCGCGGGCACGCGTTACCGCGGTCGGCACCGTCGTATCGGTCATCTTCGGGTTCGGCGGACTGGTCACCTTGATCCTGCTCGTTCACCGGCAGATCTTGCAGACCCGCGCCCAAACCCACACTGAAACGGTCGCCGCTGACGCCAAACACGACGCGATCCAGAAACGCGCCCAGGAGCTGTTTCTCAAGCTGTCGAACACCTCGGCCATGACAAGGCCGCCGTCCGCGTCGGCGCCCTGCACGCCCTTGACGACCTTGGGCACGAACACCAGGGGCGGCGCCGGGCGGTGATGGACGTGTGGTGTGCCTATCTGCGCATGCCCCCACCACCGATCGAGACCAGGGAGACTCGGACGGGGAGGAATAAGTTGAAGGACGCCTGGTTCAGTGGGGCGAGGTTCGCTTGGGACGCCCGGTTCAGCGGGGCGAGGTTCCTCGGGCCTGCCGGATTCCGTAGGGCGGAACTCGCTGGGTGCGCAAGGTCAGCGGGGCGAGGTTCACAGCACTGAGCAATGTGGATCAAACCGCACGGCTCTCCTTGATTTTTGCTCACGAGCTTCCTGAGGGGTGGCGGGTAGCGCCTGTTGACGGCGCGCCCGGCTGTTGAGCGTCGTGAGTACGTCAGTGGAAACGCCGCCACTGACACTTCGCGACGTTAGTCCTGTAGCCAGCGCTTACCGCGGCCGGTGACTGCCAGGATCCGACGTGGGTAGGAAACCGGGCCGAATGCTTCGCTGTCACCTCGGATCATCTGGTCACGCTTCAGCCTCATCAGCTCGACCTCGGTTCGTGACCGGGCGAAGCTCTCCGGAGTGGCCAGATCGTCGGGTTCTACCGGGAACCCGGTACGGTCCAGCAGCTCGTCGATACGGCGCAAAAGCAGCCGCTGAGAGTCCTTGGTCCCGGACACCGGTGGCCAATTCTCCGGTTCACGGGCGACGACAGGCTGCTCGGCGGTGTCCGCGACTTTCAGGACGCGGATGATCGCATCGCCCGCCACGGGCTCGGTGAACAGGTAGTCGGCAAGTTGCGGAAGGGCCTGCTCGACGTCTTGGACGCTGAGTCGTTCCGTCATGACTTCGGGCAGATTCTCGAAACGGATCAACGTCACAGGCTGCTGCCACATCCGGAACACGAAGGCTCTCAGCACCATGTACTCGGTTCTTGAGAGATCATCACTGCTGCTCATACCTTGATCATTCTCTGCTGAATGCGCTGGCGGAACTGGTTGGCTATTTACCCGTCCTCGACGGAGCGGGCCTAGGTGAGGTGGCTGGTGTCGATGGAGCCGATGGCAGCGGCCTGGTCGTTGTCGTCGGGGGTGGCGTAGAGGGCTGTGGTCTCGACCGACTCATGTCCCATGAGGTCGGCTACCAAGACGAGGTCGAGGTGGCGGTCGCGGACGAGTTCGGTGCCGCAGTACGTGCGGGGTGATCTTCAGTTTGGCCTCGATGCGCACGCCGTCGGCGATGGCCTCGACGATGTCGCCGGCACCGACGACGAAGACCCCGACCACGACACCGACTGACACTCTCGCGGCGCTTGCCCACTGACACTTCACGACGCAACCGCTGACACTTCGCGGCGCATCAGGCGACGTTCAGGCGGCGCTCAACACGCGTTTGGCCGCAGTTCCACGACGTCGCCCATGGGCGCCTCCCGAAGTGTGTGACAGAGAACGTTACGGGTCACCGGGTGGTGCGGGATGCCTCCTCTTGCGGCGGGAGGCGCGTTGGGAGGCGGTTGTGACAGATATCAGGTGATTCTCTGTCACAAGCCAGCGTGCGACGGTGTACTCATCTGTCTGGCTGGTCGGAGCCGGTAAGGAACTCCCTGACAGCGGCGGCGTTCTCATCGTCACCGGTCTCGTCGAACGCGCTTAAAGCCTCTGCCCAGCACATTCGAGCCTCGTCGAAGCGCCCCACCTCCTGCAGCGCGTTTGCGAGGTTGCCCAGCGCCTGGCCTTCGCCGTGGCGGTCGCCGGTTTCCCGACAGATTTCGGCGGCCTGTTCGTGGGCGGCGATGGCCTCCTCGAAGCGCCGCAGTTCCTGTAGCGCGATCCCGAGGTTGTTCAGCGCGTTGCCTTCGCCGTGGCGGTCGCCGGTCTCCCGGAAGATTTCGGCGGCCTGTTCGTGGGCGGTGACAGCTTCCCCGAGGCGCCGCAACTCGTGCAGCGCGATCCCGAGGTTGTTCAGCGCTGTGCCTTCGCTGTGCCGGTTGCCGGTCTCCCGGAAGATTTCGGCGGCCTGCTCGTGGGCCGTGATGGCCTCCTCGAAGCGCCGCAACTCGCGCAGCGCGACCCCGAGATTGTTCAGTGCCTGGACTTCGCTGTGCCGGTCGCCGGCCTCCCGGAAGATTTCGGCGACCTGCTCGTGGGCGGTGACAGCTTCCCCGAAGCGCCGCAGCACGTGCAGCGCGATTGCGAGGTTGCCCAGCGCCATTCCTTCGCCGTGCCGGTTGCCGGTCTCCCGGAAGATTTCGGCGGCCTGCTCGTGGGCGGCGATGGCCTCCTCGAAGCGCCGCAACTCGCGCAGCGCGACCCCGAGGTTGTTCAGCGCGTTGCCTTCGCGTCTGTCGGCGATGGCGCGGGCGGCGGTGAGTGCGTGTTGGGTGAGGGTGAGGGCGTCGTTGAACCGGCGCCGGTAGTGCAGGTACAGGGTGAGCCCGAAGGAGAAGCCGAGGGTGGTGTGGTGGTCGCCGTGGGCTGTCGCCTGTAGGGCGGTGGCGATGAGATTGGGGTGTTCGGTATCCAGCCAGTCGAGTGCGGCGCCGCGGTTGGCGAACGTGCCGAGTGGCGGGTCTGCGGTGGGGTCAAGGAAGGCGTCAGCATGACCGAGGCTGGTGAGGTAGTGGTCGTTGAGGCGCTGGTGAGCAGCCGCGGCTTCGGTGGGATCGGCGGGGTCTGCGGGTTGTGTGGTGGCGTGCAGGCGCAGTAGGTCGTGCTGGCGCCAGCGCCCGGCTGCGGGTTCTTCGACCAGGTGCGCGCGGTGAAGGTCTTGGAGCAGGATCTCCGTCTCGGGTTCGGGGAGGCCGGCGAGGTGAGCGGCGGGGGTGGTGGCGATGGTGGGGCCGGGGTTGAGGGGCAGCAGCCGGAACAAGCGCGCCTGCCCGAGTGTGAGGTTTTGGTATGACAGGTCGAAGGCGGCGCGGACGGCGATCTCGCCGGTGGTCTCACGGCGGCTGATGCGATCCAGGCGGCTGTGTTCATCCCGCAGCGAAGCGGCCAGCGCATCCGGTGTGAGGTGTTCGCGATCGGCCAGGAGTGCCGCGATGATCCGCAACGCCAGCGGCAGCCCACCGCACAACCCGGCCAGCTCAGCGAACCCGCCTTGATGGGCGGGATCGTGCAGGCGCGCGTCATCTGGCCCGCAGCGCAGCGCGATCACATTCGTGACCAGTTCGACGGCCGCGCCGGTGTCGAGGATGTCGAGGCGGTGGGTGCGGGCATCGAGGTCGAGGACATGGCGGGAGGTCACCAGCATCGGGATCGACGGGTCCGCCGGCAGCAGCGAGGCGACCTGGGCGGTGTCGGCGGCGTTGTCGACGACGACCAGAACCCGCCAGTCCTTAGCGCGGTAGGCGTCGATGACCGTCCGGTACAAACGGGCCCGATCCTGCTCGGAAGCCGGGATGTGCTCACCGGGAATCCCCAGCGCACTCAACCACCCCAGCAGAACCTCACCGGCCTCCAGGCGCCGTTCGGGGTCGTAGCCAGCCATGTCGACGAACAGCACCCCACCGGGAAACCAGCCCGCATCCAAAGCCTTTCGAGCGGCCTGCAAGACCAGTTCGGTCTTGCCCACACCGGCCATCCCCGCCACCGCCGACACCAGCAACCGCCCACCCGCCCCACCCGGATCCAGGCCCGCCATCAGCGCCTCGACGTCCCCGGCGCGGCTGGTAAACACCCCCGCCGGCTGCGGCAGACCTCCCAAAGCAGGGGTGACCACCGCCGGGAGCGTCACATTAACACTCCGGCCCTGAATTACCGCACCGAGCACGATGCTGTCGCTGACGGTGTTCGCCACCCGCCACGCCCACGAGGGCGGTGTCACGAGTGCTTCCCGCCCGCTTCACCGGCCGGTGGTAGTGGCCCGCGGACCTCATCGCCCTGGGCGAGCAGGCCATCGACCTCGGTGCCGTCAACCAGGTTCGACGCCTTCCCCAACGGCGGCAGCGCCCCAGCGACCGGCGCCCTTCCTGACAGGTCAACGAGGCCGCCCTGGATAACGCTTCCCGCCCGGCCACCCTTGACCACATTGACCGCACCCGACGCTTCTGCGGGAGGCCGCACAGCCCGCCTGGCCCACACCACACCCCACGCCGCGCACACCACCCCGGCCAAGTTCAAAAACACCCCCACCACACTTGCCCACCGGTCGGCATCCTCAAGACCCGCCCGCACCAGCCACACACCCAACCCGATCGCCACCGCCCCAACCGCCAACCCCGCCACGACCGGCCACCAGCGCATCCCCCACGACGTCATCCACCCATTGTGGACAGCCAGCGCCATGAACACCACCGAAGACCCCGAAACGCTTCGCCCGCACGCCGATAGAGCACGTGCGCCTAGCCGTTGCGGCCCAAGGCGTGATCCCAAGACGGTAAAGCGGTGGGTGACGTCTCGGCGGCTGCCGGGTTGGTGTGGCCCGGCCAAGACGCCCTTGAGCGAGCCAGCTCAGAAGGCTTACGTCTTCTACTGAGGCTCGCCACGGGTGAATGAGTAGACCCCCAGGCGGACGGCCGATTTGTGCGTGTTCTACGCGTTCGTCAACGGCTCAGTCTTGCCCGCGCGGCAGATGTTCCGCCGCGCGGGCATCCCCCCGGTTGCGACGAACTCGCCGCGGGCCTGGCACTGCGCATGGGCTTCGCGCGCCGGGATCTCGGCGAGTTCGAAGCGGCGCAGGCGCACTTCCGGCAGG
>NZ_JBFAKK010000007.1:16037-27196 GCF_040655735.1 Phytomonospora sp. NPDC050363
GCGCCCGTTCTCCCCCCGCGCGGCCACCCCCCGGTTCGCCGCCACGATCATGATCGTGGCGGCAACCGGGGGTTAGCTGTGGAGTCGGGCTAGTCGGCGGGCAGGTCGATGCCGAGGCGGGCGAGGAGTTTTCGTCCAGTTCGGATGCGGCCACCGCGTCCTTTGCAGCGTCGGCAGAGCTTGTATGCCTGGCTGAACGGTCCACGGTTCTTGGGTGCTCCGCGGCAGGTGCGGCATGGTTTGAACGGCCAGATCAGGCAGTGCACCGCGTACAGCCCAGCCAGGATCACGGTGCCCAGCATGGTGCGATAGTCGAAGAGCAGGTCGAGCACCACTCAGCCGCCGCGCAGCGCATGAAGGTTTGACTCGGCCTCGCGCAGCTTGACGTCGACTTCCCTCAGCATCGACGTCGCCTCGATGACTAGCTCTTGAACCTGATTGGCCTGCGTCGTCCACTGGCTGTTCCCGATGGTCTCGACGGTGGAGCGCAGTTCGTCGAGTGGCCCGTGAGCGTCGTGGCACGCCTGGGCCGCGTCGGCTGCCTTCTGGACCGCTTGGGTGGTGGCGGCCAGGGCCGCTTCAGTCATCGACATGCGCGGGCCCCTGGTTGGTTTCGAGGGCGTTGGTGCGGATGCGCTGGTCGGGTGGCAGGAGGAGTTCGAGTGCGGTGACGGCGTCGACGTATGCGGCGCTGGCGGCGTCGGTGAAGGCGAGGATGTCGGCGTGGGCGGCGGATGCTCGCCGGGCGATCGCGGTGGTGTCGGCGGCGCCGAGGTCATCGGCGCCGGCGAGGATCCGGGTGAGGGCGTCGGTGGCTAGTTCGGTGTGTTGTGCGGCGGAGTCGAGGGCGAGTTTGGTGTGGTCGAGGCTGTTGAGGGCGACATCGCGCCATGGGGCTTGGGGGATGGTCATCGGGTCTCCGAACTGGGGGTTAGAGGCGGTCGGCCCATGAGGTCAGGCGTCCGGGGATGGGCATGAGTGGGGTGAGCGGTGCGTCGAGTGCGTGGGCTAGCTCGGGCATGCCAGAGCTGGCGCGTTCTTGGAGGTCGGCGAGGTCGGTGAGCAGGTCGCTGAGTTTCCTGGCGTAGATGCCGGCCATGGTCCGCAAGGATCGAACGGAGGCGTCCGTTGTCGAGGTGGGCAGGGCCGGAACGATGGGCGCGATCGTCATAGTGGGTTGGTCGATGTGGGCCAGCAGCGCGAGGAGCCCCGCGGCGCCGGCCCCAGCACAGGTGATCAGCAGGCCGGGCCACCAGGGCAGTTGACCGATGATCATCAGTGCGGTGCCGGTCCCTACGGGGAACAGCAGTGCCAGTAGCACGGCGGGACGCAGAAGGGATCGGTGTGCCGGGCTTCGTTGTTCGATGTGGGCGGCGTGGTGATCGAGGAGCGCCCGGAGGTCATCGAGCATCGGAACGGCGGCCTCGCTTACGGGATCGCCGAACCCGGTCAGCGCGGTGGCGAGGCCGGCTGCGCGGGCGGCGAGCAGACGCAGTGCTGGTGCGGTCGCGTCAGGCTGGTTGAGCGGTGGAAGCCACACTGGTGCTCGGCCCTGGACCGGGGGTGATTCTTCCCAGTCGATCCCGGCGATGTCTGGGCGGAAGCCGCCCGGTTCGGACAGGTATGCATCCACCAGATCGACCAGACGCTTCGGCGTGAGCGTCACATCACCGGCCGTCTGCCAGATGAACTGCCCGTCAGGCGCAATGAACGTCGCGGGGGTCTCGGCTGCTTCGCCCATGGTGCTCACGGCGCGATAGGTCCGGTCGTGCCAGGCCACGGCGTACGCCCCGGCTCGGCCGACGGTCAACACCGGACGGGTGGCGTCGCGGTGGCTGGATATCTCGACGAGAGCGGGAACGTCATCATCGGCGGTCCGCTCAATCAGCAGTTCGACGAGTGCCAGAGCCTCGCCGGCGTCATCGACACGCTGACGCTTGTCCTTTGTGGACACTTCGAACACAGGGTGGTCCGCCGAACGAGGGGTGAGGGGTGAAGGGGGCTGCCGGTCGGCGGCTGTCCGACCGGCGGCTGTGTCGCGGGGTTAGGTGAGGGTTTCGGCTTCGGTGGTGATGGCCGCCCATTCAGTGCTGATGTTGGTCAGCAGTTCGGCGTGGGTGGTTTTGAACTGCGCCAAGGGTGCGGCGAGTAGGCCCATGGCGTGGTCGGACAGGCCCTTGCGGCAGGCGCCGTCGGCGGCGGCTACGGCCTTCTCGTGCTCGGCGGCTTCGGTGAAGGCGGGGTCGTTGGGATCGTCCGGGAACTTCTCGGTGACGAGGTTGCGCAGGGCCAGCCAGTAGGCGCCGGGGTCGTCGTTGGCGGGTGTGATCGGGTAGCCCTTGGTGGCCAGGCATGACATCCAGCCGTCGATGGAAGCGGCCACCACGGCCTGCGGAAGCGTCGGCGCCGCGCCGGCTTGCGGGCACGACCATGCCCGCTGCGGCCAGGAGCATCGCGACGAGGAACGTCAGTCCTCGCCGGACACTGCCGGGTAGTCCTTTTTGCTGGCTTAACATGTGATTCCTTCCTTGGGTGACGGCCCGGTTGAGCGAACCTCTTGCTCGGGATGAACCAGGCCGCCGAGCTTGGTAGTGCTGGGGGTGTGGCCCTGCCCGTCCGCTGGTGTGTGCCTGAGGGGGCGGCGGGCGGGGCCCGTGGCGGGGAGCGGTGTCGGGCGGCGGCTCGGAAGGCTGCTGTCTGGTCCCCGCCGGGGGTCAGGTCAGGAGGCCTTGGCGGAATGCGATGGCCACGGCTTGGGTCCGGTCGCGTGCGCCGAGCTTGCGGAAGAGCTTGCTGGCGTGCGCCTTCACGGTCTCTACGGAGACGAACAGGTCGCGGCTGATCTCGGTGTTCGACCTGCCTTCACCTATCCGGCGAAGAACCTGCATCTCCCGCACCGACAGGACGATCGCGCGCTCGGCCACCGCGGCGTGAACGACCGGCAGAAGACTTGGCGTAGGTGTCACACCTACCTCGGCGAGCTGCGTCAAGAGGTCATCGAGGAAGATCCGCGCCGCAGCGGGGTTCTTCCGGGCCCCGAACGCTGCACCCAGCAGACTGCCGACCAGTCGATAAGTGTGGGAATAGTGGCTGCCCGGCGGACGGGGCCTAGTAGCGGCCGGGGAGGTCATCGCCTGCTCCAGTCCGGGCTATATGCATCCGGCTCGGGCTTGCTGGGCGGGGACCGGTCGGGGCAGCCGGCGGCGATCCACTCGGCATAGACCGCCGCAGCCCGGCCTCCCAGCTCGCCGCGCATTTGGGTCGACCAGTCCGAGGTCCACATCGAGGCACTGTGGCGGGGGTGCTGACTCAACGGGAATCGGACGGATCCGTACTCGCGGCAGGGTTCGGGCCAGGCCCGGCGCACCCACAACGCCTCAAGGTCGCCGGCACGCCCCGACACCTCCAGCAACTCGCCACACAAGACCGTCGCACCGATCACGGTCACCTCTTCGACGACCTTCACCGGGCCACGCTCCGCTCGTAACGCTTGCGTGCGGCCACTTCGAGGGCCACGCGGATGTGCAAGGGGAGGTGAACGTCCCCGGCCGGTGTGAAAGTCCACTCGCCGCCGATGAGACGGATGGTGCCGATGTCGCGCTTGGGCGGGTCGACCCGCGACACCCACATCACCGGCTCGCCGGGCAGGCCGCAGAACCCGAAGGGGCCGGAACTGGTGGTCGTGTGCGGGTATCGGATGGCAGTGATCGTGCTGGTGGTGCTCAAAAGTTCACTCCTTGCTCATGAACCTGGGCATGGGGAAGCACGCCCGGGGAAGGTCACCCGGCGCGGCGGCAACGCGGTGCACGTCGCGCCGGGGAGATCAAGGAAGGGCTAGGCGGCGCTTCGCGGCCGAGGTATGTGGACAGACCGGCTATCGGCACGAGGTGCGATATGCCAGGAGGCCCGAAACCAGCAGTACGTCACGACGTAGGGCTCAGCGACCAACCGCGCGAAGCTCTCCGACGGGAAGCACCGCCGCCCACCATGAACACCGCAGCCGGGAAGCCGATCCCAGTCGACGGCCTCGCCGCCACGATCGGCCGTCATGGCTCACCATCCATGGCGCGAAACCACACTTCGAGGGCCTGCTTCAGGCACTCCTGCGCCGCACCCACGGTGAGCAGCCGACCGCCGTCCACTTTGAGCTCGGGCATCTCCGCTTCCGGATCGCTCACCGAGCCCAGCAGATAACCGTTGCCGTTGCCTTGGTCCCGGTAGATCCGGAATCCAGCGATATTGGGTTCCCCGCGCACGACGTACTCGTTGCCGTTCGATCGAGCGAACCGGCCGTACTCGATCGAGTCCTTCATCGCTCGACCTCACCGGGCGCGAACACCGACTCGAATGACCGCACGCGGGGCGGCGGCCCGGGCAGCATGGACTCGCGGCGCTGACGCTCGACCTGCGCCAGCACACGGCAGGCATCCACGCCGCACGAACACCCACCGCCACCGTCGCCCCCGTGCATCTTGGCGACCGCAGACCAGTCCACGTCGGCACTCATTGCGGGGTCCCAGGATCGCTCGCGCCCCGCGATAACCCACCACCACCAGGAAGCTGGCCAGGAGGACCACCGTGAACAGCATCTCCGGACGCTGCTCCGAGTAGACCCACGCCCCGATCGGGACCGAGCCGAGCACGGCGGCAACCACCGTGGCACGCAACCTCACCACCCACACATGAGACGCACGGTGTGGTGAGGCCGATGATTGGTGTGGACGCCTCGGTGGCGTCACAAGCACGCTCTTCGACACAGGAGTACTCCTTCCGTGCTGTCGGCAGCGCCCCCGCGGTTTCCAGACCTGGGCGGGGCCGCTCCCTTCTACGGTTCGACTGCGCTGACGTTGCGGCCATCGATCGACTTGTCGGGCACTTGCTCGACGTCCTGGCGCCAGTCGCACGGGCTTCCCAGACCGTGGCCTTCGATCGGTGACAGGTGTCCAGCCTGACGGCCGGGACCGGCCCTGAACAGGTAGTTCATGCGGACAGGTGGATGGTCCGCATTGGCTTGATCACGGACCGCCGAGGCTGCTGCCGCTTCCTCGCATCGGAACCACTCTCAGTTTGTGATCGGATGGGGGCATGACGGGTTCTAGCGACGATCACGCCGCCGACGTGTCAGCGTCTTTCGACGGCTTGACCTCATATGGCAGGTGCCTGTTCTGGGTGGAATCACGATCCGATGACGACGGCAGCAGGGTGATGCGGTGGTCGCCTTCGGCGGGCATCACTCAGGTCGCCTACGGTGTCGGCAGTGAAATGCACGCCTACGGGGGTGGCGTGTTCACGCCTAGTCATCTGGGCGTTTGGTGGGTCTCAGGAGCCGATGGCCAGATCTGGCTCGGTGACCGGCGGATCACCTCCGGCTCCTGGCAGTACGGCGATCTCTGCTTCGCGGACGGTCTACTGCTGGCGGTACGTGAAGGCTCTGCCGGGGACGAACTCGTTTCCATCGATGCACGCAGCTTCGCTCTAACGGTTCTGCGTCGGGCGGCTTTCATCGCCTCGCCGACCCTGCAGGAGGGGCGCGTTGCCTGGGTCGAATGGCCCTCGGATGCGATGCCCTGGGATCACGCTGAGGTATGGACCGCGACCATCGAAAGACCGGAGCGCTCCACCTGCATCGCAGGGGGCGCGGGAGAAGCGGCCACACAGCCGTCGTGGGGTCCCGATGGACGGCTGTACCTCATGTCAGATCGTTCGGGCTGGTGGAACCTCTACCGCACAGCGAGGGACGGCATCGAGGCCATCGCCCCAATGGGCGCCGAGTGCACCGACGCACTATGGGAACTCGGCTACCGCAGCGTGGCCCACCTCGCGTCCGGCCGGATTGCGCTGCTCGCACGGAACGGGCCCGATCAGCACCTCGTCGTGAGAGAACCCGACGCGTCAATACGAACCCTGCCGTTGCCGTACACGTCGTTCAAGCCGTATCTGGTCGAGCTGAACGGGACGTTGGCTTTGATCGCGGCGACATCTCAAGAGAAGCAGCAGATCATCCTGGTCGAGGTCGAAAGCGATAACCCACCGATGATCATCCGCGGCGATCCGTCATCGGCGGCGGACGTGTCATTGCCCGAGATCCTGACGATTGATTCCTCGGGCCAGTCCGTCACGCTCCTGCTGTACAGACCGAGCGGCGAACACGGCTCAGGGCGGCGCCCGTTGATTGTGCGTGCCCATCCCGGCCCGACCCATCAGGCGGAAACGCGCCTAGATCCGGAGATTCAGTACTTCACGAGACGAGGGTTCGCCGTGGCCGATGTGGATTATCACGGGAGCACCGGATACGGACGCGCGTTCCGAACGAGTCTCAACGGCCAGTGGGGCGAGCTCGACGTCGCGGACTGTATCAGCGCCGCCGATGCCCTGATCAAGTCCGACGTCGCCGACCCCGAGACGGTATTCGTCAGTGGATCGAGCGCGGGCGGATACACAGCGCTCCGCGCAGTGGCCAGGCGTGACACACCTTTTGCGCTCGCCGTGGCGCGATCGGCCATTGTGGATCCTCGGACTTGGACACTCACGGCCCCACGGTTTCAGCGCGCGCATGCGGCGACGCTTTCTCATGACTCCGCCAACGTCGACCCTGCCGCCATTTGCCGCCCGGTGCTGCTGATCCACGGGCTCGCCGACCACGTGGCGCCGGCCGAAGACACTCGTTCCCTGGCGACGGCACTCAACGAGCGCGGCCTGCTGAGTGGCTATCTCCCGCTACCTGGGGTGGGGCACTATCTGTCGGGGACGAACGTGGAACGTGCAGCTCTGGAAGCCGAACTAGCTGCCTATGAACGGGTTCTCACATCTCAACAGCAGGCTGATCGAGAGTGACGTCGGCAAACTCGCGCAAGTCCTTCACCGCTGACGTGTCGCCGTAGGGATGAAACTCAGCGAGCATCATGGTGACGCGGTGCAGGCTGCGAAACGACGCGGTTTTGGAGGCATGGACGATCGCCTCCCGGGCAACATGGCATCCTTCCTCGATCTGTGCCGAACGAGCCAGCGCCGCCGCCGCTAGGGCATTCTCCATCGCCAACCGGCGCACTCGGGATGGCTCCAAAAGCGATATCGAGGTGACGGCTTCGCGATGCGCTTGCCCGTGCCGACCGAGGTCGAACCAGGCGTGCGCCATTTCGTCGGCGAGGTCGGCATGGCCGAAGTACCTGATCCACGGGGGTTCGAGTGTCGGGTTGCTACGAGACAGGTCTCCCTCGACTTCGCGCAGTGCCGCCGTGCAGGCCCGCTCGTCGCCAAGCCGCGCATGGGCGCGCGCGAGAACCGTCCGGCAGGCCGCTCGAAGAGCCGGACTGGACTCGGCCTCGATTCCACGTAGAGCTGCCATCGACAACCGAGCAGCGTGGCGAGGGTCGCCGCAGTGCAGCGCCAAGTGCGCGAGGCTGACGCCGACGATGTATCCGCCGTAGAGCCGGTCTCCGGTCACAGTCGCGATCCGCAGCGCATCGAGGTAGTGGCGTTGTGCTCGCCCATCGGAGCCGAGATCGACCGCTTCGTAACCGGCAAGCTCGAGGTACCCGATGGCGACTTCGGGCGCGACTCCTGTCAAGGCGGATAGGTCGCGCGATAGGTACCCGGTGACGTGAGAGTAGGTGCGTCCCGCGCCCTGAAGATGGTCGATCTGGCGGAGGATAACCAGTTGCGCCGCGGCGTTGCCGGCGGCGATCGAATCCTGGGGGATGCGTGCGGGCTCTGGATCGGTGAGCAGCCAGTCGAGCACCGCCCGGTCGTCTGCTGCGGGATGGAACTGATCCGTGGTCGACGGGTTTCGCGCGCGGGTCTTGCGTTCGCGGTTGATCAGCGGCCACATCCGCAGAAGTGCGCCTCGGGCTTCGAGGACGTCATCACATTCCTTGACGAAGTCGCCGTGAGCCGGCGCCTTTTCAGCGACCTCGATCTTGCGGACGAGGTCCCCGCTTTGATGAAGTCGTCGACCGAGCTCGTAGGTCGACCAGCCTCGGGCCGTACGGAAGCGACGAACCTCGGCTCCGAAGAAGTGGAGCGGAGACGCAACCGGCGTGAGCGCCTTGGGCGCTTGTCCCCTCATCGGAGTCACCTCTGGGTGTCAGACACATTCCCTGTCATTGTGCGCTGTCTCACGCGGGAGCTGGGCTTCTGCGGCCTTCCAATGCGGACAGCTGTGTGGTCCGCATTGGACGTATGGCGCTTGAGCGAGCGAAGGGTTTTCCTGGAGCCGGAGCGGCACTCGGCGGAGTGCTGGCGAGCAACCCACACGCCGCACGGGAGGCACCATGAGTCTCACCGAGTCGTTACAGCAGATCGCAGGCTTCGTAGAATGGCTTGCCGTTCGACCACGTGAACCTGCTCCGCGAGAAGATCACCCAGGCTCAGGGGCCTCGTGGAAGTCCGCCGCTCCGGGGGCATGTCAGTCGAAGCACTCGACGCCGCGCACCGGGCGCCTCATCGCCCAAGGTCGTTGGCAGAACATGCGATTTCCGTGCACATCGTGAAAGAACTCCAGTTCTGGGACTTGCCAGCAAAGTTCGCTGGAACAAGCCAACGAAAGGAAGTAGAGGACATGGACGCCATTCAAGAACTCAAACGGGGCCACGGGCTACTTGCTCCACAGGCTGTGGAGCGGCTATCTCGCCGGATTATGAGCGAATACCACCTCGACGCAGACATGGCCGACAGGATCATCGACCAGGCCGCGGCGTTCCTCGCCGCCTGCGCGACCACGGCCGCGCCACTGTCGCCGTCGCTGGCGGTCGACATCGGCTGGCACGCAATGGTCCTCCACACCCGCGACTACGCCGAGTTCTGCCAGCGCGTCGCCGGGCGGTTCATTCACCACGTTCCCCACGATGACGACGGCGGTGACGGTGGGGATGTGCAGACCGTCCTCGACCGATCCGCCGCAGCGATCAGCGCCGCCGGGTACCGCGTCGACCGCCAGCTGTGGCGCGTCGAGGGCGCTCAGAAGTGCTCCCAGTGCCACAATGGCTGCTCCAACGACCCCCCGCCCAACCCGAAGTAGGCACAGGATTTGATCAAGGCGACAAGAAGCGGCCTCGATCCAGTACTCCGTGCTGTCCTGTCGGGATGGTTCGGCGGTGCCGGCATCGAGGCCGCCCGCATCGACGCCGGCGTCCACTCCGGCTACACCGGCACCATCACCGCCGGCACGCAGAAAGTCTTCTGCAAAGCCGTCAGTACCCAAGACACGCGACTGGCGCGGATGCTCGGGCAGGAAGCCGCGATCACGCCCCTACTCGGCGCGCTGGCGCCGTCCCTCCTCGGTGACATCGAAGCCGACGGCTGGCGGGTCCTGCTCTTCGAGCACCTGCCTGGAAGCCACGCCGACCTCGCCCCCGGCGGCACCGGACTCACTGTGCTCACCGAACTCGTCGACCACCTCCATGAGGCGACCGCCGCAGTGCCCACCGGGGGCGTCCCCGACCTTGCCGAGCAGTGGCGCCGGGCTTCACCCTGGCGTCGCCTGTTCGCCGAGCCGCCCGGTGGCCTGCAACCCGCCGTCGCGGCTCTCCTTGACCCGGCGGCACGTACCGAAGAAGACCGGCTCGCGCTCCTCGACGGCCACCACCTCGCGCACACCGACCTCCACTCCCTCAACATGCTCACCAACGGGCACACGATCCGAGTGGTCGACTGGGCCTGGGCACGCACCGCCCCACCCTGGTGGGACGCCGTCATGCTCGCCATCCGCCTCATCGAAGCCGGACATACCCCCCAACAGGCCCACGCTTGGCTTCACACCACCACACCAGCCGCCCACCTGCCCGACCACACCCTCCATGCCATCACCACCCAAGCCATCGGCATGTGGACATGGCTCGCCGCCCACGACACGCGGCGACCCCACCTCAACGACCTCGCCAACGCGGGCATGGCACTCCTGCGGCATACCGAGAACGCCGCCTAGACGTCAGCCCCTTCGCTCGGACGGCGAGGGTCGCACCGACACTCTCCCCCTCCCCGAACGTCGGGCGGATCCCGTCTCCTAACTTGCGTCCCGAGCCGGCGCCGGCGTCTGCGACCCTCCGTGGCACCCGGCGGGCTGCGCCCTTTACCTATCGGTGTTGTAGTTCCTCGAAGCATCGAGGTTGACCTCGCCGGTCCCGGTCTCACGGTGAATGGATTGGGTTTCTCTCGAACCTGCGAGCTGCCAGCCACAGCGGCTGAGCATGACCCCCAAGCCAGAAGGCGTGCCTTGATCCGGTGCGCCTTTTGCGGACCCGGCCATAGGTGGTCGGTTTAGGGGTGTGGCGCTGGTGACGTGCGCCTACTTCACGACAGAAACGCCGCATGGTTGGCTGCCGGCGGCGGACGCATAGTAGTTCGCGCTCGGCCGTCCAGGCATGCACCAGGTTTCCGGCCCGCCTGGGCAAGTTCAAAGCCCCGGGTGCTCCGGTGAGGCGAACACGACGATGCCTTTTTCGGCTCCGGGCAGGGACTTCAATCGGTGCCAACCGATCACCTCGTAGTTCATGTGACGGGCATGCCGAAGACGCTTCGGAACCCCAAGTGGGCATGCGACACGCAGAGGGTTCTCAACCTTCAAAGGTCGTGAAACTAGTCAATATGGGCAGTGGTGCAGACTTGTCATGCACCTGAATTGGGTAGGAGCCCAGTTCAGCAACCGCTGCGCCCGTGCTCCGCGACGGGCGAGGATCGCAACGCCGAGCAGGTCGCCACCGACGTCTTCGACGTGTCGCTGCGCCCGTGCTCCGCGACGGGCGAGGATCGCAACAGGGCGGCTGGGTCGAGGTGCTCGACCAGCTCAAGCTGCGCCCGTGCTCCGCGACGGGCGAGGATCGCAACTGTATGTCCACGGGACCTCTTTCACTCGGCGACTGCTGCGCCCGTGCTCCGCGACGGGCGAGGATCGCAACTCGCGGGCGGCTTGCCGGGACACACCGCCCATGGCGCTGCGCCCGTGCTCCGCGACGGGCGAGGATCGCAACATTGGTCGGCGAGGGGTGCCCACCGTCGCCGAGCCGCTGCGCCCGTGCTCCGCGACGGGCGAGGATCGCAACCCGCAGCGGCGACCGCGGCGGCGCAGGACGTCACCGCTGCGCCCGTGCTCCGCGACGGGCGAGGATCGCAACCCCGCCGGGAGTAGTGCGAGGTCCGCAAACGCCCGGCTGCGCCCGTGCTCC
>NZ_JBFAKK010000007.1:27294-419583 GCF_040655735.1 Phytomonospora sp. NPDC050363
CCGCGACGGGCGAGGATCGCAACAGTTCTTCGAACATGATGAACATGCGCGGGCCGACGCTGCGCCCGTGCTCCGCGACGGGCGAGGATCGCAACAGTTCTTCGAACATGATGAACATGCGCGGGCCGACGCTGCGCCCGTGCTCCGCGACGGGCGAGGATCGCAACACTTCCGGTGCGCGCGGTACATGGCCAACCCTCGCGCTGCGCCCGTGCTCCGCGACGGGCGAGGATCACAACAACAACCGGGCGGGTTCACGGATCTGGGCGTTGCGGGACAGGGCTGCGCCCGTGCTCCGCGACGGGCGAGGATCGCAACCGGGGGGCGGGGACCATCCTCGATCAGCCGGGGTAGCTGCGCCCGTGCTCCGCGACGGGCGAGGATCGCAACACTTTCATCCACCGTCCGCGACCAGGCGAGAATCCGCTGCGCCCGTGCTCCGCGACGGGCGAGGATCGCAACACCCGCCGGCCGTACTGCGCTTCCCAGCGGTTGAGCTGCGCCCGTGCTCCGCGACGGGCGAGGATCGCAACCTCCACACTGGCATATCGGTTCACGCCGCACGCGTGCTGCGCCCGTGCTCCGCGACGGGCGAGGATCGCAACAAGCACGTCTTCGGCGAGGAAGCCGCCGCCCGCCGCTGCGCCCGTGCTCCGCGACGGGCGAGGATCGCAACGGGAACACGGAGTCGACGGCCGTCCTCGGTGCGCGCTGCGCCCGTGCTCCGCGACGGGCGAGGATCGCAACAAGTCGATCTCGCGCGAGATCACCGGTGCCGCCGGGCTGCGCCCGTGCTCCGCGACGGGCGAGGATCGCAACCCGAATTCGTCGATCGGGACAGCGCCCAACTCGGCGCGGCGCCCGTGCTCCGCGACGGGCGAGGATCGCAACTTCTGATCGGTGGCCGCGAGGTAGCCGCGGTTGTGCTGCGCCCGTGCTCCGCGACGGGCGAGGATCGCAACGACTTGGCCCTGCCGTAGGGAGTACCAGCAGGATGTGCTGCGCCCGTGCTCCGCGACGGGCGAGGATCGCAACCAGTTCGCTGCGTCGTCTTGTGCTGGCCTTGTGACTGCTGCGCCCGTGCTCAGCGACGGGCAAGGATCGCAACATGTTCGCACTGGGATGGGGTGTTCCATCGGGCATGCGCTGCGCCCGTGCTCCGCGACGGGCGAGGATCGCAACCTATCGGGCTCCTCGGGCGTTGCTGCGCCGTCAAGCTGCGCCCGTGCTTCGCCCACGGGCGAGGACCAAGTCCTGGCAGGCGTTAAACCCAGATCGGCGGTTGCTCGATCGTTGCTCATCGGCACGAGGAGGGCATGACATGGGATGTCACAAGGCGGTAGAACACGAACCGGATGAAGCTTCAGGCGGTGGGCGTGCCGTGACTGTGCCGCGCGCTTGGTGGGCCTGTGCCTGCACCCTGGAACTGGGATCCAAAAACGGATAGTAACTGCTAAACCGGTACTAAACGATACTCGATACCACCCGCAAGACCACCCCAGGTATGCTCATCCGCGCGCGTGCCTCGGCATGCGCGGGCCTCTAGCTCAATGGCAGAGCTGCGGACTTTTAATCCGTAGGTTCAGGGTTCGAGTCCCTGGGGGCCCACCGATTTTCGGCAGGTTCCAGGTCAGGCGCATGAGGCGTCTGACCTGCTTTTTATGGAGGCGACTCGACAGGCTGCTCTCACCAAGGCCGAACTGCACCGAGACATCGCCAAACGCCTCACCCTCTGAGGCAGGCTTGCATCTCGCGGTGGCTGTGGCGTGGGAGTCAGGCGGAGCATGGAACGAACGGTCCCTCGGATCGTCGCCGCCCGACCCGCAGCACGTGATTCCGACACCCCCCCGACAGGTCATCCTGGCCCCTGGCGGGGTCGCGCGAAACCGAGATCTCCTGTGCCCGGTCCGATCGAAGGTGGCGGACGATCAAGTTGCTGAACAGGCATCCGACAAGTAGCTGCGGTCAGTCGAGCCCGCGATCGTCCGGATTGATCTGTCGGTTTCCCGGAGGTGTGCCTCGGGTGCGCCGGCGCCCGCAGCAGGATGTCGGCAACACCCTCCGTCTGAGAAAGTCCGTTGCGATCGGCCCGCATCCGAGGTCTGATCGATCGGCCACCGATCACGAGAGGGACCTGAGACTCATGTCGCTGCCCACCCCGACGTTGCACACCCCTCGCCTTCGACTGCGTCCTTTCACCGACACGGATGCCGACGGCCTCTTCACACTGCACAGCAACGCCCACGTGTTGCGCTACTGGGATTCGGCGCCGTGGAGCGATCCCGCGCGCTCCGGGCGATTCATCGCGGCTTGCCGGCGGATGGAAGAGGAGGGCACCGGGGCGCGGGTGGCCATGGATCGTGTTTCCGACGGGGCCTTCATCGGCTGGTGCGGCCTGACCGAGTGGAATCCGGACTACCGCAGTGCGTCGCTGGGCTACTGCCTCAACGAGGCGGGGTGGGGTCAGGGCTACGCGACGGAGGCCGCAGGTGCCCTGTTGCGATGGGCATTCGACGCGCTGGACCTCAATCGGGTCCAGGCGGAGGCCGATACGCGCAACGGGGCATCCGCCCGCGTGCTGGAGAAACTCGGTTTCGTGCGCGAGGGGACGTTGCGGGAAGACTGCGTCGTCAACGGCGAGGTCTCCGACTCGTGGGTCTACGGGCTGCTCCGGCGCGACTGGCGGCCCTCACCCGAGCCCGTCACCGTCGGCTGAGTCCTCGCCGCGGCGTTGGCGGTCAACGCTATGACCTGCGATCCGAAAAGTTAGGTTCGGACGGTGGCGGGACCGCGTGCCCGGACCTACCTTGCGGAAATCCGGCAACTGATGACCGTTCAGCCGAGACCGACGGGATGTTCTACGTCGGTGGGCTTCTCTGTGGCAGAGCCCGAGCTACGTGAAATGCCTTGGCAGTCTCGGGTGACTACTCTCCGGTCTGGCCGTCGATGAGTTCGCGCGCGACGTCGAGGTGACCGACGTGGCGGGCGTACTCCTGAAGCAGGTGAAAGAGGATCCGCCCGAGCGAGGGGGCTTGGTCGGGTGCCTTGAAGCGGCCTCCGAGACGTGCCTTGTCGCTCAACAGGACAGGTGCCGTCAGCGAGTTCGCGATGGCCACTTCTGTTTGGTAGTCGGCGATGACCTGGGCGGTGGAGGTGTTGGCGGCGATCGTCCACTCCTCGGCATCTCCGCCGGGCGGATAGGCGACGATGTCCTGGGCGCCGAATCCCCAGCGCAACCATCGGCGTTCGACCCAGCCGAGGTGCTGGACCAGGCCGAGCGGCGACCAGCCGAGCGGTTCGACGGGCGTGCGCAGTCGGTCGTCGGAGAGTCCGTCGAGCTTGCGCATCAGGGCCTCGCGATACCACTCCAGGTAGCCGAGAAGCAGTTCATGGGTGTCGGAGACGTCAACGGCCGGGCCATCGAGGAGTGCGGGGACCTGTTCCGGGGGCTGCTGCATCCCGCGAACGTAACGCGGGCGCGGTATCGGCTGCGCGACCCTCTACTGCTGGTTGCGGCGTACTGGCGCACCAACCTGACGCTGCGCCAACTCGCCCCGCTGTTCGGCGTCTCAAAGTCCGCCGCCTACCGGATCATCGACCGCATCGGTCCGTTGCCGGCGCTCCGGCCGAGGCAGCGGTTCGCGAAGGACACCGTGCTGATCGTGGACGGCACCCCGGTGCCCACCCGCGACCACACGGTGGCCGAGCGGTCGAAGAACCACTACTCCACCAACCACCAGGTCGTCCTCGACGATCCGTTCCACCGGCCACACGATCCCGGTGAGATCTTCGTCCTCGACTCCGTTCGTCTCGCTCAGGAAGGCGAAGGCGCCGGCTCATGCAGCTCGGCTTCGGCGAAGACCTGGCGAACGAGGTCTCTCCACCTTGAATCTTCTCCGGCGGACCGAAGCCCCGGTCCGGTAGGTCACCGGACCGGGGCTGTGGCCTGCGTTCTCGCGTCCTAGGACAATGCCCCGAAGCCGTCGTTCTTCTCCTCGGCGCCGGGGATCGCGGTGGTGTCCTGTGAGAAGAACTGCGCGCCGGTGCCGGTGATACCGGAAGCCGTCGCGTGCAGGACGGTGAAGGCTCCGGCGCCGGTGTCCTCACCGGGTGCGCCGACGATCAGGGAAAGGTGGCCGGTGCCCTTCACGTCGGCGAACCGAAGGCTCGTGCCCCAGCGGTCGCCGGCCTCGGAGCCACCGGGGACGCCCGGCGAGTCCTGGCTCCAGGCCTTGGCGCCGGTGTAGACGAGGCCGTCGGTGCCACCGGGGATCACGGAGACGAAGTCCTCGCCGGCGCCGTGGACGACCAGCTCGTCGCGGCCGTCGTGGTCGCTGTCGCCCGCGGCGATGGTGGTGCCCCAGCGGTCGTCGGCACCCGGGTTGCCCGGCAGGCCCGCCGACTTCTGGGTGAGCTCGACAGCGCCCGCCGTGCCGATCCGGGAACCGTCCGAGTACAGCACGGTGAGGGTGCCCGCATCGGCCTTCCGCTCCCCGTCGGTCCCGGTCACGGCGGATCCGGGCGCGCCGACGGCGAGGTCGTCCTTGCCGTCGCCGTTGAAGTCCGCGAGCGCGACGGCGTGGCCGAACAGGTCGGGGAGGTCGCCCTTCGAGGTGTTGAAGGAACCGGGTGCGCCGGGGACGCCGGGGGTGTCCTTGGTGAAGCGCTGGCCTTCGGTGGTCCCGAGACCCAGGAGAGGCCTGCCCATGAGGACGGTCACCGCGCCGGTGGTCCGCCCCAGGTCCTCGTCGTAGACCTCGCCGATGGCGAGATCGTCGAGCCCGTCACCGTCGACGTCACCGGCGTCGAGGGCCCGTCCGAACTGCTCGCCTTCGTATCCGTAGCCGGGCATGTCGAACCAGTCCTGGTCGTACTCGGTGACCTTGAAGTCGGCCGAGTGAACGAACACCGAGCCCGCCCCTGCCCCGGGTGCGCCCACCGCGAGATCGTCGCGATGGTCGCCGTCGAAGTCGCCGACGGTCAGCGAGGTCCCGTAGGCCATGTTCGCCACGGGCGTCTGCGGCCGGTAGACGGTGCTCCAGTCGGGCTGGAGCCCGCTCGGCGTGCCGCGGAACACGAAGACCATGCCGACATCGCGCACCGAGCCGATGTCCTCGCCCGGGGCGGACACGGCGAGGTCGCTGTACCCGTCGGCGTCGAAGTCCCCGAAGGCACTGGCGTGACCGAAGCGATCACCGTCCTCATTGGAGTCGCTGACGTTCGCGGTGTCCTGGTGGACGGCCTTGTTCCCCGTGGTCGTGAAACCGTTCGCCGAACCGAAGAGCAGGTGGATCTGGCCGGTGTCGGTGTCGTCTCCGATGTCCTCGCCCGGGGCGCCGGCGACCACGTCGACGTAGCCGTCACGGTTGACGTCACCGCGCAGACCTCGGTAGTGCACCGACGTGGAGTTCGTGGCAGGGCGATGGTCGGCGTCGCCGGCGAAGGACACCGTGTACTGCGCGGCGCCCGCCTGTCCGGGACTGTCGACGAAGGCGAACATTCCGCTCTCGTCGACGGTGACGGCGGGCAGCGTGTGGGTGCCGGCGGGGTCCCTGCGCTGTACCGAAAGGGTGGTCCCGGCACCGGGACCTCGGTGGAGGGTGCCGTAGAACCGGACGGTGTCCATGACACCGACGACGGAGGGGCCCCGGGTCTCAAGTGTGAGGGCCGTGGCGCCGGTCGCGATCCGGTCCATGATCTCCACGCTGTACCGGTTCGCCCAGGAGTAGTGAAGGACCCGGATGAGCTTGTCGTCGGCGGTGAAGGCGAGAGAGTTCTCGCGCGAGTAGTAGGAGTCGTACTCGGCTCGACGGGTCACGAACGCGTTGTTCTGGAGATCCCACACCGAGACGGCGGCGGGATCCTCCTTGCCGCCCTCCTTGATCGTCCCGGTCGCCACGAAGCGGTCGTCAGGGCTCACCGCGACGGTCATGACGTGTTTGTCACCCGGCGGCTGCGGCAGCGGCGAGAGGTCGGCGGTGTTGAACACCTGATAGTTCCCCCGGGACGGGCAGGCCAGGGCGACCTTGTCGCCACCGGCGAACAGGGCGGCCTCCATGCAGCCCTTCATCGATCCCGGCGCGCTGGCGCTGACCTGGACGGGCGACCCGCCCGAGACGTCGTGGACGTGCATCGCGCGGTCGGTGTTCGGGCGCTCCAGCAGGAACAGGCGGTCCGGCCGATCCGGGCGGGCCTGGAGTTCGCCGGCCTGGACCGAGACGGCTCCACCGGTGGTCTCACCGGTCGCCGGGTCGTAGGACCCGATGGAGCCGGTCTCGGCGGCGCAGTCGCGGTAGGAGTACCAGAGCTTCCCCCCGGTCCAGGCCGTCGACCACACGCACTGCTCGGCTGGAAGCTCGACCTTGTCGACGGTGTACGTTTCCGCGTCGATGACGCCGAGGGACGGCGTGTCGTGTTCGGCGACGTAGACCGTCGAGCCGTCCGGGCTGATGGACAGGTCCCTCGGCTTGGTGAAGCCGGTGAGGGTCTGCACGACTCGGCCGTTGAAGTCGATCACAACGACGGCGTCAGGGCCCTCCTGGCTGACGAAGATCCTCCGGTGGGCGTCGTCGACGACCAAGTCCTGGTGGAAGCCGTCCAGAAAGGCGCCATAGTCGGCCGTGGCGGGCTGGGCGATGAGGACAGAGGCACCGGTGGCGGTCATCGCGAAAGCGAGGGCACCCGCCAAGAGGCGTCTATTCATATGTGTGCGGTCCCGTGGGTGAGGGCCGGGTGGGCTCCCGGCCGCGCAAAGCTACCACCGAATGTTCGCCCGACCGGTCGCCGATCCGCCGGCACAGCGCCGGGATGTCCATGTCCGCCAGGCTTTGCGGGCATCCTCGGAGTCGCAGCACTGACTTCGAGCCCGCTGTCCACAGAGGGGTCCTCCGGACCGAGTGCGGTTTCACCTTCACGGGCTGATCGCGCGGTCCGATCGGACATCGACGGGACGCGATGTTCCTCTTAGGATCGCGCCATGTCGATCTCTCCCTCCACAACGGTCTTGAAGAGCGCGGGGGACTCCTCCATGCGCTTGGACGGCACGGACCTCCTCCTCACGCAGGTGGACTTCGAGCACCGCATCCCGCTCAAGGCGATCGCGGAGGTGCACGCGGAGGGACGTTCGCTCGCCGTGACGCTCAAGGCGCGGTGGGAGGACGAGCCGACGGTCTTCCGGATCGGCGACGTCAACGAGGACGCCGCGGCCGCGTTCGCCGGCGACCTGACCGCGGCGCTCCCCGAGCCGGGCAACGACCAGCAGGTGAACGGTGCCTGGATCGTCGCCACCAGCACGATCAGCCCCGAGCCGCAAGAGGGGTCCAACGGGTTCCTGGTCGGCGCGGTCGTCACCCTGCTGGCGATCATCGGGCTCGCCGTCTACGCGGGGATCATGGGCGGCTTCTGGTCGGCCGTCGGCGTGGCGATCGTCGGCGGCATCACCGCCTTCGTCTTCGCCGGCGCGATCGTGCATTTCGAGCCGGCGATGCTCGCCTGGAGCCTGCCCCGGCGCGCGCTCAAGGCGACCGCGACGTTCTCGCACGTCGGAACCTATCGGCGAATCCACCTCTACGTCGACAAGGACGGGAACACCCGGGCGTTCTCGGGGCTGTACTCCTCATCCGGGGCGTGGGCGCCGAAGGAGATCGAGGTCCAGTACGACCCCGCCGACCCCGGTACGAAGCTGCGCGCCGACGAAGGCCGGTGGGGGAAGGCGATCGGCCTGACCTTCCTGGCGGCGCTGGCGTCGCTGGGCATGGCGGGGACGGTGCTCGTGGCGTTCGGGTACATCTAGGGCCTCGCCGACCTGCGGCTTCGCTACCGTGGGGCGAATGTGTCCGTTGCACTCCAGGAGGCATGATGGCCGACGCTGCGGAGGACGAGCGCTGGCTCGTCATCGACGGGCGACGG
Organism: Phytomonospora sp. NPDC050363; assembly: GCF_040655735.1. Classification (NCBI taxonomy): domain Bacteria; kingdom Bacillati; phylum Actinomycetota; class Actinomycetes; order Micromonosporales; family Micromonosporaceae; genus Phytomonospora; species Phytomonospora sp. NPDC050363. The sequence continues at coordinate 35,203 of NZ_JBFAKK010000007.1, forward strand.
TGGCGACGCACCGACCCGTCGCTGCCGGAGGACCTGGTCGCGGCCCTCACATCGCACCTGGGCCGGGGCCGCTCGGGCGTGCGCTCGGCGAAGCGCGACGGTGACGCCGATGCCGTCGCCGCCGCCCGCGCGCGCGTCAACCTCGCGAAGCACGGTCTCGGTGAGCGCGGACCGTACTGGTGGGACGAACCCGAGGCGGATCGTTTGCGCCGCGCGCGAGAGGCGCTTCGCGACCTTGACGCGCTCGACGACTGAGCTGTTCGCGACACGTCCCTTGCCCGCCTCTGGCGGCCAGCTCCACGGAGCCTTCGGACGCTCCTCAACGCTGAACGCGGGTGAGCTCGCGCGCGACGGTGTCGGGACGATAGCCGAACTTGTCGTTGACGGCGAGCATCGCGACGTTCTCGGTGTCGTTGAACGTGTACGCATGACGGACACCCCTTGTGGCCGCGGTCGATAGAGCGGCGGCCTTGATGAGGGAGGCCAACCCCCGCTGTCGGTAACCCGGACGCGTCCCCGTCAACAAGGAGATCATGCGATCCCCGATGATCTCTGTGAGGGTGAAGGCGACCGGGATCTCGTCGGCGAAGGCCAGGAACGAACAGTCCAATGCGAGGCGAGCATTGCCATGCCGTGCCGCCACCCACTTATCGTAGGGAAGCGCGACGTAAGGCGTGTCGCTGGGAATATCGGGGCCGAAGGCCAGCGCCACTTCGTGGGCGGCTCGCAAGTCGGGCAGTTCACTGACCGCGAGCAGCTTTATGTCGGACGGGACGGCCATCGGCAGTGCACGCTCAGGGTCCGTTTTGGACACGCGGGTACGTCGTCCCGCGGTGAAACCATTTCGTTCGGCGAAGCGCACTCCGATCTCGTCGAAAGCATGCGAAGTGACAAGTCGCGCGCCGATTTCCTTGAGATGGCCGTCGACCTTTTGGAGGAGAGCGGTTCCGATCCCGGTGCCCCGATGTTCTGGAGCGACCATGACATCTGCCTTCGCGGCACCCGCGCCGTCATAGATCGCGAGCTCGGCCATGGCGGTGGCCACGAGGTCGCCGTCTATCTCGGCGACCCATCGCCGTGTGAGCGTCGCGGGATTCACCGGCGCCGAGTCGATCATCTCCGCGGTCACCATCGCGAAGTCGACACAAGCGTGAATGAGCTTGACGCGTGCAGAAGTATCCTGCGGCGTCACTGAACGGATGAGCATGGCGACAAGTATGCCTAGAAAACCCGACTCCGCAAGATCCTGGAGCATCGACCTGTCAGGCCGGCCGGGACCGGGGAACCCTCAAACGAAAGTAGCAGGTGAGTAGCGTCAAAGTAGAGGGTTCTCAGAGGATGCCAACGAGCTCGCGGCCGGCACTACGGCCTCGACGCGATTTTCGGATTCTAGGAGTTTCGGTGAAGAAGGCTGTTCTTGCTGGTGTGGCCGTGGCGGTTCTCATCCTGGCCGCGTTGGCGGTCGTAGGAGCGATGAGTCCTACGGACAAGGACTCGATCGATCGTGCGGGCGACTGTGCCACCCAGAAGCTCACGTGCCGCTAGGTCCACGCCATCGAGATCCCGGACACGGAAATGAAAACGGTCGATGCCGATGACCAGGCGGCCGGGCGGTCCTTCAACTTCACCGGCTCCCTTTTGCTCGTCTGTCTGTTGCTGTCGTTCACCATGCAACAGTTCGTCCCGGCCGAAGGCGGATTCGGTGCGCAACGGTTGACCTTCAGAACGATTTGGCCGCAAGGTTGGTCGTATTTCAGTTCCGGAATAGCCGAACCAGTGGTCGTGGCCTACCACCTGGATCCGCGCGGCGCCACGACTCCGCTGTCCGAAAGGGAGGCGTCCGTGGAAGCCTTGTGGGGCTTGCGGAAGTCAACTTATGCGCAAGTGGACGAACTGGACAGTCTGCTGGGCGCTGTTCCAGCGAGCGCCTGGGAACGATGCGACGGTTCGGTTGAGGACTGCCTGGCGCTGGTCAAGGATCTCGCGCCCTACATGCTTCGCCATCCGCCGGGCTATCAGAGCATCTGTGGACTCACCGCACTGATAACGCAGGTCCCGTTGCCCGACGCCAACGTGGCGACTCGGGGGCTCCTGACCGAGGTCCAGTGCGACTTACAGGAGCCTTGACAGCCTCGGTGCGGCAGCGCCACGCCGAGGCGATGACAGGATTCGATCCCAGGAGAGCAAGACTCGCGCTGGCGCGTACCGGCCTGGCTCTCGTGCAACTCGCTCTGGTCGTCGCCAACCCCGGCGATCTCTTGATGCCGTCTACGCCGGCGAGTCCGGCCGGCCTGGACTGCTACGGGATCCGTGCGGCTTCGATGTGGTGTGCCGGCGACTCGGCCCACATGCCCCGGGAGTCGCTTCGATACATCGCCATGGCCGTGCTCCTGCTCGTGGCGAGCGGCTATCGCCCGAGATGGACCGCCATCCCTCACTTGTATGTGACCGCGAGTATCGCGGCGAGCATCCCCGTGATCAACGGCGGCGAGCATGTCGCCCAGATCGTCGTCATGCTCCTGGTCCCCGTCTGCCTTGGCGATTCGCGTCGTTGGCAATGGGACCGACCGGTCGCGCTTCTGCCCGGTCGATGGCGTGGAGCCGCATATGCGGCACATCTCGTGCTCCGTCTACAGGCGACGGTGCTCTACCTCACTGCGGGCCTGTCGAAGCTGGCCACACCGGAATGGCGCGAGGGCACCGCGTTGGACATAATCGCAAGGAATCCCAGGAACGGCTTCCCTGAGCCTGTCCTCCAGTTTCTCGAGCAGGGAACTTGGTGGCAGGCAGTGGCCACCGTTGTGAGCTGGTCGACCATTTGGATCGAGGTCGCCATCGGGGTGCTGGTGTGGTTCGGGCCCCGTGCGCGCAGAGTTGTGCTGGTCATAGGAGGCCTGCTGCACTGCTCAATCTTGTTTCTCATGGGTCTGGCGAGTTTTGAGCTGACCATGCTCCTGTTGCTGGTGCTCATTTCCTCGGAAGGGGTGATGTATCGACAGCGTGGCCGGCGGCGGGAAGTTCGAGGACGGGCCACCGTGGTCTGTCGGTAAGGTGCCTTGGTCGGCTCTACTGGAACACTCTGCATCGCAGGCACTGGACGTCTTCGGATGTCAAGTCGTCCAAGTGGATCCTGGCGCCTTCGGCGGAGGTGGCCATCTGCGGATGCTCCATGCGCATTCGCTCCCAGGTTCGCCGTGCGGCCGCGATGTCGCCCTCCGCGAGACATACGTGGGCGAGACCCTCAAGTGCCCTCGCGTTCTGTTTGTTCTCGCGATAGGTCTCGGTGAGTTTCAGTGCTTCGGTGTAGACCGCCTTGGCCGATCGTAGGTCCCGCATGGAGGTGTACACCTCCCCGAGCGCATTGAGGGACATGGACTCGTGTTCCACCAGGTGCATTTCCCGCGCCCTGGTCAGGGCATCGCGGCCGGTGCCGAGAGCGTTGTCGAACTCACCCCTCGACCGATGGATCTCGGAGAGCACGGCGAGCGCCGCGGTCGCATTGGGACGCAGTGCGTGGGTTTCGCTGATCTCGAACGATCGAAGTGTCGCCGACAAGGCCGCTTCCGGTCGCCCCATCAGGTGGAACAGGCTGCCTCGGTTGTACGCGACGGCGGCCTTCGCCCGCGGTGGCATGTCGTCGCCGGGGAGTGCTTCCAGGTGATCGAACTGTTCGAGCGCCTCGTCCAGCCTGCCCATCGCGCGCAATACGGCGCCGTGGTTGTTCCTGACCGCGATCAACTCCTGCGTTCGACCGAGCCGTGATGCGAGCTGTCCCATCTCGGTGTAGATGTCCTGCGCTTCCTGATACCGGCCCCCCTCTCCGAGGGCCATCGCGAGGTTGATCGACAGAAGCAGTCGCCAGTCGTCGTGTCCATGGCTGAGCTGTATCGCTTCCCTGTACAACTCAGCCGCGCTGCCCTTGGCCGAATCGTAGTCGCGGGCGATTCGCGCCATCGCGGACAGCGAGGCGACTTCCCCGTGCGTGTCACCGGTGGAGCGGGCCGCCGAACGGCTGGCTTGGAAGAGCGCGAAGACATCCGGGCCATAGTTCATGTGCGAGAGGAAAGGCACCAAAGCGCACGGAAGCTGCCAGAGGTGCGGCGTCCACTCCTGCTCGACGGCCAGGCGGCAGGCGGCGCGAAGGCCGGGGTAGTTGCTTTCAAGGAGCCCGTAGCCGTCCGACTGCGCGGAGGGAATCCGCAGGTCGGGCACGTGGACGAGACTCAGGTCGAACTTCAGGGGTTCGAGCGCACTGCTCTGGCAGACGCTGTGCGCCATGTACAGGAAGTAGTCGAGTACGCGGTGAACAGCCGCCTGCCGGTGGACCTCGGAGTCGTGCTGCTGGGCGAGTTCCGTCGAGCAGTCACGGACGAGATCGTGGAACTGGTATCGCCCCCCGGACGCCGCGACGACCAGACTGTGTTCGTACAGCGCTTCCAGGCAGTCCTCGGCGTCGTCGAGCGGTATTCCGCACAACGCCGCCGCAGCCGGGGCGTCGAACTCTGGGCCGGGGTGAAGCGACAGGAGACGGAACATCCGCTTCTCCGCCTTGGAAAGGTACTGGTAGGAGAGGCTGAGGACCGCCAGCACGTTGCGGTCGCCGACACGCAGGAAACGACTGCGCCGCTTGTGCGTCCGCAACTGCGCGAGCAGTTCGTCCAGCCGCCAGTGCCTGCGGTCCCGGAATCTCGCCGCCGCGATCCGGATCGCGAGGGGCAACCGGCCGCACAAGTCGACGACGTCGCCGAGGACGGAGTCGTCCGTCACGTCAGGTCGTCTGGCGACCTGCCTGAAGAGTTCGATCGCGTCTCGACGCGGCAGAACGTCCAGAGACAGCGGAACCGTACCTTCGAGCGCGGCGAGTTTTCGCCGGCTGGTGACCAGGACGAGGGTTTCGGAGGATCCGGGGATCAGCGGTCGTACGTGGGCCTCGTCCTTGGCGTTGTCGATCAGCACGAGGGCACGTCGGCCGGCCAGGCGGGAGCGCCAGAGTTCCTCCTTGGCCAGCAGGTCGCTGGGGATCAGCTCGATCGGAACCCCAGACTGTCGAAGCAGGTCCTCCAATGCCTGCCCCGGTGGGACCGAATCCCGGCCGATGCTGAAGCCGTGAAGGTCCACGAACAACTGGCCGTCGGGAAACTCGTCGGTGAGTCGATGCGCCAGATGAACCGCCAGTGTCGTCTTGCCCAGCCCGCCCATCCCGTCGATGGCCGAGATGACGAGCGCGGAAGAGGGCGAGTCTCGAATACCCGTCAGCAGTTGGGAGATCTCCTCTCCGCGTCCGGTGAACTCACTGGTATCCCGAGGAAGGAAGCAACGCGAGGGAAGAGCCGGCGCTTCTGTGGCCGACTCGGCGGGTCCCGCGACCGGCGCCGGGGGCACGTCGAGGGGGTCACCCCGCAGGATTCGCACGTGCAGCTCACCGAACTCCGGACTCGGGTCAAGGCCGAGTTCGGCGGCGAGGAATCGGCGCGCGTCCTCGTACACGGCGAGGGCTTCGGCCTGCCGGCCCAGCAGGCCGAGGGCCAGCATGAGGTTGCGCCGAAACGACTCGCGGAGAGGATGCTCTTCGACGAGTGCGAGGAGCTCGACGACGAGACGGCTCGCGTCGCCGAGCCGCAAGCGGATGGAGACGAGCCGCTCGATGGCCACCACACGCTGTTCTTCGAGGCGGCCGGCAACGCTTTGCAGGTACGGACTGTCCAGTCCCGCCAGCGCCGCGCCGCGCCAGTACGCGAGGGCCCTCCGCAGGGTGTCGGCCGCCGGCTCCAGACGGCCCTGCAGTTCGAGGTCCTCCGCTCTGCCGACGGATGATTCGAACCGTGCGACATCGATGGACTCATCGGGAACGTCGAGGCGATACCCCGCCTCCGAGGTGATGATCTCGGTGCCGGGCACGACGGAGAGCGCGCGACGAATTCCCCGGATGGAGTTGTGCACCTGCTGCCGGGCGGATTCCGGTGGCGTCTCCCAGAGGACGTCCACGATGCGGGCGACCGATGTCGGTTGCTGGCGATTCAGCAGCAGGAGGGCCAGGAGTCTGCTCTGGCGGAGGCCACCGAGATCCAGCCGATCCCCGGCCGTTGTCACTTCCAACGGGCCCAGCAGGCGGAACTGGAGCCCGTCTGGTTCCTCGGCTTCGACGACGATCGGATCCTCCTGCTGCACCGGACCTCCGCTCATACCGCTTCAGCCGGATCACATGATCAGCTGATCGCGCGGGCTAGTATCACACAGCGGTCTCGCATGGGAAACCTTCCTGATCATGCGTCGGCCAAGGGATCGGGGTCCCATGGACGTGGCAGTGATGCGAGTGGCCGGACACCCGGCAGTGGCACGACGGATCTGCGCGGCGGACTCCGAGACCACGATCGGCCCGGCCCGAAACCCTGGTGTCCCAACACCTTCGGGCGGACTGCATCTCGCCGTGTTCCTATGACAGGCCCGCGCCGCGGGTGAGCTCAGGCCGGCCGGGAAGACACCGTGCCCGGGCCGTTGGCGCCAGAGGTGCCGGCCGACGTCGCACTGATGAGGGCCCGGGTCACATTCCTCGGTGGATGGCCCCGCGGGAGCGAAGCGTCAACAGGATCAGGCGCGGGTCGCCGGTCGCCATGCCTCCGCAGGAGATGGCCCAAAAAGCACTTACCGTGCTTGCTGTTCTGCGTCGCGATAATCGGCGCATCTCGGCGGCGACGGGCCTTGGTGTAAACGGTGTCATGTGCGCCTATCGGCCCACTACCGTCGAGCTACTTTTATGCACATCGCGGTACGCGTGCCCTATCGAGAAAACGATCCACGGCTCACAGTGGGCGTGAGGTCCGAGCAATACGATGAATGCGCTGACTTGGCTTGTGCAGGCCGGCGACTTCGTGTTCGGACTGGAAGGTGCGCAGTGGGCTCGGCCCGTCCCGGGGATGTTCTGCCTGGTAGATCCGTATGGGGCCGACGGTCCATGCGCGGAGATGGCCGCACTGCTTGTGTTCGACGGGGTCGGTTCCGGTGCGAAAAAAGAATTCGCGGCACCACCTGCGTCAATGTCGAAAATGCGATGTCGAGAGATGAACGAGCGGTTGACAATGCCAGTCAAGCCCTCTTAGTCTCGGTTCTCGTCGAGCTGCCCGTGCCCGGTTGCGTCCGAAGGTCGAAGCAACAGTAAGCCAGTCATCGAGGAATGGTTCCAGTATGCCCACAGTAGTAGACGAGTCCTTGCCCGCCGAGACCGTTGCCCTGCGCATCGGCGACACTCGAATCCCGTACCTCATCGGTGGAGTGGACGCCTTCCTCGCCGCCGCGAAGGATCTCCATGCCGACAAGTGGATCGTGGTCGCGAGCGAGCAGCCTACTCTGCGCAGGTATGCCCAAGACCTTGCCGAAGCACTGTCCACGATCGCGCCGAGCAGCGTCATCACTCTTGGCGACGGCGAACGCTTCAAGTCGATCGCGACCGTCGAACGGCTCTGCGAGAAGGCGGTGGAGGCCGGCGCCACTCGTTCGTCGGTCATGGTCACGGTCGGCGGCGGAAACGCCTGCAACATCGGCGGACTGTGCGCGTCCCTGCTCTTTCGCGGGATACGTCTCGTCCAGGTTCCGACCACCCTGATGGCGATGTCGGATGTCGTCCTCTCGCTCAAGCAGGGCGTCAATCTGACCGGCATGAAGAACATGCTCGGCACCTATCACGTCGCCGAACTCATCTGGGCGGATCCGCAGGTCCTGACGACACTGCCTCCGCAGGAGGTCAGGGCGGGTCTGGCCGAGATCATCAAGAACTCCCTGGTGCTCACGCCCCACCACGTCGACGTCCTGCTCGCCACGTTGAACCCGGCGGCCGAGTACACAGCGGGCCAGCTGGAGAAGTTCCTCGAAATGGCCATCGAGAGCAAATCGCTGGTGCTTCAGCACGATCCACGCGAACGCGGCCGCGCGCTCGTTCTCGAATACGGCCACACCGTGGGTCATGCCCTGGAAGCACTTTCGTCGAATCGAATAACCCACGGTTTCGGTGTGGGCCTGGGCATGCGGGTCGCCGCTCGGGTATCCCACCGTCTCGGTCACCTGGACGAGCAGTCCGTCGCGATGCACGACAGGCTTCTCCGCCGAGCCGGCCTCCCCTTGGGCATCCCGACGTACGAGGACGAATTCATGACGGCGGACCGTTTGCGGGGGAAGCTGATCTGCGACAACAAACGGGGGTACATCGGCTCCGCCGACGATCAGGTGGCGATGGTGCTGCTCAACCGGTTGGGCGTTCCCGTCACGACCGCGGGCGTGCCTTTGGCGGTGGCCCCTGCCGACATGGTCGTCGAGACGGCATGCGAGCTGCTCTCGTGACGTCGCAAGAGAAGGGCCGGCATGCCTCACGGCCCTCCGTCAACGACGAAACCGGCGAAGCCGCCGCCTGTGCGGCCTCCGTGCCCGGCCGGATCTGCATCGCCGGAGAGTCCCTGGACTGGATGACGGGAGACGCCTCGATCACCGCGGCGATCCCGGCACGGACCACGGTGCGGGCCGCCCGCGGCGGCGACAGCGACGTCGTCACGTTCCGGGTCGGTGAGCCGTTCAACGCTTCACAGCGGGTTCTGCTGCCCGAACTCGGACGGCTCTCGAACACCCCCGCCCGATACCTTCAGGCGACGGCGTACGAGTTGGCCACGGCGACCACTGTGGACTTGCGTGGGCTGACGCTCTCGTCCGAGACCGACCTTCCGGTCGCGGCGGGCACGTCCAGCAGTGCCGCGGTGACGGTCGCGGCCTCCGCCGCGATCCTCGGCCTCGTCAAGGCTCTGGACAGGTCACTCGACACCGCCGTCGCCCACGCGCATTCGGCCGAGACCGTCCACCTGGGCACCGGCGCCGGCTGGATGGACTTCCTCGCCTGCGGGCACGGCGGTGTCGTCCGCATCCAGCCGAACGCGGGTCCGAAGGTGACGCGGCTGGCGGAAAGCCTGCAGTGCTCGATCGTGCTGGTAGACACGATGGAGCGCCGTAAGACGCCGACGGTGCTGGCCACGAAACGCGCCCGGTTCGAGCGGGCGGACCCGGCACTCAACACCTATGTCGACGAAGTCGGCCATGTCGTGCGCGAACTGACCGGGCGCCTGGCGTCGACCAGCATCGCGCACGACGCGGTCGGTGCGCTCGTCAGCCACGCACAGGAGCTGCTCCGACGCCTGGTCGGATGTTCGACCGAGCTCATCGACGAGTGCGCCGCCCGCATGATGAACGCCGGAGCATTCGGCGCCAAGCTCTCCGGTTCGGGCTACGGAGGCTGTCTGTTCGCACTCGCACCGCCGGACGCGGTCGCGAGTATTCGATCGGCGCTGTCGACGCTTCCGATCACGACGCACCTCTTCGACGACTGCGAACCACGTGGGCTCCTGCCCGGTGCCTGACGGCCGCTGTCACTCCTCAAGGCGAGGACCGGTCCCCTGAAACGCAGAGAGGAGCAAGGCCATGTCCGGCGCTACCGGGCTTTCGACGCTTTCGACGGTGGTCATGGCTCACCCGAGCAGAAGAGCGCAGGCCGAAGGGCTTCGAGGCCGGCATCCTCGACTCGATATCTCGGTCGTCTTCGATCCGGAGCCGGAAGGGCCGCCGTCTGCGCTGCGCACAGCCGCGGTCGCCTGGAGTCGTGTCGGTCCCGCCGCGACGCACCACCTGGTCCTGCAGGACGACGTCACGCTCTGCCGCGGCTTCGAGCACCTGGTCACGTTCGCCATCGGGACCCGGCCGAGCGAGGCGATCGTCCTGTTCAGCGAGTGGAGTGGACCCACCGGGCAAGTGGGCCGCCTGGCGGCCCTGCTCGGCCGCACCTGGACCCCGGTCGCCGAGCACTCGGTACCGCCGGTCGGCATCGTGCTCTCCCGAGAGCTCGCGCTCGGCTTCGCGGACTTCATTTCGTCGACGGCACGGCCCGGCATGGACCGGGACTCCCAGCTGCTCTACGAGTACCTGAACTCGGCCGGAGTCGTACCGCACGTCTGCGTCCCGAACCTCGTCGAGCACGATCTCTTCGCTACGTCGAGCATCTGGCCCGGCAACGTCACCAAAGGCCTGCGCAGGTCGATGTGTTTCGCCGACGACGTGGCCGGACCGTGGGACTTCAGGGCAGGCCCTTCGGCGTTGCCGCCGTTCATCCCCTATCACTCGTACAAGTCGCTCAGCGCCATGACCGCTTTCGCGCGCGACGCCGACAATCACTGGCGTTACGGCCACACGGCCGAGGTGCTCGCCGCGATGGGGGTGGACCTGTCGGGTCTGGAGGCCGAGTTCGGGGAATCGCTGGCCGAGTTCTCAGACCGCCTCGGCCGTCTGGTCAGCCCGGCGTTCCTGCACGAATCCTGGCTCACCGCCGCGGCTTTGGGGATGTCGGTCCCGCCTGACCGGATGCATCCCGACGGGTCCCGGCCATCCGTCGTGTCCAATGTGGTCGGGACACTGGTCCAAGGACCGCTGCGTCGCGTACTTTCCGCGACGGCCTTGGCGCACCTCGCCGAAGTCGCCGAACCGTTCCTGTTCGCCGGGCTGACGCGAGGCGAGCAGCTGCGACGCGAGCAGGCGGCGGCCTTCGCGGATCCCGACTGGCGACGAGTGGGCGAACGCGTCTCCGTCAGGAAAGGCGTGACCCCTTGATCGGACGCCTGCTCGCGCCCTACAAGGCCATCGCGCACAGCCGCGCGCTCCTCCTCACCTTCATCTGCCTGGTTATCTCCGGAGTGTCGATCTCCGGCTACATGGTGACCTTGCCGATCTACGCCTCCCAGGTCATCGGCGCGAGACCCGCCGAGGTCGGTGCGTACTTCGCCACGATCTCCCTCACCGCTATCCCCATCACGCTGGTGGTCGGGAAGTACTCCGACCGGCTCGCGTCACGACGGTTCCTGCTCACGGTCGTCAGTATCTGGGTCGGGCTCGGCTTCGCGGTCATCAGCCTGACCGGGACCTTCCTGCAGCTGCTGTGCGTCGGCCTCGCGTTCGTGTCGTTCCAGCACATCGTGAACGGCCAGATGCTCGCACTCGCCCGGGAGATCTGCGTGTTGAGCGGTAAGGAAGCCACCAGCCTCCTCGCCAACCTGCGTTCGGGCTACTCCCTGGGATACGTACTGGGCCCGGTGGTGCTCGGCGCCGCGATCGCGGTCGTCGACATTCACGCCGTCTTCATCGGGTTCGGGGTGCTCTACACCGTTCCGATCGTCGTCAGCATGGCCCTGATCGGTGGCGGGCGGCGCGCGACGACGGCGGCCACAGCGCATCGGTCGGCACCGAGGCTCGACCGGCCACTACGGCTCTATCTCCTCGGCGGCGGTCTGGCACTCGTGCTGTCCATGCCGATCATCAAGACCGCCTACCTCGGTCTGTTCGTGGTCGACGAACTCAACCGGCCGATGAACCAGATGGTCCTGGTCTTCAGCGTCTCACCGGCGCTCGAACTCATCCTCATGCCGCTGTGCGCCCTGGCCGCCGCTCAATGGGGATCACGGACCGTGGTGCTCTGGGGATGCGTCGCCGCCGTGGCCAGTCTCGCCGGAACATGGCTCGCCGAAGAGCTCTGGCAGATCGTGGCCATACAGGCCCTGGACGCACTTGTCCTCGCCTCGGTGGTCGCGGTCGGTGTCGGGCTGGTCCAGGAGATGGCGTCCAACGCCTTGGGCTACGCGACGAGCGTCTTCCAGGTATCCCGCATCTCCGGGCATCTCATCGGCAGCAGCGCCGCCGGGCTGGTCGCCGGCGCCGTCGGGCTGCGCTGTTCCTTCGGAGTCGCCGCGATCTGGGTCGCGTCGGGCGCCATCCTCGTTTGGGCCTCGACACGCTCGCCCGTGGCCGCCCGCCAAGACGCCACGGTCAAGGCCTGATCCTCGCACCGCGCACTCGAAAGGGAGAAGCATGCTCAGAATCGGCATCGTCGGCACCGGCCACATCGGCGAGGTGCACGCGCTCAACGTCGCCGCCCACCCGCTCGCCCACCTCGTCGCGGCCGCCAGTCTCCATGGCACCACCGCGGGCAAGGTCGCCCGGCGCAGCGGTGCCCAGCACCGCGGTGTCGAGGCGGTCCTGGACGCCGACGACATCGACGCGGTCATCATCGCCACACCCACGGACACCCACGCCGGGCTGATCGAACGAGCGGCGGCTGCGGGAAAGGCGATCTTCTGCGAGAAGCCCGTGGACCTCGACGTCGAACGCACCCGAGCCTGCCTGCGCGCGGTGCAGTCGGCGAAGGTGCCGCTCATGATCGGTTTCAACCGGCGCTTCGACGGCAACTTCGCCGAACTGAAACGACAACTGGACGCCGGGGCCGTCGGCGACTGCGAGATGGTCACCATCCTCTCGCGCGACCCCCAACCACCACCGGCCGAGTACCTCCCCGGCTCCGGTGGCCTGTTCCGGGACATGACCATCCACGACTTCGACATGGCCCGGCACCTACTGAACGAGGAGCCGGTCAGCGTCTACGCCGTCGGTTCCGCCCTCGTCGACCCCGACCTGCGAACCACAGGTCACATCGACACTGCATCGGTCACGCTGACGACGAGGAGTGGACGCATCGCGCACATCTCGAACTCGCGCCGCGCGACCTACGGCTACGACCAGCGCATCGAAGTGCACGGATCGGAGGGCATGCTGCGCGCCGAGAACCTGCACACCTCGACGGTGGAGAAGGCCGGCGCCGGGGGCTTCACCCGGGCACCACTGCTTCCGTTCTTCCCCGAGCGCTATTCCCAGGCCTTCCGGGCCGAAATCGACGCGTTCATCACCGCCGTCCTCGCCGGGACCGCGATCGCCCCCTCCGGCGAGGACGGCCTGCGCGCGCAGATCCTCGCCGACGCGGCCGTCGAGTCTCAGCTGACCGGCACAGCGGTACGCATCGGCTGACGAACCTCGGTCGCGAGCCCCGATAAGGGCCGGATCCACCAACCGACAGAACGGGAGCACCGATGCTGGAACAGTCATGGTCCGAGGCCGAGCGAGCCGGCCTCCTCGCGGAGTTCGGCGACCTCTATCGTGATCGGGCGGCCCTGGTCACCGGCGCCGACGGCTTTCTGGGTTCCCACCTCACCGACGCGCTGGTGAGCCTGGGCGCGAGAGTCCACACGGTCGTGAGGGCGCGATCCGGTCGCAGTCTCACCAACCTGGAACACCTGCGTGAGAACGTCACGATCACGTGGGGCGATCTGTCCGACAGGCACACCGTCGACAGGGCCGTCCGCGCCCTGGCCGCCGATGACGAGAAGCCCTTCGTCTTCAACTTCGCCGCCCAGCCGCACGTCCACCGGTCCTGGACGCAGCCCTACGAAACCGTCAGTTCGAACATCATCGCGACCCTGAACCTCCTGCAGTCCATCGTCGACCACGGCCTCGAACTACAGCATTTCGACCAAGTCGGCACTTCCGAGGAGTACGGGAACAGTCACGGCCGCCAGTTCACCGAGGACGTCCAGCGCATCGAGGTCACGTTCGACGAAGAGTCGCCACTCGACCCGCGCAGCATCTATGGAACCACCAAGGTGGCGCAGGACTTCCTCGCGCGGAACTACCACGCCGCATATGGGGTTCCGGTCACGGTCGTCCGCCTCTTCAACCACTTCGGGCCACGTCAGACATACGACTTCATCACCGGAACGGTCATCACCCAAGCCCTACAGCGCGACACCGTGATCCTCGGGGACACCAGGCCGAGCCGGGACTTCACCTATTGCACCGACGGTGTGCGCGCCCATCTGGCCACGGCGGCCACCGTCGCTTCGGGCGATGTGTACACCTACGGCAACGGACAGGACATCAGTATCCGGGAGTGGGCGCGACTCATCCTCGCCGTCGGGCGGTCCAAAGGGCACTGGGGTGAGTGCGAGATCGTCGAGGACCGCTCCCTCATGCGGCCGGGAGGCACGGAGGTCCTGGCGCTCAAGGTCGACTACGGGAAGATCCGCTCTGTGACGGGCTGGCAGCCGACGGTGAACTGGGAGGACGGAATCCTGCGGACGATCGAGTGGTTCGCGCGCAATCGGTCTCGCTGGGGGAGCCTCCCCGCGCTCGTATGAGCCTCCCGTACCGCTCGCCCTAGATCAGCGGAGTCAGGAACCCACATGCTCAGCGTCGTCATCCAGACGTACCGCGATGTACTCGCACAACGCCATACTCGTGCCACCTTCGTCTGCCTGATCATCTCCGGAGCCGCGATCTCCGGATACGTCTACGCGTTGCCGGTTCACCTGGACGCCACGACGACGAGCGGGCCGCGGGGCATCGGGCTCTACTTCGCCGCGGCGAGCTTGACCGCCATCCCGGTGACGCTGGTTCTGGGGCGTTACTCCGACCGTGTTCGCTCACGAGGCAGGTTGGCCGCGGCCGGTGCGTGCTGGGTCGCCATCGGCATGATCGCGCTGAATCTGGTCGAGGGCTATGTCGCCGTTGTCGTCGTCGGTGTCGTCTTCATCTCTCTCATCGACTTCACCAACGGACAGCTCCTCGCCGTCGGCAGAGAACTCGTGTCCCTACCCGACCACCAGGCGAGCGGGGTGCTCACGAGCCTGCGGTCCGGATACTCGCTGGGGTACACCATCGGTCCCGTACTGCTCGGGGGCATCGTCTTGCTCCTGGACACCGGCGCGGCGTTCGCGATCTTCGGCGGGGTCTACGCCGCGGCCATCGGAATCGCCATGCTCCGTACCCCAGCCGGGCGCGGGCCGGCGCGAGAGGCGTCCCATCCCGAGACAGCATCGCGTCCAAGGGTTACGAGGGTGCGCCTCTACGTCACGGGTGCCGGGCTCGCTCTGCTCCTGACCGCGCCGATCCTCAAGACCGCCTACCTCGGCGTCTTCGTCATCGACGAACTCGACATGTCCTTCACGAGCGTCGCGGCCATCTTCGGCGTCACTCCCATCATGGAGCTGGTGTTCTTGCCGTTGTGCGGCACGGCGGCGGTGCGCTGGGGGCCGCGTCGTGTCGTCCTCTCGGGGGGAGCCGTATGCGTGGTCAGTCTGCTCGGAGTCGCCGTGTCCACTCGACTCTGGCATCTGATCATCTTCCAGATCGCCGACGCCTTCGTGCTGGCCGCCGCGGTCGGAGTGGCCGTCAGCCTCGTACAGGACATGTCGCCGGGCGCGATCGGCTTCGGCACGAGCGTCTTCCAGACCGCCCGCATCAGTGGGCACCTGATCGGCAGCACCGCCGGCGGGATCATCGGCAGCGCGTTGAACCTGCGCTGGTCGTTCGCGATCGCGTCCCTGTGGGTGCTGGCGGGAACCTTGATCGTCGCCGGTGCCACCAGAAAGCCGACCGCGGCGGCACCGAAGCCGGAGAACGCGGCCGCCCGCAGGAGCTACCGACCAGTCGAGCCGAAACCGAAGGAGGACCAACGCCGGTGACGGCCGTCCGCAAGATCCTCGTCCTGCCCTGGGGAAACGGCATGGGCCACATCGCCAGATGCATGGTGCTGGCCACGGCCCTGGCCAGACGCGGCGCCCACGTGACAGTCGCGGCCGAACCGGCCAGGAGGCACGCCGAGCTCATTCTCGACGGCGATTGCACCGCGATCCGCTACCCCGAACCGGCGTTGACATCCCGGCCGTGGGGGCACTGGGACGATCCGGCGTTCGTCACGGCCGCGATCGAGTCCGACCTCGCCCTCATCCGGGACTCGGGCGCGGACGCGGTGGTGCACGACGGGCGGTTGAGTTCACCGGTGGCCGCCGAGGCCCTCGGAGTCCCCAGCTTCGGCATCGGCCAGTACGTCCACTTCCCAGGACAGACCTTCGCCGGCAGGTCCAAACCACCTCCACTGTGGACACGAGCGGCACCGCCGCTGAACGCCTGGCTGAAAGGCGCGGGACTGGCGCAGATCGGCGACGACGCCCGGGAGGTGTACCTCAAGGGGAAGCTCTTGATCGCGAGCGTCCCTGAAGTGGATCCGCGGCCCGACACCTTCAACGACGAGACGACCGCCTACATCGGACCTTTGACGCGGATGACGGATCTCGAACGACGTCACCCGCAGAGGGCTCGCGGTCTCGGAGGCGAGAACCGGGATCGAGTATTCCTCTACCGGACGGTGAACGATCTGCGTCGCATCGACGAGTTCATCGACGCCTTCGCCGACATCGCGGACTCGGTCGTGATCGCGACCGGCGAACCTCACCTCACGCCGCTGCTCGACCGGGAACTCGGCCGGGCCGGCATGCGCGCCTTCGACATGGTCGACATGTCCGCCGTCATGGAACGCGCGTCCACCGCGGTGATCCACGGGGGCCACGGCACCTGCTTGACGATGCTGCAAGCCGGGCTCGTCAGTGTCGTACTTCCGGACAGCAGCCCGGAACGAGCCGCCAACGCGCAGGCGCTGGAACGTCTCGGGGTCGGCCGAAGTCTGTCCTCGGGCGCCACCGTCGACTCACCGGGGACGACCGCCGCAGAGCTTGAGGAAGATGTCGCCTGGGAGAGCGTCCGCGCTGAGCTCGACAGGCTGCGCGGCGACCGGTCCGCTCTCAGTCGAGCCGCGTGGTGGTCGGGGCGGTTGTCGGCGTACACCGCAGAGGACGCCGTCGCCCATATCCTCCGATAGCAGCTTTGGCAACCATCCCGAACGTTCACGGAGCCTCATTGCGATACGACAGAGCATCGACCTCGACAGTTCTACGCATCTGCGCGCTGGTGCAGTTCCTGCGCGCTCAAGCGGTCAACGGGCTCCACTACTTCCCCGATGCGGTCGACGAGCGACGCTTCACCGCTCTCCGCCGCCTCGCCGCCGAACTGTCGGCCCGGATCGATACCCGCGCGGCGGATGAGATCGAGGCCGAGTTCGGCACCGATGCCGGACCCCAGACGCCCCGCCTGGGAGTTGTCCTTCTGGTCACCCGAGCAGACGGTGCCCGCCTCCTGGTGCCCACGGCGCCGGGGGCTGTCGGACTACCGCGGGACCTTGTGGCGGTGGACGGGCATCCGCTGGACACGCTGAAAAGGATGATGGCGGACCTGCGGCTCACACCCGTCGCCGAGCCCGTCCTCGTCGGCATCTGCGACGGCATGACCGCGGGCGAACTCGGCCGGCACACCCTCCATCTCGCCTTCGAGCTGTCGGACGACGCCAGTCGGGCGGTGTCCAGCAGGGGTTCTTGGTCGACCGACGCGAATACGCCACTGGACGCCCTCACCGACCGTGTTCTCAACCCGGATGGAGCCGCGACCGAGACCTCGGGCCCCATCGACGTTCCATCCGAGGTCCTGAGCATCTGCGAGCGAGTGCGAGCGCTCGCCGTGGAAGGGCTCTCGTCTCACGATTCGTTCAACGTCGAGCGCTTCACGCGGATCACCAGCGTGATCGATGAGACGGTCGCACCGGCCGGACGAAACGAGCTGACGCTGCCGCGAACGGCCGTCGACACAGCACAGAACACTCCGACGGTGGGTGCCGAAACACTCGTCGTCGATGGGCGGGGCAGGATCCTGCTGCTGCAACGTCCGGACACCGGCGAGTGGGCGATGCCCGGCGGTGCTTGCGAAGTCGGTGAAAGCGCCGATGCGACCGCCGTCCGGGAAACCGAGGAGGAGACCGGGCTCAAGGTGACCGTCGATCGACTGGTCGGAGTGTTCGACAACAGGCGTGTCGGCGCCGGCGGGGCCGCCATCCGGATGATCGCCGTATATGCGGCGCGGCTCGTCGACCCTGATGCACAGGCCGTGACGACCGCCGAGGCCAGGGCCGTCGCTTGGTTCGATCCGGACCAGATCGCCGCGCTGAATCTGTTTCACGGGCACCGCCGCAAGATCGACGCGGCGCTCTCGGCTCTCCGAAACGGTGAGGTGAACGTGATCTAGCGGTCGGGTCGTCCCCCTCGACCTCAGCGGAACCTGTCCGGCCGGCAACCGGCGAGTTCGGGGGCCGGTTGCCCGGTGAGGATCTCGCCGGCGGCGAGGCGGCCGACCGCGGCGGCCAGCGTGATCGCCGAGTGCATCACGGCGACGTACAGGCCCCGGGTTCCGGTGGGGCGGCCGACGATGGGCTCGCCGTCGGCGGGCATGGGGCGCCAGCCGATCTCGGCGGAGACGATCTCGGTGTCGTCGGCGCCGGTGAAGGTGGCGGCGATGCGGTCGCGGACGCGGTGGGCGGTCGCCAGCAGCGCGGCCTGGTCGGCCTCGCCGCGGTAGGCCGTGGGGGAAAGGATCGTGCCGTCGTCGAGTTGCCGGGCCTCCAGCCGCGGTGTCGCGACGATCGTCTTGACCAGGCCGGGATCCGCGCGCAGGCGGACGAGGATGGCCGGTGACGGCTCGACGGGCACGGTGACGCCGATCGTCGAGCACAGGGCGACCGTGCCGGTGCCGGCGGCCAGGACGACGGTCTCGGCGGGAACGAAGCCGCCGGTCGTGTGGACGCCGCCGACCGTGCCCGCCTGGTGGTCGAGGCCCGTGGCCGGCGTCCCCGTCAGCACCCGCGCGCCTCGGTCGCGTGCGGCGGCGACCAGGATCTCGGCCGCCGCGACGGGGTCGAGTGCCGCGTCTTCGGGGCGATGGACGGCCTCGGCCGGTGGGTCGAGCAGGTGCGGTTCCAGTGCCGCGACATCGCCGGTGCGCGGCCCGGGCTCTTCGTCGAAGCCGTCCCAGCTGAGCGATCCCGACCAGCGGATCGACAACGCGGGAAGCTCGGCCTCCAGCCGCCGGTACTCGTCGAGGGCGAGGTATCGCAGCGGTGCCGAGGGCAGGTCGCTGATGCGCGGTCGCCCGATCCAGGCGAAAGAGGCGCGGGTGGCGCCCGAACCGGGCAGCCCCGCGTCGATCAACGTGACAGGCCGGCCGCGCCCGGCCAGCCGGTACGCCAGGCACGACCCGACGATGCCGGCACCGACCACGACAATGCTGCGATCCGTCACCCGAGTGTTCTATCAAGTCGGGCACGGCCGGTGAACCTCGGCGTGCGGACCTCGGGGTTCACCAGTATGCTCGCCGAGCCCGCACGCCCCTTTTCTTGCCCGCAGGATCGCCCATGCCTTCCAGGCTCCACGCCGCCCTCATCGCGGTCGCCCTCGCCATGTCCGGTGTCGTCGTCTCTTCGGCGAGCGCCTCAGCCGAGGAAACGCCGAACCCGCCGGACACGGTCACCGACCTTCCCTTGGGAACCGTCTCGGATGTGCTGGTCGATGACGAGCGCGGCCAGGTCTTCGTGTCCTTGACCGCCCCGGATTCGGTTGCCGTCGTCGACTTCGACGGCACGGCGCGGCAGATGATCGCGCTGGACGGGACGCCGACGGCGATGGTCCTGGGGCCCGACGGGGGCAGCGTCCATGTCGCCGAGCTGGGGGCGTCCGAGCTGACGGTGATCGACGCGCGGACGTTCGCGCTGTCGACGATCGCGCTGCCTTCCGGGCAGTGCGCACGGTCGCTGGCGTCCACCGGGGGCCGGATCTGGTACGGCTTCGAGGACTGCGCGACGCACACCGGCGGAGGGCTCGGCACGGTCGACCCGGCCACGGGCCAAGCGGCCGACACCGGAGTGGACGCACCCCGGGCGGATGTCCACGCCCTCCCGGATCGCCCGGATCGGCTGTTCGTGACCGAACGGGTCGAAACGGCGGGTGCGTTCCACGTGTTCGACGTGTCCTCCGGCGCTCCGGTCGAGGTCGGGTCGGCCGATCACGCGGGCTGCGTCGATGCCGCGCTGCTGAACGGCGGCGACCATGTTGTCGGCGCCTGCGGAAGCGGCTACGAGTTCTTCAAGACGGCGGACCTGTCCCGAACGCGGGTGCTCGGCGTCGCCGAGGGGAAGCCCAGCGCGGTCGCGGTCGACACCGACGGGCGGCTGATGGCCACGGCCGAGACCGGCGTGTTCCCGGTCATCACCGTGCGCAGGATCGCCGACGGGGCGCCGCAGCAGGAGATTCGGCGGTACCGGGCGGTCACCACCTGGGGCTGGAAGCTGCACCCGCGCTCGCTGGAGTTCGCGGCCAACGGCTGGCTCATCGCCGCCTACTCGTTCTCCTACGGCGACCGCGTGGTCGCGCCGCAGCTTCGGATCCTGCGGGAACCGACCCGGATCCAGACCTCGATCTCGATGGGCGCGCCCTACGCGGTCGACTACCGGCAGGCCGTGCGGTTGACGGGCGCGTTGTCAAGAGGCCCGGGCGTGGAGACGACCGTCTCCATCACCAGGTCGTACCGGTGGGCCAACCCGGTGGAGCTGGGCTCGGTACCGGTGGCCGCGAACGGATCCTTCACGTTCACCGACACTCCCGGGGCCTCCGGCCCGTACTCCTACACCGCTACATGGGCGGGTGACGCCGGACATCTGCCGGCGCAAGGGGGGAGCACGGTGCGGGTCAACCCGCTTCCGTTCGACTTCAACGGTGACGGGTTCGCCGAGACCGTGGTCGCCGCGCCAGGTGAGGACATCGGGTCGGACAAGGACACCGGGACGGTCCACATCCTGCCCGGTACCGCCTCGGGGGCGGCTGGCACCGCGAGCATCGCGATCAACCAGGACAGCACCGGCGTCCCGGGCTCCGGCGAGACCGGCGACGGATTCGGCAAGACCACCGCCAGTGGGGACTTCAACGGCGACGGGCACGCCGACTTGGCCGTGGCCGCACCCGGCGAGGACCTCGGGTCGGCACGTGACGCCGGGCAGGTCATCGTGTTCTTCGGCCGACCGGATGGAAGTCTGCAGCAGTACCCGACGGCCCTCAACCTCATCGCCCCCGGCGCCGGCGACTCATTCGGTGCTGCCCTGACGGTCGGCGACTTCGACGCCGACGGGTTCGACGATCTCGTCGTCGGGGCTCCCGGGAAGGGCGCCGGCCAGGCATTCCTTTACAACGGCCCCCTTGAGCGGACATCGGTCCGGGTGATCAAGCAAGGAGACCGATCCGTGCCTGGGAAGGCCGAGACCGGAGACCGCTTCGGTGAAGCCCTGGCCGCCGGAGACATCAACGCCGACGGCAACGACGATCTCGTGATCGGAGCACCGGGCGACAAGGAGGACACGGGACGGGCTACCGGCGTCGTGACCCTCATGTACGGCAGCAGCGGGTCCGGTCCCGGAGGCGGCTCCCGGCTGTCGAAAGCGACCCCCGGGGTCCCCGGCACGGCGGGAGGCTACGACTCGGCCAAGGGCGACGATCCCGACCGTTTCGGCGCCCAGGTCGCCCTGAGCGACCTCAACGGCGACGGCAAAGCCGACCTGGCTGTCACCGCGCCCGGCGCGGCGGTCACCGGTACCGACGGCAAGCGCAAGGCGGACGCCGGAACCCTCAACGTGCTGTACTCCGACGGGAAGAAGATCGGCCCTGCCGGGGCCGTCCAGATCACCCAGGCCACCAGCGGCGTCCCCGGTAATACCGGCGCCGACGACAAGTTCGGCAAGACCCTCGCCTCCGCCGACGTCAACGGGGACCGGATCGCCGACCTCGCCGTGTACAGCCCCGCCGACACTCTCGTGACCGTCTTCCCGGGCTCCGGCAGCGGTGTGGTTCCCGCTCAGGCGAAGGTGTGGACACAGGACACCGCGGGAATCCCGGGATCGACCGAGACCGGCGACGACTGGGGGGCGACCCTGCGATTCCTCGACATCACCGGCACCGGGTACCACGCCCTGGTCGTCGGTGCCCCGGGTGAGAACGGGGCTCAAGGCGCGGCCACCGTCATCTACTCCACCAGCACCGGACTCGCCGCCTCCGGTTCCGACTACCTCTCCCAGGACACGCCGGGCATCGCGGGCACGGCCGAGAACGGCGACCGCTTCGGCGGCTCCTGACGGGGAAGGAGGCGGTCCGCGCCGCCTCCTTCCCCGCGCCGCCGCTGGTCATCGGCGTCGGATCAGCCCCCGTCCCTCGGCGGCGGTTGCGTGTAACCGCCGTGCGGACCGTCCGGGTCGTACTCGTCGTCAGTGGTCCACACGGGATCGTCGGCGGGCGGCGACTCGACGATGATCGATGTGCCGTCGCCCATCGGGACGACGGTGTCGGGCATCACCGGGTTGTAGCTGCCGGGGGCCTGGCCCGATTCGGGGGCGGTGGCCGGAAGCGGGCTGATGGGAACGTCGGCGACGTCGGGTACTTGGGTGGGGACGTCGTCGAGGTTGCCGCGCTGCCGCTCGTCGTCGATGAGGGCCTGGAGACCGGCGGCGCTGTCCTGGTCGGTTTCGGCGTAGGCCCAGGCGATGTCGACGAGGATGCCGCCGACGTCGACGAGATCGTCGCGGGTCTGGCCGATGCGGTGGACCAGGACGTCGAGCAGGTGGTCGAGATAGGCCACCGCCCCGGCGCCGATGAACTCGGCGTCGCTGAGCCCGGCGGTCAGGCTCGATCCGCTGTAGGGCAACCGGGATCCGGCCTCCCCGTAGGTCGCCGCGACGATCGGCAGGCGCCTCGTGCCGGCCATCCACAGCTCCAGGAGGTCGACGGTCTGGTCGTTGCTGTCACCGTAGAACGGGAACTCCGTCAGATACTGGTTCGCGTTGAGGGTCGCCACGTCGGGGCGCGGTACGACCAAGGCAGACCCGTCGCCGACTTCGTCCACATCGGACGTCAGCACCGCCAGCAGCCGGTCGGCCTCGGTCACCATGCGCTCGCACAAGGAGTCGCTGACACTGTTGAACTGCGACAGGATCTCGAACGGCGAGCCGAAGGTCCGGGTGGTGGATCCGCCGGACGACTCGGTCGCCGAGCTTCCCAGGCTCGCCAGGCCGCCGACGATGGCGATGCCGCCGCCGACGGCCTCCGGGGCGGCCAGTCCCGCGGTTCCGAAGACCGCGGCGACGGTTCCCGCGACGGTCGCGACGATCCCGGCGACCTTGAAGCCGGTGCTCCACGCACTCGAACCCCCGCTTTCCTTGCGGTAACCGCGACACGCGGCGATGGCACTGTCGAGGATCGCGTCGAAGTCCTTGCGGCCGGCGGCCATGATCTGCCGGTATCCGCCCACCAGGCCGGCCAGTTCGCTGGTGACGACGAGCTGGTTGAGGTTGACGCGCTCGAACTTGTCGTAGTAGCCGGTCCGGAACTGGCCGGCGGCCCGGGTCGACCAGCCCTGCAGTTCGGTGTCGAGGCCGCGGAACTCGCCCATGGCCGTCTGGAGGTCGCGGAACCCGTCGTAGAGTTTGCCGACCACGGGTTCGAGGCTGAAGGGGTTGCCGGAGACGACGAACTTGGCGTTCATGTGGACCTGGTGCCAGAGGTTGGGCTGTGCGCCGACGGAGTAGAAGTCGTCGGCGCCCTCGATCTCGCTGTCTTCGATGAGGGCGTCCACGAAGGCGCGCTTGAACTCGTCGAACTTGCTCCAGATCGCGCCTTCGCTGATCAGCGCGTCGAAACCGAAGCCGGGGTTGTCGGGCATGGGGAGATCACCTGCCGGGAGGAGGGGGATGGGGTCGGTCTACTTCGGACACGGCGGCCAGTGCGGCGCGGCGCGCCAGGGTCCGTGCGCCGTCGACGGCCCGGACGGCGGCGGTGATCTCCGCGCCGAGCTCGTCGTCGTCGAGGAAATCCAGGGCGCCCGGCCTTAAGGCGAGCGCGACGTCGAGGTCCCCTTTGCGGCGGGCCTTGGCGAGTCCGCGCGGGGATGTGGCGGTCACGTCGACGCCGTCGAGGGCGAGACGGCGCAGCCGGGCCCGCTCGACCAGTTCAGGGGAGGGCGCGCGCGATTCGTTGCCACGCCACTGTTCCTGTAACAGCTCGGTGGCCTTCAGCCGCCGGACTAAGGCGCGGCGCCAGGCGGCGGCCACCTCGGCGGCGATGTCGGCCTCACCGATCGCGGTGACCCCTCGTCCGCGTACGACAACGCTGGTGCCGCCGCCCGAGACCGTCACCCTCGCCATGCCTCGCGGGGACGTCACCGCGATCGACAGTGCCTGAAGAGCCTCGGCCAAGGATTTCATCGCGGTCACCTCCGCCGATGAGGGGCAAAGTGTGTGCCATCGGCACACGAGGTGAGGACAGGGTACGCATGCGGGTCAAGTGCGAGATGGGGTTGCTACCAGCAGAAGAAGGGTGGGCCGGGGTGCGGTCGATAAAGGAGAAGATCGTCGGTCACTTCGGGCCGGAACTCGTAGCCGGCGGCGACGGCGACGGCGGCCGAGCACAGGGTGGCCAATCGGGAGCCTTCGGGCAATAGGCTGCGCCGCATGCCTCTCGACATTCGTGCCCTCGACACCGTCTCGCCCGCCGACATCGCCGACTATCACGGGCTGATGGGCGAGCTCTATGCCGTGGAGTTTCCCGACATCGATCCGCCGACGGTTGAGGCAGTCGAGACGATGCTGCGCCCGAATCCGGCGGATGTGGGGACGCGGGTGTGGCTGGGGCGCGAGGGTGGGCGGCTGGTGGGTGGGGCTCGGCTTGACCTGCTGGGGCAGGAGAACGTCGGCTTGGCGCGGATCGGGGTGCGGGTGCGCCCGGTGGATCGGCGGCGGGGGTTGGGGACGGCTTTGTTGCAGTCGGCGATTCCGGCGATCCGGGACAGCGGCTACGACCGGCTGATCGGTGGCGCGTGGGGCGGCGGGCCGGGGAGCCGATGGGCCGCGGCGCAAGGGTTTCGGACCACGGCCAGCTTTGTGATGCAGCGTCTTGAGATCGCGGGTGGTGGGTGGCGGGCGTTGGCGGGGCCGATGCCCGACGGTTTCGAGTTGCGGCGGTGGGTGGGGCGGGTTCCCGACGACATGGTGGAGTCCTATGTGGACGGTCTGATCGCCTTCGAGGACCGGCCGGGGGATCAGGCGTCCTGGCGCTTTCCGTCGCGGACGGTCGAGCGGCTGCGGGATGAGGAGGAGCGGCTGCTGGGGCGCGGTGTGGAGCAGCGAGGGCTGGTCGCGATGGAGTCGGCGACCGGCGCCGTCGCCGGCATGACGGTGGTCGAGCTGACCCCCGACGACCAGGAGCGCGCCTTCCAGAAGGTCACCGCGGTCCTGCCGCGCCACCGGGGGCTCGGGCTCGGCGTGCGCATGAAGACGGCGATGCTGGCCTGGATCGAGGACGACCGGCCGGGCGTGCGGCGGATCCAGACCGGGACGGCGACCGCGAACGTCCACATGATCCGGATCAACCACGCGCTCGGCTTTGCCGACGCCTTCGTGTCGCTGGCGCTGGAACAGTCCGTCGCCGAACTCCTCCAGCGCTTCCCCGACTAGCGCCCGCTTCACCGACGCGGCCGTCCAGCTGACTACATTCCTCTTGTGGACGACTTGATCAACGCGCTCGACTCCGCCGTGACCACCGGACTCGCCGACGGCATCGTGCTCGGCGTGCGAGTCGGCGAGCGCGTCGACACGCACGCGGCGGGCCGGCGAGGTCCGGGCGGGAAGCCTCTGACGGACGGGACGCCGTTTCCGGTCTGCTCGATCACCAAGCCGGCGACGTCGGCGCTGCTCCACGCACTGGCCGCCGACGGGCTCCTCGACCTCGACGCGCCCGTGCTCGGTGCCGCGACCGTGCGCTCGCTGCTGCGGCACACCGGCGGGGTCGGGCCGGACTGGGGCGGTGACCTGGAGGCGCTGGGAAACGGTGACGGCGCGCTCGCGGCCTACGCCGCGCGCCCGGACCTGATCGAGGACTTGGGCGCGCCCTGGTCCTACGGCAACCCCGGGTACTGGCTGGTGGGGCATCGGGCGGCGGTGGCGGCCGGGACGACCTTCGAGGCCGCGCTGCGCGAGCGCGTCCTGGCACCGGCGGGGATGACCGGCGCCGACTGCCGTCCCTGGGCCGACGACGCCTCCCTCCTCGCGCACGACGACGCCGACCCCCGGCGGTCGTCGTATCTGTCCATGCCCCGGGCGCGCATCTCTTCGGGAGGTGTGCGGGCGACGGTCCACGACGTTCTCGCCTTGGCCGCCGCGACCTGGCCGGGCGGTGCTCTCGGCGACCTGGGCGTCCTGGGCGCCGCCGACTTCGCCGACGCCTACGGCGATCGCCTGTGGGGTCCCGGCTGGGAGGCGTGGCGCGCGGCCGACGGGACGGTCGTGGCCGGCCACAGCGGTGTGTACGGCGGCTTCCGGACACGGTTGTGGTCGGTGCCGTCGCGGCGCACGGCCGTCGCGGTGCTCGCGGTCGGCAGGGGCAGTGAGGACGTGGTCCTCGACGTGGCGACGCGCGCGATCGCGGCGAGCACCGGCCTGGAGGAGCCGCGACCGGCGATCGGCGACCAGGCGCGACCTCTCGCCGACTACGCCGGGACCTACGCGCGCCGGTCGGCGCGGCACGAGGTCAGCGTCGACGGGGAGGCGCTGCGGGTGACGACCGGCGGGGAGACCGTGCTCGCTCGACCGGCCGGGAACGACCGTTTCCTCGTTGACGGCACGGTCTCGCCCCGGCGGCACGTCGACTTCCTGCCCGGCGCGTCGGGCGCGGTGGCGTTCATCCGGCCGGGCCTGCTCGCGGCCCGGCGCGTCAGCTGACGCCGATCGGCGCGGGTGTCACCGGCTTGCCGTTGACGTCGGTGGTGTCGGCCGGCGACCACCACACCTCGTCGCCGAGCAGGTACGGGTAACTGTGCTCGACCGGGCCGCCCGCGTAGTAGGCCTCGGCGACCGCGTGCATGTATGCGGCCAGGTCGGGCCACGCCTCGTCGAAGTCACCGCCGTTGTCGTGGACGGCCCAGCCGAGGCGTCCGTGGTCGGGTCCCGGGCGCAGGTCGATGATCTGCGAGTCACCGTCGATCTCGGCGAACGGGATCCACAGGGGGTGCCACCAGGGCTCCGCGAAGTTCGCGTTGCCCTCGCCGGCGTCTTCTCCGAGGTCTTCGTTGATCTCCATGCACATCTTCCAGTGCGCGACGATGCGCCGGACCTCCAGCGGCGGCTGGCCGGGGAACATGTTTCCCCAGCGCTTCAGCCCGTCGTGGCAGCGCAGCGACTCGACCAGCTGCGCGGGAAACTCCACGCCGATGGCCTTCTCGGCCGTGGCGATGGCCTCATCGGTCGCGGGCGGGGCGAGTTTGGCGAGGCTGCCGGGCGCGTGGCGGCTCAGCCACGCCTCGATGCGCTGCCAGGACTCGGTGATCGTGGGGGTATCCGACATGCCGCCATGATGCCTCACTAGCGCTTGCGGGGTTTCCCACGCTTCCCGCCGCCCTTGGCGGCGCCACCCTGCGGTTTCTTCGCGGGCGTTGCCTTACGCGGCGGGGGCTTCTTCTTCGCGGTGGGCGCGGCCTTCGGCGGCGGTGGGGCCGACCGTCCCCGCGAGCTGTTGACCGTCCGGCCGCGCACGATGCCGATGAACTCCTCGACCAGGTCGCCGGTGTCGCCCGCCGGCCACGACAGCGCGATCCGCGACTCCGGCGCGTCGGTCAGCGGCCGGTAGACGAGGTCCTTGCGGTGGTAGAGCCGCGCCAGCGACTGCGGCACGATCAGCAGCCCGACGCTGGCCGCCGCCCACGCCATGGCGTCCTCGGTGCTCTCGGGGCGCTCGACGGCGGGCCGTCCGGGTGGGGTTTCCCACTCCAGGACGTCGTCGTGGGGGTGCAGGATCGCCTCGTCGGCCAGTTCACCGACCCGCAGCTCCTCGACGGCGGCCACGACGTGGTCCTTGGGGACCACGACGACGGTCGTCTCGGTGTAGAGCGGGATCGCCTGCAAGGCGTCGCGGTCGACCGGCATGCGCAGCAGCGCCGCGTCGGCGCCACCCTCGCGGAGCAGGGCCTCCGCCTCGGCGGCGGGGGTCGCGACGAGCGTCAGCGGAACGTCGGGGAGGCGCTCCTCCCAGACCCGCACCCACTTCGTGGGCGTCACCCCGGGGACGTAGGCGAGGCGGAACGTCGGAGGTACCTCGGGGCCGGTCACCAGGTCAGGCTACCGGTCCCGGTCCGGGGCGGCGGTCGCGCTCGTTAGTCTTGGCCCATGACGTCGCAGAAGACCACCCAGACCATGAAGCCCGCGACAGCGGCGAAGAAGCTGGGTGTGTACCTGGAGGCCACCCCCGCCGAGTTCCAGGAGGGTGTCGTCTCCCGCGACGAGCTCAACTCGCTCCAGGCCGACCCGCCCGAGTGGCTGCGCGACCTGCGCCGCGACGGCCCTCACCCGCGACCGGTCGTGGCCGCGAAGCTGGGCGTGTCGATCGCCGGGCTCGCGCGCGGCGGGGTCACCGAGGCGCTGACGACCGAGCAGATCGAGGCCATCAAGGCCGAGAACCCCGAGTGGCTCAGCGCCGAGCGCAACACCCAGGCCGAGGTGCGCCGGGAGAACGCGCGCGTCAAGTCGCAGAAGGCCGACCGCCGCTCCTGACGACCCGCAGGCAGCACTCGACGAAGTCGCGCACGACCGGGTCGCCCTCGGCGCCCGGCGACCACGCCACGCCCACCTCGCTCGGCTCGACGCCGTCGACCGGCCGGTACGTCACGCCCGGACGGGCGTAGAAGCGCGCCGCCGACTCCGGTGCCAGCGCGACCCCGTACCCGTTGGCGATGGCGCTGAGCCACGCGTCGGGCTGGTCGGTGACGGCGCCGACGCGCGGGGCCCGGCCATCGCGCCGTTCGGCGGCCAGCCAGTAGTCGCGCCAGCCGCCCGTCTCGGCGGGAGCGGCGACGAAGGGCTCGTCGAGCAGCTCGGCGAAGTCCACGCGCTCGCGCGCGGCCAGCGGGTGGGAGTCGGCGAGCGCGACCATGCGCGGCTCGGCGAACAAGACCGCGAACCGCAGGGTCTCCTGCCCGGGAAACGGCAGGCGGACCAGGGCGGCGTCGACGTCGCCGGTGGCGAGGCCGCCGGTCGGGTCGGCCCAGGACGCCTGGTGCATCTCGACGCGCCAGCCGGGGCGGCGCTTGGTGAAGGCGGCGACGATCGGCCGGGTCGCCTCGTTGGCGGCGCTGGCGAGGAAGCCGACGCGGAGGGTGCGGGCGGCGCGTCCGGCGCTCGCACGGGTGGCGTGCACGGCGGTGTCCCAGTCGCCGAGGAGTGCCGGGAGGCGTTCGGCGAGGGTGCGGCCGGGGTCGGTGAGGGCCATGCCGGCGCGTGAGCGGTCGAACAGGCGCACCTTCAGGAGTGTTTCGAGCCGGCGGATCTGCTTGGTCAGCGCGGGCTGGGAAACGCGCAGGCGCTCGGCGGCGCGGGTGAGGTTTCCCTCCTCGGCGACGGCCGCGAAGTAGCGCAGCAGCCGGGTGTCGACATCCATGCCCACAGGTTATGGAAAGAGGTATTGGACGCGCGGGAGGCCTCGCCGAAGACTGGGGCCATGCAGACCGCCTACCTGATCATTACGATCCTCACCGCCGCGCTCAACGCCTTGATCGCGATCGCCGACCTCGCCGGGGTCCGGTACGTGCGCGACAACGCCCAGGGGGCCGGCGTGCCGCAGTCGTGGATCCCGATGCTCGGTGTGCTGAAGCTCGCCGGGGCCGTGGGGCTGGTCATCGGGATGCTGGGCGTCGAGTGGATCGGCATCGCCGCGGCCGTGGGCCTCGTGCTGTTCTTCATCGGAGCGGTCGTCGCGCACATCCGCGCCAGCGCTTACTCCAATATCGCCGTGCCGGTGGCCTTCCTGGCGCTCGCGGCGGGGTCGCTGGCGCTCGGGGTGCTGCGCTGAAATCCCGCTAGCATCGTGGCTCCCGCCTGAAGGAGAAGACGATGAGCGCGCTCGACGACATCGCGGCCTGGCTGACCGACCGCCTGCCGGAACTGGTCGCCGAGCGGAAGGTCGCCGGCGCGAGCGTCGCCGTTCTGGCCGGCGGCGAGGTCGTCGACGCGGCTGCGGGCTCGGCGAACCTGCGCGCGGGCATCCCCGCCACCGCCGACACCTTGTTCCAGATCGGCTCCATCACCAAGATCTGGACGACGACGCTGGTCATGCGCCTGGTCGACGAGGGCCTCGTCGAGCTCGACGCGCCGGTGGTGAAGTACCTGCCGGAGTTTCGCACCGCCGACCCCGAGGTCTCCGCCCGCATCACCGTCCGCCACCTGCTCAACCACACCGCCGGCTTCGAGGGCGACGTCTTCCGCGACACCGGGCGCGGCGACGACGCCGTCGCCAAGCTCGTCGAGGAGGTCCTGCCGACCGTCCCGCAGCCCTTGCAGCCCGGGCGGCTGTTCTCCTACAACAACGCCGCGTTCTGCGTTCTCGGCCGGATCGTCGAGGTGCTGCGGGGAACCACGTGGGGCGCGGCCGTCCACGACGAACTCGCCGGCCCGCTGGGTGTCACCGTCGCCACCAACGCCGACGAGGCGATCCTGCACCGCGCCGCCGTCGGCCACCTCGCCACCGGGCCCGGCGGTGAGTTCGAGGTGCAGTCGACGTGGGGACTGCCGGCCTCGAACGGTCCCGCCGGCGCGATGCTGTCGACCTCCGCGCGCGACCTGCTCGCCTTCGCCCGCCTCCACCTCGACGGCGGCGTGACGCCCGGGGGCACGCGCCTGCTGTCGGCGGAGTCGGTGGAGCGCATGCGGGTCGCCGAGGTCGACGTGCCCCGGCGCAGTGTTCGGCCCATGGGCATCGGCCTCGGCTGGCACCTGTTCGACTGGGAGGGCGGCCGCGAGGTCGTCGGTCACGACGGCAACACCGTCGGCCAGACGGCGTTCCTGCGGCTGCTGCCCGGCGAGGGCGTGGCGGTGGCGATGCTGACCAACGGCGGCGACGTCGGCGGCCTCGCCCGCGAGGTCTTCGGGCACGTGCTGGGCGAACTGGCCGGAGTTTCGGTGCCCGGGCCGCTCCCGGTGCCCGAGAACCCTTCGCCGGTGACGAATCCCGAGCGGTACGCCGGATCCTACGACCAGGGGCTGGTGCGCTTCGACGTCGTCGAAGAGGACGGCCGGCTGTGGCTGGACTCGGTCAACGGGACCGATCTGGCCGGGCTGCTGCCGCCGACCCCGCGCAAGGAACTGCTGCGGCTCGACGGCGACCTGTTCGTCGCCGTGAGCGGCGAACCCGGCGACGCCGGGGCACCCGTGGTGTTCCTGGAGAACACGGCCGACGGGAAGGCCGCGTTCCTGCACAACCACTGGGCGAACCCGCGGATCGAGGGTTAGAGACTTATCGTGAATTTACCGAACTGCCCCGCTCGACGGTGACGGCCGCACGATCGACGGACATGGAGAAGTCGCCGGTCGCGGGGGCGGCTTCCATGAACCGCGTGTTGAGCAGTCGGTAGCCGCGCGGACGGTCCGGCACGGCCGCCGAGGTGAGGGCCGCCGAGATCTCCGACGGGCTCGCCGCGGGATGGCCTTGGAGGTACATCGCGGCGGCGCCCGCGGCGACGGCCGAGGCGCCGATCCGGGACGCAGTGCGTGTGGCGGTGTCGTCGGTGACCCATGCTGAGACCAGACCGCTGCCCGGGGCGAAGACGTCCGTGCAGGCTCCGCCGAGCGATTCCTGCTCGTCAGAGGAATAGCTGCTGCCGACGGTGATGACCTCGGGCAGGCGCAGAACAGGGAAGGCGCAGGCGTCGACGGCGGCGGCGGCGAACGCGACCGAGCCTGTGCGCGTCGTCGGCGAAAGGATGTGGGCACGTGAGGCGGGCGACATCGGAGGGGCTGTCCGATCTTGCCGACGCCAGCCGAACGCACGAAATCGCGGCCGCTCGGCGGCCGCGAGTTCCGTGCGCGTCAGACGAGGCTTCCGGCCGCCAGTCCCAGTCCCAGCGCCACCACGACGGGCACCAGGTACAGCACCGGGAAGGCGACGGTCTTGTACGAGCGGGCCCGCAGGACGGTGATCACGGCGCCGAGGAAGTAGAGGATGATGCCGATCCCGGCCGCCAGGGTCAGGTAGGGGATCCACAGACCGGCGAGGAGGCCGACGGCGCCGGCGGCCTTTGCGGTGGCCAGCCAGGGCCACCACGACTCGGGCACGCCGTAGTCGTTGAGGGGCTGGGCGACGAAGTCGGCCTTGCGGTACAGGGAGAAGGCCGAGAAGCCGACCCAGACGGCCGAGATGACGGTGACGATGATGTAGGCGGTGTTCACGGTGGTGCTCCTCGCGGGGGTGCGTTTTCGGTCGGTCGTCTGGTTGACCCGCGGGCCGCGCAGAATGTGACCGCGAAACGAGAAAAACTTTCTCCGCGCAGGTCAGAGCCCATCTCCCATCCCGCGACCCGCCTCGGTCCCGCGATCTCGACCGCCCGGCACGGGGTCTAGTGTCGGCGCGGATGTCTTCCCTGGGACCCGATTTCCGGCGCCTGTGGGGCGCCTACGCGATCAGTGAGCTCGGCACGACGGTGGGCATGGGCGCCCTTCCGTTGATCGCGGTGACGGTGCTCGACTCCTCGACCTTCGAGGTCACCCTGCTGGCCGCACTGGCGGCGATCGTGAGCGCGATGATCGCCCTTCCCGCCGGCGGCCTCATCGAGTTCCGCCGCAAGAGACCGGTCATGATCGGCGCCGACCTGGTGCGCTTCGCCGTCCTGGCCAGCGTTCCCGTCGCGATGGTCTTCGGGGTGCTGACCTACGCCCACCTGTGCGTGGTCGGGGTGACGCAGACGGCGTGCTCGATCGTCTTCAACGCCGCCGGCGGCGCGCACCTCAAGGCGCTGGTGACGCCCGATCAGCGGATGGCGGCCAACAGCCGCTTCGAGACGACACTGTGGACGATGATCAGCGTCGGTCCACCCCTGGGCGGCGTGCTCGTGTCCTGGTTCGGGGCGGCGCTGACGGTCGGCCTCGACGCGGTGAGCTTCCTGCTGTCGGCACTGGGGATCCGGCGGCTGCGCGCACCCGAGCCCGAGCCGCCCAAACGCGTCCACAAGGGACACTGGGCGGCCGAGCTGACGGCCGGGTGGCGCTACATCTTCGCCCATCGCGGCCTGCACGCCCTGTTCTGGAACGCGATGGTCTTCGGCGGGGCGATGATGCTGAGCACACCGCTGCTGGCGGTGCTCATGCTGCGGGAGCTGGGTTTCACGCCCTGGGAGTACGGCCTGGCGCTGGGGATCCCCGGCGTCGGCGGTGTGCTCGGCTCGCTCCTCGCGCGCCGGCTGACCCTGCGCTTCGGCCAGCGCGGGATCCTGCTGAGTTTCGGTGTCCTACGTGGACTGACGCTGTCCGCGCTGCCCTTCGCGGCCCCGGGAACCGCCGGCCTGGTGGTGATCGTGGTGTCGGAGACGGCGCTGCTGTTCTGCGCCGGCGTGTTCAACCCGGCCTTCACCACCTACCGGATGGGCGTGACCGTCGACGGCTTCATGGCGCGCGTGACCGGGGCGTGGGCGGTGTCGAGCAAGTCGGTGCAGCCGATGTTCATCGCCGCCGGCGGCCTCCTCGCCGCCGCGACCAGCACTCGTACGGCCCTGGCCGTCGCCGCCGTCGCGGTGTTCGCCAGCGCGGCGCTGCTGCCGTGGCGCCGGTCGGCGTGGGATCAGCGCAGCGCCGAGAGCGCGAAGTCGGTGACCTTGTCGGCGTAGTCGTCGTCGAGCGGGCCCAGGCGCAGCAGCCAGCGGTAGTAGATCGGCCCGAAGAGCAGCTCGACGGCGACGTCCAGGTCGACGTCGGCGGCGACCTGCCCGGCCTCCTGCGCCGAGCGCAGCCGCCGCTTGGTCGCCTCCAGGTTCGGGCCGAGGAGGCGCTCGCGGTACTCGGTGGCCAGCGCCGGGTCGGACTGGATCTCGGTGGTCATCGCGCGGCCGGAGGCCTGGAATCCCGGGGCGCCCATCTCCGCGACGGTCTGGCGCAGGAGCAGGCGCAGGTCGGTGGCGAGGTCGCCGCTGTCGGGGAGGGAGAGGTCGCCGTCCTCGGCCATCTGGGAGAGCATCGCGTCGAAGACGACCGCGCCCTTCGAGGGCCACCACCGGTAGATGGTCTGCTTGCCGACCCCGGCGCGGGCCGCGATCGCCTCAATGGTGAGCTTGGGGAAGCCGACTTCGGCGACGAGTTCGGTCGCGGCGCTCAAGATCGCCTGTCGGGAGCGCTCACTGCGCCGGGCGGGTCGTTTGACGGTCACGGCTTCACCATAGCAACAAACGGAACGAGACGTATCGTCTTGACAGGAGACGATCAAGCGCGGCATACTCGACGACGGCGAGACGAGACGTCTCGCCGCATGGACCGACGGACGGGAGAACACCATGGCCAGGGGACGCGACGACATGCTCGGTCAGGGCGGACAGCGCAAGAAGATGTCGAAGAAGGACCTCAAGGGGGGTCTGGCCGACAAGACCGGCCGCGAGGACGCCGCCGACAGCAAGGCCGCGATGCTGGAGCGGATCCGCGAGCAGGCCGCCAAGCGCAACGCCAAGACCGAGGACAAGACCGAGGAGAAGCAGGCCGCCGACGAGTGACCCGAGGTCCGTCGGGAAGGCCGTTGGAAGGGGCGCACCGACCGGTGCGTCCCTTTTTGTGCGCCACTGACACCACCGGCGATGTCACTCTGGCAAACGCGGACTACCCTTGTCGGGTGTCGTCCGCTAACGGTGCGCCAATCCTGCTGTCCACGTCCTCGGTCTACCCCGAACCCACCGCCGTCGGCTTCGAAATGGCCGCCGAGCTGGGCTACGACGGTGTTGAGGTGATGGTCTTCACCGACGCCGTCAGCCAGGACGCCGACACCCTCGCCCGGCTCTCGAAGCACTACGGCGTGAAGGTCGGCTCCGTGCACGCTCCCTGTCTGCTCATGACGCAGCGCGTGTGGAGCCCCGACCCGTGGGAGCGCCTGCGCCGCAGCGCGATCATGGCCGAGCGGCTCGGGGCCTCGACGGTGATCATCCACCCGCCTTTCGCCTGGCAGCGCGGCTACGCGCAGAACTTCGCCGAAGGCCTCGCGCGGATGGCCGAGCGCTTCGCGCCCATCCGCTTCGCCGTGGAGAACATGTACCCGGTGAAGATGGCCGGGCGCAAGTTCGTGCCGTACGCGCCCCACTGGGACCCGACGATCGAGGGCTTCCCCGACTACACGCTCGACCTGTCGCACTGCGCGGCGTCGAGCACCGACGCCTTCGCCCTGCTCACCCGCATGGGCGGCGCGCTGGCCCACCTGCACCTAGGCGACGGCAGCGGCCCCGGCCGCGACGAACACGCCGTGCCCGGCCGGGGGACGCAGCCGTGCGCGGAGGTGCTGAAGCACCTCGGCGAGATCGGGTTCCGCGGGACCATCGCCGTCGAGGTGTCGACGCGCAAGGTCGGCAGCCGCGCCCGCCGCGAGGCGGACCTGGCGGAGTCGCTGGCCTTCGCGCGCAAGCACCTGGTCTACGGCGACTAGACCGGCGGAAGGCCCAGCACTCCCCGCACCGCCCGCTCGGCGAGCACCTCGTCGTGGGGCGCCTGGCCGGCCAGTTCCATCGCGACGCCCTGTAGCGCGCCCAGGTAGGCGGCGGCGATGACCCGCGCGGGCGGCCCCTCGGGGATCGCGCCGGTCGCGCGGGCCCGCTCGACGCGCTCGGCGCACTCGCGCTCCAGCCGCTCGAATATCCGGCCGAGCGCCTTCCCGACCGGGTGGTCGCGCCCGGCGAACTCGATGCCGAGGGTCATCATCACCCCCGCGACGTCCCGGCGGCAGTAGACGGCGTGCCCGCGCGCGACGGCCAGCAGCGCTCCGACGGGGTCGGCGGCGCGCTCGCCGAGGGCCCGGACCTCGTCGTTCCAGGTCTTCTCGACCCATGCGACGACCGCGAGCGCGAGTTCCTCCTTGCCGGCGAACTGGTGGTAGAGCGCGCCGCGTGTGTAGCCGGCCTCGCGGGCGACCTCGGCGAGGGACAGTTCGGCGTAGCCGTGGCGGGAGAGGCCGCGCGCGGCGGCTTCGAGGAGGGCGTCGCGGCTCCTCGCCCGACGGTCGGCCTGGGTCCGGCGGGGTGGCGTGGTCATACGCGGCCTCCGAACTTACAAACATTCACGTATGTATGTTAGCTTGCGGTCATGAACGTGCGCCGGCGCCACCCGATTCCCCCCGAGATCAGCGCCCTGTCGGGCGACCCGGACTACCTCGACGTCTTCACCCTCACCGCGCCCGACCCGGCCCGCTGGTCCCCGGCGGAGTGGGCGCGCGCCGCCTTCGAGGACGTCGCCGGTCGCGGCGGCCAGTTCATCTGGCGCGCCCTGCTCGCCTTGCGCCTCGACCGCCGCGCGCCGGGCGACATCGCCGGCTGGGCCGTGGCAGGGTCGGGCGAGGGCTGGATCCGGCTGGTCGCCGCCGGGCCCCTCGCCACCGGCCACCTCCTCGTCCACGTCGACGGCGACGAGGTCTCCCTGGCGACCTCCCTGACCTACCGCAACCGCGTCGGCAGGTGGGTCTGGTCGGCGCTCGCCCCCGTGCACCGCCGCGTCGCCGACGGCCTGCTCACCGACACCGCCGCGATCCTCGCCCGCCGCGTCGGCGATCACACTCCGTCACCGGAATAGCCGTCCCGCCCGAGCGGTTGCCAAGGTTCATGCGCGTAGAAATCTGGTCCGACATCGTCTGCCCCTGGTGCTACATCGGCAAGGCCCGTTTCGAGCGCGGCCTGGCCGCCTTCGCCAACGCCGCCGAGGTCGAGGTCGTCCACCGCTCCTTCGAGCTCGACGCGAACGCGCCGTCCTCCGACGGCGGCGTCGCGGTGTCCGAGATGCTCGCCGCCAAGTACGGCATGTCCCCCGCCCAGGCGAAGAACGCCGAGCAGGGCGTCGCCGACGCGGCCGCGGGCGAGGGCCTCGACTACACCACGGACCGTGTGAACGGCAACACCTTCGACCAGCACCGCCTGCTGCACCTCGCCAAGCGCGAGGGCCGCCAGCTCGAAGTCCTCGACGCCTTCTACCGCGCGAACTTCGCCCAGGCCGTGCCGGTCAACGACGTCGAGGGGACCGTCGCCGCCGCCACCAAGGCCGGCCTCGACGAGACCCGCGTACGCGAGGTCCTCGCCGACTCGAACGCCTTCGCCGAGGAGGTCCGCGCCGACGAGCGCGAGGCCGCCGCGCTCGGCGCGTCGGGCGTCCCGTTCTTCGTCATCGACCGCAAGTACGGCATCTCCGGCGCCCAGCCCGCCGAGACCTTCACCCAGGCCCTGGCCACCGCCTGGGCCGACTCGCACCCCACCCTGGTCACCCTCGACGGCGCTCCCGGCGCCCCCGAGTGCTCCGACGACGGCTGCGAGGTCCCCGCACAGAAGAACGCCGGGTGAGATCACCCGGCGCTTCTGGTGGTTCCTTAGAGCTTCGCGAGCCAGCTCGCGAAGAGTTCCTCGTCGACATCGGCGGCGGTCGCCAGCTTCACCGTGCCCATTCCCCGGGCGTTGAGGCTCAGGCGCTCGTCGCCGATCTCGGCTCCCCGCCAGAGCCCGAAGGTCACGTACTTCGGGTAGGCCTTGAAGAAGCAGGCCGGCTCTCCCTCGGCCCGCCACACCGGGTGCCCGTGCCAGACGGCGCCGGCGCCCGGGAGGGCCTTCTCGATGAGCCGCTGGAGCCGGTCGGTGATCTCGCGCTGGTCGGCGGGGAGGGCGGCGGTGTACTGCTCGATGGTGGTCATGGGAGCCCCTTTCAGAGGATCGGGAAGCTAGCGGCGCAGCCGGGCGGCGGTGTAGGCGACCCACAGCATCCCGCTGAAGACGCCGACCGCGAGGCCGAGCGAGGCGCCCGGCTGTCCGCTCATGGCCCAGGCGTTGCCGATGATGACCGCGACCCCGGCGATCCGCGAGGCGATGGCGTGCCCGCGTCGTCCGGCGCGGCTGTAGACACGGCCGAGCACGAGGCAGGCGGCCATCAGCGCGACGAAGGCGAAGGTGCCGGCGAACATGTGCCCGGCCGCGTGCCAGCTCAGCGTGGTCGGCGTCTCCGGCGAGCCGACCGGGAAGCCGCCGCCCGGGTCCATCGTGAAGATTCCGGCGGCGATCATGCCGATCCCGTTCGCCGCGACCAGCCTCGGCGCCCACTTCGCGCCGGGCCCGTCGGCCAGTGCCCGGCGCAGGCCCACCGCTCCGATGACGATGAGCAACCCGGCGACGATGAAGTTGGTGATCTGAAGCCATCCCAGCGAGCCGGTGCTCAGTGCGCTGAGCGGGTGGCGGGTCAGGTCGAAACCCTCGCGGGTCGCGGCTTGGGTCAGCGACACGGCGATCCAGGCGGGACCGGCGGTGGACAGGACGCCCAGGAGGGTGCGGGTCTTGATCGAAGGAGCGGCGGTGGCGGTGAGCGTGGTCATGTCGATGCCTTTCGGGGCTTCGTTCGGTTATCGCTTCTCGTCCACACGTCGATTCGTCGATGTGACAGGGAACGTGCACGTTCCCTGTCACATAGGCTGTTCGACGTGTTGACGTACCGACCGAAGCGAAACCGAAAAAGGAGCACGACATGCGTTACCTGATGACGACCCTCCCCACCGACGACCAGGCCGAGTTCACCGAGCAGATGGGCCGCGAGATGGGCGCCTTCATCCAGGAGCTCAGCGCCTCCGGTGCCCTGCTGGCCACCGGCGGCCTTGAGCCCGGCGGCGTCCTGCTCTCCTCGAAGGACGGCGAGATCACCGTCACCGACGGCCCCTTCGCCGAGGCCAAGGAGGCCGTGGTCGGCTTCGCCCTCATCGAGGTCCGCTCCAAGGAGGAGGCCATCGAACTGGCCACCCGCTTCTGGCGGATCGTGGGCAACGGCAAGGGCCTCGTCCAGCAGGTCTTCGGCCCCTGATGGACGTCGGCCGCACGGTCGACGCGGTCTGGAAGCTCGAGTCAGCCAAGATCATCGCCGGGCTCACGCGCCTGGTCCACGACGTCGGCCTCGCCGAGGAACTGGCCCAGGACGCGCTGGTGGCGGCGCTCGAGCAGTGGCCCGAGTCGGGCGTCCCGGAGAACCCGGGCGCCTGGCTCACGGCCATCGCCAAGCGCCGCGCCGTCGACCACATCCGCCGCGCCCAGAACCTTGAGCGCAAGCACGAACTCATCGCCCGCGAGCAGGAGCGGGAGGCCGAACCCGAACCGGAGCAGGACGACGTCCTGCGCCTGATGTTCATGTCCTGCCACCCCGTCCTGCCCACCGACGCGCGGGTCGCGCTGACCCTGCGGCTTCTCGGCGGCCTCACCGCCGCCGAGATCGCCCGCGCGTTCCTCGTCGCCGAACCGGTCGTCGCCCGCCGCATCGCCGATGCCAAACGCACGCTCGCCGAGGCCGGGGTGGCCTTCGAACTCCCCGGCCCCGGCGAGCTCGCCGAGCGCCTGACGTCGGTCCTGGAAGTCATCTACCTGGTCTTCAACGAGGGCTACTCGGCGACCTCCGGCGACGACCTCATGCGCCCGGGCCTGACCCTGGAAGCCCTGCGACTGGGCAACCTGCTGGCCGAGCTGGCTCCGCAGGAGGCCGAGGTGCACGGCCTGGTCGCGCTCATGGAGGTGCAGGAGTCGCGCTCGGCGGCGCGGACCGGTCCCGGCGGCGAGCCGGTCCAGCTCCACGAGCAGAACCGCGGGCTGTGGGACCAGCTGCGCATCCGCCGGGGGTTCGCGGCGATGCTGCGGGCCCGCGACGTGGGCGGCGCGCCGGGCCCGTACGTCCTCCAGGCCGCGATCGCGGTCAGTCACGCCCAGGCCCGCACCGCCGCGGCCACCGACTGGGCGGGCATCGCCTCGCTGTACAACCTGCTGGTCGCCAAGGTGCCGACGCCGATCGTGCGGCTCAACCGGGCCGTCGCGGTGGGCATGGCCTACGGCGCCGGTGCGGGCCTGACCATCGTCGACGAGCTGGCCGCCGACCACGCGCTGCGCGACTACCACCTGCTGCCCGCGATCCGCGGCGACCTGCTGCTGCGGCTCGGCCGCGCCGGCGAGGCCCGCCGCGAGTTCGAGCGGGCCGCGTCGCTGACGGCCAACGAGGCCGAGCGCGCCTTCCTCACGCGCCGGGCCGCCGACCTCCCCGTAGAGGCCGACGGGCCCACGCTCGGCCGTGCCGCCGCCGACTTCCTCGCCCGCCGCGACCTCGACGCGGGCACCCTGCGCTCCTACGGGCAGACCCTGCGACGGTTGCGGCTCGCGCTCGGCGACGGCCTCCCCCTCGACGGCCTCGACGCCGGCGCCGTCGCGCGCGTCTTCGACACCGCCTGGGGTACGGCGGCGGCGCGCACGTGGAACCGGCACCGCGCGGCGGTCCGCTCCTTCGCCGCGTGGGCCTCGATCCCCGACCCCTCGGCGGCGCTTCCCCGGCGCGCCGAGACGCGCTCGCGGCCGGCGCCGATCGACCCCGCCGGACTCGGCGGGCTGCTGGAACGGCCGGGCGTGCCGCTGCGGGAGCGCACACTGTGGCTGCTGCTGCGCGAGTCGGGGGCGGCGGTCAAGACCGTGCTCTCCCTCGACGTGGAGGCACTCGACCTCGACGACCGCCGCGCTCGCGTCGGCGGGACCTGGGTGAACTGGCGCTCGGGGACCGCGCGGCTGCTGCCGGCGCTGATCGTCGGCCGCGAGCGCGGGCCGCTGTTCCTGGCCGACCGCAGGCCCGGGCCGGCGCGCATGCGCGAGGAGGCCGACCTGTGCCCGCACACCGGCCGTGGGCGGCTGTCGTACGAGCGGGCCGAGTACCTGTTCAAGCAGGCGACGAAGTCCCTTGACCCGGTGGGCAACGGGCACACTCTGCGGCAGTTGCGACTCGGCGACTGAAAGCCGCCTGAAACCGTTCTGTACCCGCGCCCGCGAACCTGGTCACAGTGACGCCGGACGGCGCCATCGTGGCACACAGAGGGGCTTGGACATGTTGATTCCCGAGGCGTGGGGGCTTCACCCGGGGCAGGACTGGCTGCGCGGGCAGGACCCGGAGAAGGCCGTCGAGTTCGACGAGGAGAAGAAGTACTGGCACGTCCACCGGCACGCCGACGTGGTCACGGTGCTGTCCGACCACGAACGCTTCTCGGCCGAGATCGGGCGGATCATTCCCGACTATCCCACCGACTCCTTCGACGGGGACCTGACCCAGATGGACCCGCCGAAGCACCGGCAGCTGCGCGCGATCGCGAGCCGCGCGTTCACGCCGAAGGTCGTCGCCGACCTCGAACCGCGCATCCACCGGATCACGGAGGAGTTGCTCGACGGCGTGTCGGGCCGCGACGGGTTCGAGTTCGTCGAGACGCTGGCGCATCCGCTGCCGGTCATCGTGATCGCCGACCTGCTCGGCGTGCCCAAGAGCGATCTCGGGCTCTTTCGCGCCTGGACCGACATGGCCGTCGACCCGCCGGTGGAGTTCTCCCTCGACGAGGAGACCCTCCAGCAGTACAGCGACGGCTACCAGGACATGAACGGCCAGGTGGTGGATTACCTGCGCGAGCACGCCGCCGACCGCCGCGTGAATCCGCGCGAGGACCTGCTGACGCGGCTGGTGCAGGCCGAGGTCGACGGGCAGGGCCTCAACGAGGTGCAGCTGGCCAACTTCGTGATGCTGCTGTTCGTCGCCGGGCACATCACGACCACGATGCTGCTGGGGAACACGATCCTGTGCCTCGACGCGCATCCCGAGGAGTTCGCCCGGGTCCGGTCGGACCGTTCGCTGGTGCCGGCCGCGATCGAGGAGGCGCTGCGGGTGCTCAGCCCGATCACGCACATGGTGCGGGTGACCACTGTGGACGTCGAGCTGGGCGGTGTGACCGTGCCGAAGGACAGCATGGTCGCGCTGTGGCTGTCGGCGGCCGGGCGCGATCCGCGCCAGTTCGCCGACCCGCACCGCTACGACCCGCTGCGCGATCCGAACGCCCACCTGGCCTTCGGGCGCGGGATCCACTTCTGCCTCGGCGCACCGCTGGCGAGGCTGGAGGGACGGGTCGCGCTGAACATCCTGTTGGACCGCTTCCCGAAACTGCGGGTCGATCCGGACTCGGTGCCGGTGTTCAAGCCCAACCCCGCCTTCACGCGGCTGAGCGCCCTGAACCTGCTCACCGGCTGAACGGCCGAAACGACTCCGGGTACCGCCGGCGGAAGGCCCGGCGGTTCCCGGGCGGCATAAGGCGCCCCGGACCTGACCCGACCGGGGCGCCTGTCCACATGGGACGTATGAGGATCCGACCATACTGCGCCTCGGTGGAGCCGTTGTCCAGAGGGCGACTCCGGAAAGCAAAGCTTTCAGAGGCTTTCGGTGACCTTGGCGGGCGCCGGGTCCGCGCCGGCCCGGGCCTTCGGCGCTGACCGAAACCCCTTTCCGGAGGCGGACCGGGGCGCGAGTCTTCTCCTGAAACCCAACGGGGAAAGGAAGAAGAGGATGCGACTGAGACTTCGTGCGACGGCGCTCGCGGCGATGCTGCTGTGCGCCATGGCCGTGACACTGTCGACGGCCGGCCCGGCGGCCGCCGCGACCCCGCAGTGCACCCAGGCCGCGGCGCACTACCCCAGCTCCGGCGCGGGCCCGCTGTACGTGCCCGCGGCGACGAACGGGAACCGCCTCTGCTGGATGCAGAGCGGCAACTACAGCTCCGCCGTTCGCGCACTGCAATTCGCCCTGCGCGACTGCTACGGGCAGAACATCGCCGTCGACAGCAGCTTCGGCCCGGCGACGGCGGGCGCCCTGCGCAACGTGCAGGGGTACGTCGGCGCGAAAGTCGACGGTAAGTACGGGCCGGAGACAGCGCGGGCGATGAAGATGTCGGCGACGTGGTCCACCGACCCGGCCAACTGCGCGTGGCAGAGCTTCTGACCGAGCGGGAAGGAGTCCGGAGCGGCGGCGAGCGTCGCTCCGGGCGAAGCCAGTGGGCTCGGCAGGCGGTTCCCGATCGGTATGGTGAAGGTTCACGTGAACGATTCCTCGACACGGCCGAACGGTGATCGTCGAGGAGCTTTCGTGGCGTCGGCAAGTCCACGGTCGTCCTTCGCGCTCTGGAGCAGCTGCCGGACGGGCCGACGGCCGGCGACATCGTCGTTCCCATCGTGCTCAACGTCGCGAGGTCGACCGATATCGACCGTCTCCTGTTCGCGGTCACCCGCAGGATCGAAGGCGCCGTTCGTCAAGGCGACGCTGTCGGCGAAGAGGACCAGTTCCTTCGCCACCGAGGCGCAGTTCCTCGCGTATTCCGAGACCGACGTCGAACACGACATCATGCGGATCGTGTCGCTTCTGCACCGCAACGGGTCGGCGGGACTCGCGCCGAAATCCCGGTTCCGGCGGCTCTGGCCCTGGCACAAACCGGCACGTGCGCGGCTGCGCCTCGTGGTCGTTCTCGACGAGGCCGACAAACTCACCGACGCCGACTCCGGGCTGGAGGTGATCGAGCGCATTCTCAGCGGGATCAAGAACGTGCTGACCATGCCCGGCGTGCACTTCCTGGTCGTGGCCGGACCAGACCTCCATGATCGTGCGGTGGCCGACGCGGCACGCGGCAATAGCATTTACGAGAGCATCTTCGGCTGGCGGTTGTACGTCCGTGTGTCTGGGACGCCGTGGACCGCCTGCTGGAAGCCGTGGTGGCCGATGAGGTCGGGGACTCCGCCGAGCTGAGGCAGTTCCGCGACTACCTGCAGTTCAAGGCCCGCGGCATACCTCGGCGGCTACTGCAGGAGTTCAACTCCTTCGTCTCCTGGGAGGAGAACCGCCCCGTCGCCCGCGTAGCCGACCACGACCTGGAACGGGTGGCCTTCTACGCCGACCTGGAGTCCATCGTCGGTGAGCACCTCGAACACGAGCAGTCTCGGCGCAGCCGCATGCTCACCGTGGAGATCGATCACGACCGGCGCAGGCTGGCCGCCTACCACCTCATGGACTGGGTGCTGCGCAGCGAGGGCGAGCCGTTCGCATCGAGCGATCTGGTTCACGACGGCGTCGACGTCGAGCTCGATCCGCTTCTGCGGACATCGCAACGCGGCATCTCGCGGTTGCTCGCACACCTCGAACAGCATCGCGTCATCGAGTACGTGCGGCGCCCCGACGCGACGGTGACCATCATCGAAGGGCAGCGGCGCCCTCTCGGTCCGATCTACAAGCTCTCCGCCGACGTCCGTCGCGTACTCTTCGGGCTCGCCGCGAGCAACGAGGGCGAACGCGCCGCTCTTCTGGCCTCGGCGCCTTCGGGGACGATCACCACCGACACCGGAATCGTGGCGGGTGCACTGCCGCCGTCGCGGGTCCTCGCCGACCGTTACGAACTTCACGACGTCATCGGCCAGGGCGGTATGGGCACGGTCTACCGGGCCTATGACCGGCAGCTCGAACGGCCGGTGGCGGTGAAGACCCTGCGGTACTTCGATCGTGGGAACAGCGTCGCACTCGCCAGACTCCGTCGTGAGGCGCAGATCGCGCTGAAGCTCGACCATCCGCAGATCGTGCGTACTTACGACGCGATCGAACCCGTCGACGACGAGCATGGAGCCGGCGCGGCGATCATCATGGAGCTGATGGACGGACCGGACCTCACCGAGGTCGTGCGGACGCAGGGTCCCCTTCCCGAGGCCGCGGTCCGCCGAGTCGGACGACAGCTGGCTTCCACGCTGTCCTATCTGCAGCGCGAAAAGGTGATCCGCATCGACCTCAAGCCGTCGAACATCGTCATCGATCCTCGGCGTGGTCCGGTGATCTTCGACTTCGGCATCGCACGGCAGGAGGAGGGTGATTCGCTCACGAGCACCGGCGACGTGATCGGCACCCCCACTTACATGGCGCCGGAGGTGATCCTCGGGCTGGCTCCGGATCATCGCACCGACATCCACGCGCTCGGCCTTGTGCTCTACTTCTGTGCCGCCGGCCGCGCCCCTTGGGACGCGCAGAACGCGACCGCCACGCTGTACAGACTCGTCAACGAGGACATCGACGTCTCGGAACTGCCCGTGTCAACCGAGCTGCGCCAGATCATCGCCAAGGCCGCGAGCCGCGAGCCCGACGAGCGTTTCCAGAACGCCGAGGACATGGAGGCCGCGCTCGCGGTGG
Source organism: Phytomonospora sp. NPDC050363 (assembly GCF_040655735.1). Lineage (NCBI taxonomy): Bacteria > Bacillati > Actinomycetota > Actinomycetes > Micromonosporales > Micromonosporaceae > Phytomonospora > Phytomonospora sp. NPDC050363. Next base: position 79,859 of record NZ_JBFAKK010000007.1, read on the forward strand.
CCGACCCGAGCGCATCACCCGACACCTCCTAGTGCCTCGCCCCCTCGTCCACCAGCCCCAGCTTCGCCCGCGACGAGTGGTACAGCCGCACGATCTCCGGCCGCACCTCGGGCCGCCCGCTGAGCTCGCGCTCCCAGGGGATCCGGATGCCGACCTCCGCGCCGTCGACGGTCACCGTGTAGTCGCCGCCGAGGCCGTCGAAGGTGTCCATCCGCGCGGCCGTCGCGGTCGGCTGCCCGCCCTCACCCCGGCAGATCACCAGGGTGTCGGCGGCGTGGTCGTGGTTCATGTGCCTGGTGATCGCGGCGATCACGTCGGGACCGAAGGGGTTGCTCACACCGACCTCCGCATGTTCGCGGCCAGCTCACCGAGCACGGCGCCGTTGAAGTCGTAGGCGGCCAGCACCTCGTCGATGAAGCGCTGCCGCTCCTCCTCGCCGATCGGCAGCTCGTCGAGCAGCGTCCGGTAGGCGGCCTTCCACTCGCCCAGATCGCCGAGCCCGTCGAAGTTGTAGAAGCGCACGCCGGGACCGTCGTCGAAGCCGTAGAGGTCGTTCGCGGCGGCACGGAAGGCCTGCCCGCCCGACATGTCACCGAGGTAGCGCGTGTACTGGTGGGCGACCAGCCCGGCCGGCCAGGACGCCGCGACCTCCCGCAGCCGGTCCACATAGGACTGCGTGGTGGGCAGCGGGGTGATCGACGAGCGCCAGTCCGGGCCGATCAGCAGCGCCAGGTCCTCGGCGAAGGCGGACAGCCGGGACAGCCCCGGGAAGAAGAACCGTCCCGTGACCGGATCGCCGGCCAGCGCCTCGATGCCCGAATCCAGTGCGTCGTAGACGAAGTACTGCTGGGCGTGCCAGGCGGTGTAGTCGCCGAGGTGCAACTCGCCCTCGAAGAGCGCGCCGAGCACCCCGGGCTCAGTGGGTTCGGCGGGGGGATCGTCGGCGACGCCCTGGTGTTTGGCCCAGGACGCCTTGCGCACTCTCGCGGAGAAGTTCTCGGGTGGTGCCTGGATCGTCATGGGCTGGTCCTGACTCGTTGAGGGGATGGACGGGCGGACAGGTCCCGGCGGGGGACGACGAGCAGTTCGTCGCGGCCGGGATAGGGCAGCACGTCGACCGGCTGCCGGTAGACCTCCGACAGCAGGCCGGCGTCGAGGACCTCGCGCGGCGGACCGCACGCCGCCAGACGCCCGTCGTGCATGAGGGCGACGCGATCACAGTAGGCCGCCGCGAGGCCGAGGTCGTGCAGAACGACGATGACGGCGTCGCCGGCGCCGGCCCGCGCGCGGCACACGCGCATCACCAGTTCCTGGTGGCGCAGGTCGAGCGCGGCGGTCGGCTCGTCGAGCATCAGCAGCGGCGTGCGCTGCGCGAGCACCCGGGCGAGCGCGACGCGGGCGCGTTCGCCGCCGGACAGCTCGCCGAAGGGCCGCCGGCCGAAGTCGTCGACCTCGCACAGCTCCATCGCCTCGGCCACGGCGATCTCGTCGAGTTCGGCGGCGGCCGTCGCCGACCAGGGCGCGCGGCCCATGGCGACGACTTCGGCGACCGTGAAGGGAAAGGAGAGCACGGGGTGCTGGGGGAGGACGGCCCGGTGGAGGGCCAGTTCGGCGACGCTCCAGTCGGCGATGTCGCGGCCGCCGACGCGGATCCGGCCGGAGGCGTCCACATCGGACGCGATCGCGGCGAGCAGCGTCGACTTCCCGGCGCCGTTGGGTCCGACCAGGGCAAGGACCTCACCGGCGTAGGCCGTCAGGTCCACGTCGTGGAGGACCGGGCGGCCGCCCAGCGACACCGAGATCCCGCTCGCCTCAAGGTATGCGGTGCCCGGCGCGGGCCGCTCGGGGATCGTGCGCGCTCGCCGCCGGAGGGCCTGCCGCAGCTTCACGCCCAGCCTCCCTGCCTGCGTCGGGTGGCGCGCAGCAGCCAGAAGAAGAACGGGCTGCCCAGCAGCGCGGTGAGCACGCCGAGGGGGAGTTCGGCCGGCGCGGCGGCGGTGCGCGCGATCAGGTCCGCGGCGACCAGGACCAGCGCGCCGCCGAGCGCGCTTCCCGGGATGAGGAAACGATGTCCGGGCCCGGCGGCCATGCGCAGCAGGTGCGGCACGACCAGGCCGACGAAGCCGATGACCCCGGCGACGGCGACGGCCGCGGCCGTCAGCAGCGCCACCACCAGGATCAGCACGATCCGCAGCCGCTCGACGTTGACGCCGAGGTGCTTGGCCGGGCGCTCGCCGAGGGCGAGCAGGTCGAGCCGGCGGGCGTAGCGGGGCGCGACGATCAGGCCGATCGCCGCGCACGGCAGGACGGCGAGGACTTTCGGCCAGGTCGCCTGCGCGAGCGATCCCAGTTGCCAGAAGGTGATGCCGGTGAGGGCGCCGTTGTCGGCGCTGTACATGAGCAGGCCGATCGCGGCTCCGGCGAAGGCGTTGACGGCGATGCCGGTGAGGATGAGGGTGACGACCTCGACGCGTCCGCCGCCGCGGGAGAGGAGGTAGACCGCGCCGACGGTGATGAGCCCGGAGACGAAGCCGCAGAAGGCGATCGTCCAGTTGCCGAAGAAGGTCAGGCCGAGCGAGATCGCGCCGACGGCGCCGACGGCCGCGCCGGAGGAGACGCCGATGACGCCGGGGTCGGCAAGGGGATTGCCGAAAACGCCCTGCATCAGGGCGCCGGCGCAGCCGAGGGAGGCGCCGACGAGGACGGCGAGGACCACGCGCGGGAAGCGGATGTCCCACAGGACGCTCTCGGCGACGCGGTCGAGTTCGCGGCCGCCGACGCCGACGCGGTGCAGGACCGAGGCGAAGAGGTCGGGCAGCGCGACCTCATAGGCGCCGACCACCGCCGAGAGGGCGGCGACGGCGATGAGCGCGGCGGCCATGCCGGCGGTGAGGGCGAAGGCCCGTCCCGCGCGGGTGCGCGCCGGTCTCGCCGGCTCCTTTGTGGACGGCGTCGGCCGGGTCAGCACGGCCATCAGGCGCCCGCGTGGATCTGGGCGACGAGCGAGGCGAGCACCTGGTCGGTGCGAGGGCCGTAGTTGAGCAGGACGCCGTCGTCGATGACCGCGACGCGGCGGTCGAGTCCGGCCGGGGTCTGCGCGACGCCGGGCAGGGCGAGCAGGCCGTCGACGCCGTCGACGGACTCCAGTCCCTTGGTCATGACCAGGATGACGTCGGGAGCGGCGGCGGCCATGGCCTCGGAGGTGATCGGCACGAAGTCGCCGTCGAGGCCGGCCTCCTTGCCCGCGTCGATCGCGCCGGCGGCCTCGATGAGTCCGGCGGCGCCGGAGTTCGCCGCGCCGATCAGGTAGACCGAGGCGGAGCCTCGCACGTAGAGGAAGGCGACGCGGGGCTTGTCGGTGGAGGCGGGAATGGTGGTGCGGACGACTTCCAGGCGTTCGGCGGTGCGGGCGCGCAGGCGGTCGCCGGCCTCGGTGACGCCGAGCGCGGCGGCCACGTCGGCGATCCGCTTGTCCACACTGGACAGATCTGAGGCGCCCTCGAAGACGATGATCGGGATCCCGGCGTTCCTGATCTGGGCGACGGCCTCGACCGGCCCGGTCGACTTCTCGGCGAGCACCACGCCGGGCCGCAGGGAGAGCACGCCCTCGGCCGACACGTCGTGCCCGCGCGTGACGACGGGCAGGTCGGCGGCCTGCTCGAAGGTGGCGGTGATGTCGCGGGCGACGACCCGGTCGCCGAGCCCCAGGGTGAACACGATCTCCGACAGTGAGCCGCTCAGCGGCACGATCGCGTCGACACTGGTCAGCGTGACGCTCGCGCCGTCGGCGGACGCGACGGTGACCGGCAGCCTCGGCTCGGGGATCCCGTCGAGGGGTTCGACCCGGTCGGCGGGCGCGGAGATCTCGGGGGCGGGCCCGGCGGCGTCCGACGCGCCGCCGCACCCGGTGAGGGCGAGGGCGAGGACCGCGAGGAGTCCGGGGATCGCGCGTTGTCGCATGGGGCGGGCCTTGTCTGTCGGGGGCACTGGCGTCGAAGCCAGATCAACTTAGGTGAGGCTAGCCTAATCAATGCGACGGGGGTAGGGTGAGCGCCAGATTTCCATAGGTTAGCCTTCCCTAACTTTCATCTCAAGCCCCTGGTCACACCGCCCGCAAGGAGGCCGCCGCGTGTCCGCCCGCGTGCTCCGAACGACGCTCGCCGCCCTGCTCACGGCGGCCTTGGTCGCCATTCCCGGCCAGGCCGACGCCGCCGACTCGAAGGTCTCCGGCGGCCGCCTGGACTGGGGCCTCAAGACCTCCTTCCAGAACTACATCACCGGTCCGATCGCCAAGGGCGAGTACCGCCTGACCGGCGGCGCGGCCACCGCCGGTTCCAACCGGTTCCGCTTCCACTCCGCAACGGGCGCCTACGATCCCGGCTCCGGAGACTTCACCGCCGGCTACTCCGGTGGCGTGCGCTTCACCGGCCACAAGAAGGAGGGCGGCGACTACGAACTCGACCTGCTGATCGCCAACCCGAAGGTCGAGATCGCCGGTGGCGGCGGAACCCTCTACGTCGACGTCACCACGCCTGCGGGCACCAGCCACGGGGTGGCCTTCGCCGACCTCGGTGTCGGCGGGCTCGACACCTCCGGCGGCACCACGCGCATGGAGCTGTCCGACATTCCCGCCACCCTGACCGCACAGGGCGCCAAGTCCTTCGCCGGCTACTACGAGGCCGGCACCGAGCTGGATCCCTTGAGCCTCACCGCCGACATGTCGGCCGACAAGCCGGACACCAAGCCGTCGACGAAGGCCGGCGACGGCGAGTTCAGCGGCGCCGCCGTCGACTGGGGCGTGCGCCGCACCTACCGCGAATACGTCGTCGGCGACATCGCCAAGGGCTCCTGGTCGCTGACCGAGGGTGCGCAGGACGGCGGGGCGCTCTTCCGTTTCGGTGAGGGCAAGGGCTTCTGGGACGCTCGGAAGAAGGCCCTCGACGCCGCCTTCACCGGCGCGATCACCTTCACCGGCCAGGGTCTCGACCTGACCCTCACCGGCCTCGGCGTCACCGTCGCCAAGGACAAGGGCACGCTCACCGCCGACGTCACCTCCGCCGGCGCCACCACCGAAGATGTCCCCCTGGTGACCTTCGCCGCGAAACTGTCCGAAAAGGACGGTCTGGTCCGCCTCGACGAGACCCCCACCGTCCTCACCGCGAAAGGCGCCGCCGTCTTCGGCGGCTTCTACCCCGCGGGCACCGACATGGACCCGCTGTGGCTGGCGGTCCCGGTGAAGTCGGGCGCCGAACTGCCGCCCCTGCCCGACCTCGGCGAGGACGTCGCCGCCACCCAGCCGCCCGCGTCGATCGCGCCGGCCGCCGCGTCGTCCGAAGTGGACGCCGACGGGTTCATGCCCGCCGCGTACTGGATCGTCGCCGCGGTCGCACTGGCCGCCGTCGCGGCGACGGTCCTCCTCGTCCGCCGCCGCAGGCCCGTGCCCGAGAGCACTGTCACCGAAGAGAAGGAGTAGTCCCCCCTCATGGCCCACACCTCTACCCGCTGGAGACGGTCACTCGCCGTCGCCGCGATCCTCACCGCCACCGGCGCCGCGGTTCTCGCCGCCGTCGCACCCGCCAACGCCGGCACGACCCTCCCGATCACCAACGGCGAGACCACCTGGGGCGTCAAGGAGACCTTCCGCAAGTACGTCGTCGGACCGATCGGCCACGGCCGGATCACCGTCTCCGACGGCGCCCGCTCCTACGACGACGGCACCTACGGGTTCACCGGCGGGACCGGGACCTACGACCTGTCCACCCACAGCCTCACCGCCGCCTTCGAGGGCAAGGTGACCTTCCAGGCGCACAAGTCCGGTGAGGTCTGGGCGCTGGACATGTCGATCAGCCAGGTCCGCGTCACCACCGACAACCCGGGCAAGACCGGCAAGGTCATCGCCGACGTCAGCTCCAAGGACATGGCCACCGGCGAGGTCCGCCTCTACGACGACGTGGAACTCGCCACCCTCGACCTGACCGGCATCGCCCCCGAGCAGGACAACCTCGGCTACACCTGGCTGCGCGCGATCCCCGCCGAGCTCACCGAGGCCGGCGCGCCCGCCTTCGGCGGCTTCTACGCCGCCGGCAGCGCCCTCGACCCGGTCACCGTCAAGGTCAAGGCCGAGGCGCCCGACCCCGAGCCGTCCTCGACCTCGGCGTCCCCGTCCAGCCCCGCGCCGACCGGTCCGAGCGGCACGCCCACCACCGACCCGGCCACCACCGACCCCGCGGGCCCGGCCGACGTCGTCGACGGCACCCTCGACTGGGGCGTCAAGGAGTCCTTCCGCAAGTACATCGTCGGCCCGATCGCCAAGGGCGAGGTCGAACTGTCCGACGGTGCCACCGACAACGGTGACGGCTACCGCTTCGGTGCCGCCACCGGCGTCTACGACGCCGAGAAGGGGGTGCTGACCGCCGCCTACCAGGGGACCGTCCACTTCCTCGGTCACGAGAGCGGCGGCCACTACGAGCTCGACCTGACCTTCACCGACCTCAACCTCAAGGTCACCGGCGACGAGGGCACCCTCTACGTCGGCGAGACCGCCCTGGCGACCTTCACCGCCGAGGTCGCGGTCGACGACGGCGTCATCGCCCTCAACGGCGTCCCGACCACGCTGACCGCCGACGGCGCGGCCTTCTTCGGCGGCTTCTACGAGGCCGGCGCCGAACTCGACCCGCTGACCACCGCGATCGCCCTCGACGACGACGCTCAGCTTCCCGGCCCGGGCGGCACCGACACGACCGGCCCCGGCGCCGGTGGCGGCGGTCCCTCGGTCTCACTGCCCCTGACCGGCGCCTCGCTGACCGGCTTCGCCGCCGCAGGCGCGGCCCTGATCGCCGCGGGCGGTGCGGCCCTGTTCTTCGCCGCCAAGCGCCGCCGCGCGGCCGCCGGCACGGTGGTCTGAGGCGCGTCTCGATGATCGCGTCGTGATGTCCGCAGTCGCCTGATCGCGCATCGCGCTGAGTCGACGCGTGCTGAGTCGCCTCGCGCTGTGCCGTCGGGCCGAGCGGACGGCCGTCGCCGGATCCCGGATCCGGCGACGGCCGTGAACCCGTCTATCTCGCGAGCCGGGTCACGACGAATCGGTGAACGAGACCGGCTTGCCCGTGGCCTGGGCGTAGGCGATCTCCCTGCTCGTGGACTCGCCGATGTACCCGCCCGGGTTGACGACCAGGACACGGTCGGCCAGGTCGATCTTGCGCAGGTGGAGGGCGCCCAGCGCGGTCTTCTGCTCGTCGGTGATCGACGCGTCCGCTTCGCGATCCCCGGCGCTTGGGAAGACGCCGGGAGCCACGACGATGACGCCCGCGAAGGTCAGTTCGCGGTTCGCCGCGTTCATCTCGTCGGCGAACCGGACGGAGCCGCAGATGCAGACGATCTCAGGTCGGTCGGGCACGGCTTCGGTCCTTCGGGTCGAAAAAGGCGGCCCATCTCATCGGGAGACGGGCCGCCATCGTAGTGGTGAGGGGTCAGGTGGCCGCCCCCGCGACCTCCTTCTTGCGAGCGCGATGCGCCGCGACGTGCGAACGGGTCGCGCAGCGTTCGGAGCAGAACCGGCGGCAGCAGTTCGAGGAGGTGTCCAGGAACACCTTCGAACAGCGTTCGTCGGCGCAGATGCCGAAACGGGCGCTCCCGTAGTTGCACAGCCACACCGACAGGCCCCAGGCCGCGCCCGCGAGGTATTCCGAGGCGACGGTCGCGCCTCTCCCGGAGACGTGCATGTGCCAGTCGTTGTTGGGGTGGCCCGAGATTCGCGGCTGGACCGGGTAGGCCTCCAGCAGCGTGTTCAGAATCTCGACCGCGGCCTCGTCGTCCCCCGCGGATCCGCGTTCGAAGACGTCCCTGAGTTTCTTCCGGGCTCGCCGGAAGGTCGCCAGGTCGCGTTCGGTGACCCGGGTCCGCATGTATTCGCGCTCGGCGAACATGTCCTGAAGTGCTTCCATGTCGGACAGGTCGTTATTGACCAGGTCCGCGGCGGTCTGCGCGTAAGCGTCGAAGTCCACCACACAACGGTAGGGCAAGATGGCCGAAGTAACCAGTACAACACCACTGGCCCCTTACTGGCATGCCGATCTCGCCGGATCTGTCCAGGGCGGTTACTCTCGGCCTCATGTTGCGTTCGGTAATCCTCGCCGCGGCCCGTAACAAATGGGTCGAGCGGCGGGTGGAGACGACACCCATCTCCCGCGGGCTCGTGCGGCGGTTCGTGGCCGGCACCACGACAGACGACGCCGTGCGCACCACGCAGCAGCTGGCCGACGACGGCCTGCTGATCAGCCTCGACTATCTCGGCGAGGACACCTTCAACGCCGGGCAGGCCGAGGCCACCAAGGACGAGTACCTGCGCCTGCTGACGGCCCTGCACAAGGCCAAGCTCACCGAGGCGGCCGAGGTCAGCGTGAAGCTGACCGCGCTGGGGCTCCTCTTCGATCCCGAGGGCGCCTACGCCAACGCCAAGGAGATCTGCGACGCGGCCGCCGACGCGGGCACGACCGTCACCGTCGACATGGAGGACCACACGGTCACCGACTCGACGCTCGACATCGTCAACCGCCTGCGCGCCGACCACGCCAAGACCGGCGCGGTGCTCCAGTCGTACCTGCGCCGCACCGAGGCCGACTGCAAGGAGTTCTCCGGCCCCGGCTCGCGCGTGCGCCTGTGCAAGGGCGCCTACAAGGAGCCCGAGTCGGTCGCCTACCAGGCGCGTCTCGACGTCGACCGGTCCTACGTGCGCTGCATCAACGCCCTCATGAACGGCCAGGGCTACCCGATGCTCGCCACGCACGACCCGCGGCTCATCGAGATCGGCCTCGACCGGGCGAAGTGGTTCGACCGCTCGCCCGACACCTACGAGTTCCAGATGCTCTTCGGCATCCGGCCCAACGAGCAGAAGCGCCTGGCGGGCGAGGGCCACCGCGTCCGCGTCTACGTGCCCTACGGCGACGAGTGGTACGGGTACCTGATGCGCAGGCTCGCCGAGCGTCCCGCCAACGTCGGGTTCTTCCTCAAAGGCGTGACCGGCAAGAACTAGCAGGACATTCGTCGACGGCCCCGGGTCCCCCGGGGCCGTTTTCGTGTCCGGGAAGGTTTTTCCCGCGGGCGTGTCGGATCCGGCCGGCGGTGTTCGTAGTACAGATGAGAGGCGGCCCGACAGGCGGCCACGTCACGAGTGGAGACGAAATGGCGCACTACCTGATGTCCGTGCTCGACGGTCGGTCCAACTCCGGGACCCCGGAGGAGATGATCGCGATCCGCGCCTTCAACGAGGGACTCCAGGCCAAGGGCCACTGGGTCTTCGCCGGCGGGCTCGCCGCGCCCGAGTCGGCCACCGTCGTCGACGGCAGGAACGCCGAACCGGTGTTCACCGACGGCCCCTACCTGGAGTCGAAGGAGTACGTCGCCGGTTTCTGGATCGTCGAGGCCGAAGACCTCGACGTGGCGCTGCGCCTGGCCGCCGAGGGCTCGAAGAACTGCAACCGGCGGGTCGAGCTGCGACCGATCATGACCGCATGACCGACGCCGGCGCGGCGATCGCCCGGACCCACCGCGAGGAGTGGGCCCGGGTGGTCGCGGCGCTGACCAGGCGCTTCGGTGACCTCGACATCGCCGAGGAGATGACCGCCGAGGCCTTCGCCACCGCCGTCGAGCGCTGGCCGGCCGACGGCGTCCCCGCCAACCCCGGCGGGTGGATCACCACCACCGCCCACCGCAAGGCCCTCGACCGGATCCGCCGCGAGTCGAGGCGCGCCGACAAGCACAAGGAGGCGCTGATGCTGTCCGACACCCCCGAACCCCTCGGCGCCATCGACGACGACCGCCTCCGCCTGCTGTTCACCTGCTGCCACCCCGCCCTCGCCATGGAGTCCCGCATCGCGCTCACCCTGCGCATGGTCGGCGGGCTCACCGTGCCCGAGATCGCCCACGCCTTCCTCGTGCAGGAGACCGCCATGGGCCAGCGGATCACCCGCGCGAAGGCGAAGATCAAGGCGGCGACGATCCCCTACCGCGTCCCCTCCCGCGAAGACCTCCCCGGCCGGGTCGACGGCGTCCTCACCGTCCTCTACCTGATCTTCAACGAGGGCTATCTGCCCTCGGCCGCCGAGAAGGAGACCGTCCGCGCCGACCTCACCGCCGAGGCGATCCGCCTCACCCGGCTGGTCGCCGAGCTGATGCCCGACGACGGCGAGACCATCGGCCTGCTCGCGCTGATGCTCCTGACCGAGGCCCGCCGGCCCGCGCGCGTGTCGGCGAGCGGCGAACTGGTCACCCTCGACGAGCAGGACCGCGGCGCCTGGGACCGCGGGCTCATCGCCGAGGGACACGCCCTCGTCCGCGCCCGGCTCGCCTCCGGTCGGGCACCGGGCCGCTACCAGGTCCTCGCCGCGATCAACGCCGTCCACACCGACGCCCGCGACGTCCGCGACACCGACTGGACGCAGGTCGTCGCCCTCTATGACCAGCTCAGACGCCTCGACCCCTCGCCGATCGTGCGGCTCAACCGCGCCATCGCGCTCGCCGAACTCGACGGCCCGGAGGTCGCGCTCGCCGAGGTCGACGGCCTGCCGCTGGAGGGGTACCACGCCTTCCACGCCACCCGCGCCTTCCTGCTGCGCCGCTTGACCCGCAGTGAGGAGGCCAGGGCGGCCTACGACCGGGCGATCGAGCTGGCCGGCAACAGCGCCGAGAGGGCGTACCTGGTCCGTCGGCGCGACCAGCTGGGCCGATGAGTGGCGGGCGTCACATGATCGCCGAGTTGCTGTGACCTTAGGTCAACCTCGGAGGCTTGGCCCATGACGAACAACGAGATCACCACCGCCACCGACCGCCCCGAACTGGACAAGCTCCTCCAGGAGATCGTCGACTCCGGCTTCACCGGCATGACGCTTCGCGTGAACGACGAGCACGGCGAATGGACGGGCAGCGCCGGACTCGCCGAGCTCGGCGGGACCACCCCGCCGCCCGTCGACGGCCACTTCCGCGCCGGCAGCAACACCAAGACCTTCACCGCGACCGTCGTGCTCCAGCTGGTCGCCGAGGGCAGGATCGCGCTGGACGCCCCCGTCGTGGAGTACCTGCCCGGCCTGGCCCTCGACGAGCGGATCACCGTCCGGATGCTGCTCCAGCACACCAGCGGCGTCTTCAACCACACCGGTGAGTACTACGAGGACGGCACCATCGTGCCCGGGGTCGTCTGGTCGGGCCGCGAATGGGTCGAGGACCGCTTCCGCGTGTACACACCCGAGGAGCTGGTCGAACTGGCGCTGTCGAAGCCGGTGCGCTTCGAGCCGGGCGCCGACTGGAGCTACGCCAACACCAACTACGTGCTGGCCAGGCTCGTCGTCGAGAAGGTCACCGGCCGCTCGCTGGCCGAGGAGCTGCGGCGGAGGATCATCGAGCCGCTCGGGCTGGAGGGCACGAGCATGCCCGACAGCACCTCCACCGAGGTCCCCGAGCCGCACGCGCACGCCTACTACCAGTACGCCGAGGACGCCGAGATCGTCGACGTGACCAGCCAGAACCCCTCGTGGGTCTCCACCGGCGGCGACATGATCTCGACCACCCGCGACCTGCACGTCTTCATCTCGGCCCTCCAGCGCGGTGAACTGCTGCCCGCCGAGCTGCTGACCGAGATGAACACGCCCGAGGCGAAGGTCGGCTACGGCCTGGGAGTGTTCGTGCAGGACGCCCCCGACGGCGGCGGGAAGATCATCACCCACAACGGCGGCATCTCCGGCCACGCCGGGCTCATGTACAGCACCCCCGACGGGCGCAAGACGATGACCGCGTCGCTCAACTACGTCGACGACCCCGCGCTGTCGAAGGCGGCGGCCTTCCAGGAGGCGACGCAGAAGCTGCTCAAGCTCGTCTTCGGTGGGGCGGTCTGACCTTGGGAACGCTTCAGGCCGCGCCGGGCTCACCGAGTCCGGCGCGGCCGCGCGTTAGCCTCGACCCGCGCGTCCGGGCGGGCGCGGGAGTCGGAAGGAGCGGCGGGGGCATGTCGAGTGAGTTGACGATCAGCCAGGCGGCGGCCTTCGCCGGCGTGACGATCAAGACCGTGCGGCACTACCACCGGCTCGGGCTGGTCGGCGAGCCCATCCGCGACAGTTCCGGCTACCGGCGCTACGGGTCGGCCGAGCTGCTGCGGCTGGTGCAGGTGCGCACGCTCGCCGAGGCCGGCGTGCCGCTGGCCGAGGTCGGCGCCATGCTCGACGCCGACCCCGAGACCTTCGCCGCCGACGTCGCCGACGTGAAGGCCCGGCTTACCGAGCGGATCGCCGAACTCGCCGAACGCCGCGACATGCTCGACAGGCTCGCCACGGGAAACCGGCTCCTGCTGTCCGACCACGCCGCGCGGCTGCTGGACCGCATCGCCGCGCTCGGCTTCCCCGAGGGCTTCGTCGACACCAGCCGCGACGGCCTCATCCTGGCCAAGGCGCTGCTGCCGGACTTCGAGGGGTACCTCGCGCAGGTCGAGCGCTCTCTCGACGACGAGGAGTACACCGACCTGCTCAAACGCAGCTGGGAGGCCAGCGCCTGGGAGCCCTATGACCCGCGGGTCGCCGAACTCGCCGAGGCCATGGCCGACTACCAGCTGAGTCACCCCGACGTCCCGGGCATCGCCAACACCATGCAGGGCGCCGCCGACTCCGCCGCCAGGTCCGGCGTGATCGACGACTACAAGGGCGAGATCGCGCCGGCCGTCGCGCGGCTGTCGGCGCTGGTGGAGGCGCGGTTGCGGAGGGCTGGGGGCGGCGCTGGTCCGGCGTGACCGTGCCCGCCGTGCTCGACGCCAACTTCGCCGACCCGCACGCCCGGCCCGCCCAGCTGGTGAACGCCTTCTGCGGTCTCTACGTGCCGATCCACCCCGACGCCGCCATCGCCGCCGCAGCCCTGCGCGCCGACCCCGCACGCGTCCGGGCGGTCGGCAGGTGGCTGGTCCGCCGGTTGTGCGGGGCCGGGGACGTCACCGGCCCGGAGAGGTCGTGGCTGCTGCGCCGCTCCTGCGATCCCGGACTGGACGGCTATTACGCGGGGAAGGTCGCGGTCGCCGCGAACCTGCACGACGCGATCACCGCGCCCGACGCCGATGACGAGCTGGTCGACCACACCGGCCGGCTGCTGCGCAGCATGCTGGGCTGCTCGGGAATGGGCCTGACGCCGGCGGAGTACCCGCCCGCGCCGCAGGTCGTGGAGGCCCATGCGCGCCACCTCGCGCGGCAGAAGCCGTCGGCGGAGCGTTTCGCCGTGGCGGCCGCCCTCGCCGACCGCCTCGCCGACCTCGCCGAGCACGCGTCCCGGCTGGCGTCCCTCTACCTCGCGGTGCTCGACCGCGAGGACTGGCGCCCCCTTGCCCCCCAACCCATCCCCGCCGGATGATCTTCCCATGCCCCGACCCCGCCTCCGCCCCTATCGCGCCGCCGACGAGCCCGCCCTCCGCGACATCTGCGTCCGCACCGCCCACCTCGGCGGCGACGCCCGCCCGCACTACCGCGACCCGGCGGTCCTCCCCGAGATCTTCGCCGTCCCCTACGCGCGCCTCGACCCGTCGCTCGCCTTCGTGATCGACGACGGCGAGCGCGCGGTCGGCTACATCCTCGGGACGGCCGACACGGCCCGCTTCGTCCGGCGTTTCCGCGACGAGTGGCTCCCGTCCGTCGCCGACCGCTACCCGGCGCCGGCCACGACCGACACTCCCGACGACGTCATGCGCCACCTGCTGCACACACCCGAGCGCATGCTCGCCCCGGAACTCGCGCCCTACCCCGCCCATCTGCACATCGATCTCCTTCCGGAGCACCAGCGCTCCGGGCACGGCCGCGAGCTGATCGAGGCCTTCGTCGGCGCGCTCAAGGCGGCGGGCGTGCCGGGCGTCCACCTCGGCATGGTCACCGAGAACACCCCCGCCCGCGCGTTCTACGACCGGGTCGGCTTCCACGAGATCGCCGTCGCCGACGCCGGGCCGCTCACGTTTCTGGGGATGCGGTGGTGAGGGCGCGGACGGTGAGGTCGAGCAGGACGGTGGCCATCCCCCGATCGCAGCGAAGATCGCGAGGGCGGGCATGCGTTCTTCGGGGGGTGGACGGGGATTCCACCATCTGCTTATATCGACGGATGTCAATATTAGTGAGCAGATGTGCCCGGCTCCTCGCCGCGACCCTCATGGTCGTCACCGCCCTCATCGCATCGCCCGCCCAGGCCGCCGCGCCCGCCCGTGACGTCGGCACCCAGGCCCAAAGCCCCGGCCGCTTCCTGGAGATCGACTACCAGGGCCGCCTCAAGCAGTGGAACCACGTCAACGGCGTGTGGACCCCCACCACGCTCGGCTCCGGCTGGGGTCCGGAGAGCACCCGCCTCATCACCAGCCTCGACGACGCCCACTTCCTGGAGATCACCGCGGCCGGCGGCCTGTCGGAGTGGACCTGGACCGGCAGCACCTATGTGGAATCGGTGCAGGGCAGCGGATGGGGCGCCACCCGACTGCTCACCGGCCTCGGCCCGAACTCCTTCCTGGAGGTCGAGTCGGGCGGCCTGTCGCGCTGGACCCGCTCGGGCGGGGTCTGGAGCGAGACCTTCGTCGGCTACGGCTGGACGACGAGCAGCACCGTCGCCATCGCCGGGCTCTCCCACGGCGACTTCGTCGAGGCCACCGGAACGGGCGGCCTGTCCGAGTGGTTCAGCAACGGTGTCGGCTACGACGAGTACGTCCGCCACGTCTCCGCCATGTCCGGGACGCGCCTGCTCGCCGGTCTCACACCCACGCACTTCGTCGAGGTCAGCGACGACGGCTACTTGTGGCAGTGGTTCTGGGAATCCGGCCAATGGGCGTTCCACTACGTCGGCGACGGCTGGAACAACGCCCGCCTACTCGGCTGACCCCAGCCTCCCCACCAGAAACGCCCGCTCCGCCTCGTTCCCCGTCAGCTCGATCGCCCGCCGGTAAGCCTGCGCCGCCTCGGCATCGCGCCCGAGGCGGCGCAGCAGGTCCGCCTTCACCGCCGGCAGATACTGGTAGCGCTCCAGCCGGCGATCCCCTTCCAGCGTCTCCACGACCGCCAGCGCCGCCGCCGGCCCACGCACCATCGCCAGCGGCACCGCCCGGTTGAGCGCCACCACCGGCGACGGCCACAGCTCCAGCAGCCGGTCGTAGAGCGCCACCAGCTCCGCCCAGTCGGTCTCGGCGTACGTCGGCGCCGACGCGTACACCGACGCGATCGCCGCCTGCACCAGATGCCGCCCCGCCCGCCCGTCGCGCAGCCCCGCCACGATCAGCCCGTGCGCCTCGCCCAGCGCCGCGCGGTCCCACTGCGAGCGGTCCTGCTCCTCCAGCGGCAACAGCCGCCCGTCCGGCCCGGTCCGCGTCGCCCGCCGCGCGTCGGTCACCAGCAGCAGCGCGAGCAGGCCGCCGACCTCCGGCTCGTCGGGCATCAGCTCGCGCAGCGTCCGGGCCAGACCCAGCGCCCGGTCGGCCAGATCCGCGCGCATCAGCGACGGCCCCGAAGGCGCGGTGTGCCCGGCGGTGAACAGCAGGTGGACGACGCCGAGCACGCCGGCGAGCCGGTCGGGCAGCTCCGCCGGACGCGGTACCCGGAAAGGGATGCGCGCGCCGGCGATCTTCCGCTTCGCCCGGGTGATCCGGGCGGCCATCGTCTGCTCGGAGACCAGCAGCGCCCGCGCGACGTCCGGCGTCGGCAGCCCGCACACCAGCCGCAGCGTCAGCGCCAGCTGCGCCTCTCGCGCCAGCGCGGGATGGCAGCAGGTGAAGATCAGCCGCAAGCGCTCGTCGGGCACCGCGTCGGGCTCCTCGGCGACGGTCACGGTCTCCTCCCCTTCTCGCTCGACGATCAGCGGCAGCTTCGAGCGCAGCGTGCTCTCCCGGCGGATCGTGTCGACGGCCCGGCGCTTGGCGGCGGTGGTCAGCCACGCCCCCGGTTTGGCCGGGATCCCGTCGCGCTCCCACGACGACAGCGCCGAGGCGTACGCCTCCTGCACGCACTCCTCGGCGAGGCCGAGATCGCCGGCGACGCGCACCGTCGCGGCGAGCACGAACGTCCACTCACGACGGTGCGCCTCGGCGACGGCGCGGGCCGCCTCGCTCACCGTGCGATGGGCGGGATGCCGCCCGCGACCGGCCGCACCTCGACCCCACCGCGTCCCCATTGGACGGCCGGGTTGGCGCGCGCGATGTCGAGGGCCGCGTCGAGGTCGGGGGCCTCGACGACGTAGAAGCCGGCGATGACCTCCTTGGTGTCGAGGAAGGGCCCGTCGGTGACGGCGTCGCCGCGAACGGCCGTGGCCGTCTCGCTCGACTGGAGCGCGTACCCGGTGACCATCGCCTTCGACTCGATGAGCTGGTCGGCGTAACGCTGGCTGGCCGCCTCCTGCTCGGGGGCGTAGGCGCCGGCGTTCGGGTCGTCGAAGATGAGGATCGCGTACTGGGCCATGTTGTTCTCCTTGGCGTGGTGTTCGGTCGGTACGCCACTACGTCGGATGAACCGGCCGGATTCGACAAGACCGTACGTGGAATTCTTCGAGCGGGCTTGAAAGTGGCCCCCTTTCGCGTGGAATGCTGCCCGGATGCCTGAGTGGACCAACGAAGCCGCCATCGCCCAGTGGGAGACCCTGCCGCCGGAGGTCGTGGGCGCCATGGACGCCGACGGCGACTTCGCCAAACGCCACCTCGTCAACCCGCACCTGCTGCGCCTGCTCGGCGCCGACGGCGGGCTCACCGGCCGCCGGATCCTCGACGCCGGCTGCGGCAACGGCTACTTCTCCCGCATGCTCGCCCGCGAGGGCGCCCACGTCGTCGGCGTCGAACCGACCGATGCGCTGTCCGGCTACGCGCGCCGCCGGGAAACCGAACTGGCGCAAGGGATCCGCTACCTCCAGGCCGGCCTCACCGACCTGCCCGCCGACTTCGGCGCGCCCTTCGACGCCGTCGTGTGCAGCATGGTCCTCATGGCGATTCCCGACTGGAAACCCGCCATGCGCGCCTGCGTCGAGGCCCTGCGACCCGGCGGGACCTTCGTCTTCGCCATCACCCACCCCGCCTTCGAGGGCCTCGGTGGTATCTGGCGCGAACACGGCGCCTACCGCGTCGACCGCTACCTCGCCGACTACGACATGCCCTCCACCTACGCCACCGACTTCCATCGGCCCCTGTCGGCATATCTGAACGAGCTCGCCGCCCTCGGCTGCCGCCTGCGCGAGGTCGTCGAGCCGGGTCTGCCGCCCGAGCTCGCCGACGCCGACGGCCTGGAGGCCTACGTGCGGCTGCCGAACTTCCTCATCGCCGCCGCGGAGGGGCCGGCGTAGGACGGCTGATGCCACAATCGCGCATGCCCGAGCCCCGCCCCGAGCCCAGCCCACCGTCCCAGCGCGCGTGGTGGATCCTGCACGCCGCCGTGCTGGCGACAGGCGTGTTGATCACGGTGGCCTTCAGTCCACCCGGCTTCGACTTCGTCCTGGCCGCGCTGATGATCCCGGCCCCCTTCGGGATCGCCATCGCCTGGCTCGCCATGTTCGCCGACGGAGGGCACGCGGGGCACCGCTCGTGGCAGCTGGTGATCGCGCCCGTCGTCGCCGCGGCCGTGCTCGTCGCGCTCATCGCCCAGGTCCCGCGCGAGGCGCGCTGGGCACTGAGCCGTCCGGCCTTCGACGACCTCGTCGCCACGCTTCCCGTGCCCGCACCGGGAACCGCGCCCGACTGGGACGGCTGGTCCGACGAGCGCGAGATCGGCACCTACACGATCACCGCCGCGTTCGCGGTGACCGGCGGCTACTGGTTCTACGAGGACAACGGCGCCTTCTTCGACGACGCCGGGATCGCCTACCTGCCATCCGGGCCCGGCCCCGAGCTGGCCGACGACGGCTTCGACTCCGCGCGCTTCCACGCTCTCGGCGACCACTGGTACACCTGGACCCACAGCTGGTAGACGCGCGCCCGGCACGGCACGCCCACACGGCACGCCCCGGAGGCGACGGCGGCCCGCACCCACCCCGGCACGGACCACCGCCAACATAAACCTAACCGTCGAAGCGCCCGAGTTTGACGCTCTCGACGAACCCGGTCCATTCCTGTTCGGAATACGACAGCACCGGATAGTGCGCGTCCGCGGCGAGCTTCGAGTCGCGAACGCCGATCGAGCGGCCGAGGTCGGCCACTTCAACACATGCGTTGTTCGCGTAGCTGCGACTGCTCTTGCGCCACAGTGGCGCGCGTCCTGAAGTGGGCGTCATCGCCCCTCCTAGTCACTCAGGCCACCGCCTCCGCGATCAGCCTCAGTGACAACTGCGGACTCAACGCCGAGGCGGACAGGCGATCGAAAACCTGGCTGCACCGTTCCACGTCGACGGGGTCGTCCATGACGAAGTGGCCGGCGAAGCCTTCGCAGTTCACAACAGCGGGATCGGGCTTGTGGTGATGCATGATCTGAAAAGAACCTGCCATCGCCTCATGTGCGCCATGATCGAATGCCAGAACCTGGATGCGGATGTTGGGCCGGTCGGCCAGTTCCAGCAGATGCTGAAGCTGCCGGCGCCACACGCCGTCGCCCCCCACGCGGTATCGGATCGCCGACTCACCCAGCACGAACGCGCAATCGGGGCCCCCCGGCGCGGTCAGCGTCCGCTGCCGTTCGCGACGGACGTCGAGCTGGCGGGAAAGGTCCTCCGGTGTGAAAGTCGGGTCGGATCCGCGTATCAGCGATTCGGTGAACTCCGGGATCTGGAGTGCCCCCGGAATGGTGGACATCTCGAACCAGCGAATGGATCGCGCCACCGACTCGAACTCGATGTAGCGCAGGTACGCCTTCGGCAGATCGGAGTACTTGATCCACCAGCCGCCGCGCTCGCGGCTCTCGCGGGCCAGATCGACGAGTTTGGCGCGTTCCTCGGTGTCGGTGAGCTGGTAGAGATCGAGGAGTTCTTCCAGGTCACGGCGGCGGACGCCGACGTCGCCGTTCTCGATGCGGCTTATCTTCGACGGCGAGCACTCCAGGCGCGCTCCGGCCAGTTCGCGACTGGTCCCCGATACCTCACGAAGGCGGCGCAGGGCTATTCCCAGGCGCCTTCGGCGGAGGCTCGGGGAGGTGCGCAGATCGGTCCCGTTGGTCTTCCTGGCCGTCACGGCGAGCTCCTCCCGACGACGTCAAGTGGCATGTGGAATCCCTTGCGCGCCAAGCGTTTCCGCAGGTAGGGCGGCAAGTTTTCGTGCATTTTGCCGAGTGAACGGCAGTACCACCGATATGCTTGCGCCGGTGGTCTTCCCATGCAACCCTCCTGCTAAGACAACGACAGAGGTTGTCACAGGAAACGCGTGAGAGGATCCACGATGCGTGACGACGATCCCGACCCTGTTGGGGAAGAACCCCGGCGTTTCGTTCTCCATCGGTGGGCCGACGCCTCGGGGGTCTCGGGGACGGGCCGGATCGCCTACGGCGTCGCCTGGTCGGACGGCCGGGCGATCACCCGCTGGATCGGCTCGACGACGGGCGTTCAGCAGATCTGCGTGTGGGACTCCGTCGAGGAGATCTTGCGCATACACGGGCATGGCGGGCAGACCGAGATCCATTGGCTGGACGAGGCTCCCGCCTTTCGCATGGCGGTGGCCGCTCCCGCGCCTGTAGAACCGATATCGTGACCCAATCGTGACCGAATATGCCGGGCGCGTGTAGCGCGGCCCTCATACGTTCGTATCGGTGAACTCCGAGCCGCCTCCTCCGTCCTGGCAATCCCACCCGTACGGACTTCCGCCGTCGGGTCAGCCGACGCCGCAACCGCAGCAGCACGGGACACCGGAGCCCACACAACCCTCGTGGCCGCAGCAATCGCAGCAGCCGCAGCAGGATCCGCGCTACGGACAGCAGCAACCGGCTCAGCCCCAGCAGCCTCAGCAACCCCAACAGCCCCAGCAGCCGCAGTCCCCGTGGGCGTCGCCCTCGACGCCCACGACATACGGCCAGGCCCGCGAGTCGCAGCCGTCGCGTCCCTCCTGGGGCCCCACGCTGTCGCCCCAGTCGCAGTTCCCGCCGCTTCAGCCGCAGCCTCCGGCGCCGTTGAGCTATCCGCCCTACCCGGGCGCCCCGCCTGCCGGGATGACCGCCAACGGGCCGTACTGGCTGCCCGGCTCGCCGCCGCAGCCGAAGAGCCCTTGGCCCCGGCGGGTCGGCATGCTCGTGCTGGTGACGCTGCTGGCGGCGGCGTCCATCGTGGCCGGCAGCCTCATCGGCCGCAGCGGTGTGCAGCTCAACGAGGCCCTGGAGCCCGTTCCGCCCAAGCCCAGCGCGTCGGCCTCTGACCGCGAGTGGGAGGAGTACGTCTCCGGCGCGGCGCTGGCCGCCCTCAACCGGCAGAGCACGGCCCTGCTCGGCGGCGACGAGCAGGGCTGGCTCGCCCTCTACGACAGCGACGACGCCGACCTCGTCGACCGCATGACCGAGCGCTACGAGAACCTGCGCGCCCTTGAGGTCACCAACTGGACCTACGAACTCGACGGCAAGGCCGACGCGCGCGCCGGGGGCGGCACCGAGCGGGCCTTCGACATCGACCTGATCGTCGGCTACTGCTTCGGGGCCAGCGATCCGGCCGTCTGCGAGCCCACCGACGTGGTCATCCCCACCGAGTGGGAGGTCACCGACGCCGGACTGTTCATCACCGAGGTCGACGAGTCCGCGTCGAACCAGGCCGGGCCCCGTCCCTTCGAGATCAGCGACCTGGCGGTCAAGTCGGGCCCGCGCGTGCTGGTCGCGGCGCCTCCGCAGTACGAGAACCGCCTCGACCAGGCGCTCGAAGTCGCCGAGGCCGCCGCCGAGAACGCCGACACCTACGCCCACTGGGACCGTGTCGACCGCTACGTGGTCTTCCTGGCCGGCGAGGACGAGTTCGCCGAGTGGTACGGGACCGGCGACATCGGCCCCAACGTCGTCGGCTTCGCGCTGCCCCTGGGGACCATCGACGACAACGGGGACTGGAAGCAGACCGGCATCGAGGTCGTCATGCACGTCGAGCGCCTGGGGAATCGCGAGGAGTTCGAGTCGACCATGCGCCACGAGTTCGGGCATGTGGTGACACTGCTGGGGACCGGCGACGTCGAGCCGCAGCCCGAGGACTGGTTCCTCAACGAGGGCATCGCCGAGTACATCGACCACGGCGACCAGCCGGTGAGCAACTACCCGCGACTGTCGAACGTGCAGGACTACCTGTCGTCGATCCGCTGGGACGGCGAGCTGGTGGCGCCGACGAGCGCCGACGACGGCCTCGCCGGGTCGGGGAAGTACGGGCTGGCGTACCTCGCGGTGCGGTACATGATCGACACGTACACGATCGACAAGTTCTACCAGTTCTTCGAGGCCGTGGCCCGCGACGGCGAGGAGGCCGCGGCGAGCTCGGAGACGGTGTTCGGGGAGAGCTGGCCGAACATCCTGGCGAAGATCGAGGACTACGTGAAGACGACGGTCTAGGGATTGTTTCGACGAGCCGCTGGTGCGTACGCGCCCAGCGGCTCGTTCTTTTTGCGCCGGGCCCGGCTCTCGGCCGCTTCGAGGGTCTTGAGCAGTGGCAGGCCGACGACGGCGTTGCGGACCTTCGCGCCGATCGCGGTCCTGGGCACCATGAGCCGCACGTTCGGGCCGATCTTCTGGCGCTGTCGCACGAGCGGGCGAAGGCCGGCCTCGTAGGCGGCGAAGCCGGCCGTGTGGTCTCCGCCGGCGGCGGCCAGCTCCCCGGCGAGCCGGTAGGCGCCGACGAGCGCGAGTTCGGCGCCCGCGCCGGAGGCGGGCGAGGCGCACCAGGCGGCGTCGCCGAGCAGGGCGACGCGGCCGCGTCGCCAGGAGTCGAGGTGGACCTGGGCGAGCGCGTCGAAGTAGAGGTCGGGGTCGGCCAGGGCCGTGGCGAGCAGGCGGGCGACGTGCCAGGAGCGTTCGGCGCCGAAGGCGTCGAGGAGCAGTCGCCGGTGCTGCGCGGGGTCGCGGTGGTCGTGGTCCAGGCGCGGGGAGCGGAACATGAAGTACGCCTTGGCCTGGGCGTGGTTGCCCGAGCGGTAGATCCCGGCCATCTTTCCCGGCCGGTTGAACATGGTCACGCGGCGGTCTTCGGCGAGGGACGCGTCGGCGTCGGCGAAGGCGAAGTAGTGGTCTTTGTGCCGCAGGTACCGGTCCTCGGGGCCGAAGGCGAGGCGGCGGACGGTGGAGTGCATGCCGTCGGCGCCGACGACGAGGTCGAAGCGTCGCTTGGGTGCGTGCTCGAAGGCGACGGTGGCGCCGGTGGTGTCCTGGTCGATGGCGGTGATGGAGTCGCCGAAGAGGTATTCGACGTCATCGCGGTCGGCTTCGTGCAGGAGGGCGGAGAGGTCGCCGCGCATGATCTCGACCTCGCTGCCGGCGATGTCGAGCCGCGCGAGGGTGCGGTCCTCGGTGTCGACGAATCGCATACCGGTCACGTCCGTGGCGGCCGCGCGGACGCGGGGCATGAGACCCATGCGGTCGAGGACCTCGGTGGCCTGGTCGCGCACGTCGACGCCGTTGCCGCCGGGCCGGATGCCGGGGGCCCGTTCGACGATCGTGGGCTGGAGGCCGTGGCGGGCGAGCCAGTGGGCCAGGGTCAGGCCGGCGATGCCGCCGCCCGAGATGAGGACGCGCTGGGTCATGGCGGAGCTCCCTGTCTAGAATAACTGGAATCAGGATTCCAGTAGAATATATGGAAGGGGTGTTCCACTTGTCAAGCGAGGGAAGAGGTCTGCGCGCCGACGCCGTGCGCAACCGTCGCCTGGCCCTGGAGGCGGCCACTGCGCTGCTGGCCGAGTCGGGCGCGCCCCTGACCGTCGAGGCCATCGCCACCCGCGCCGGCCTCGGCGCCGGGACCGTCGTGCGCGCCTTCGGCGGCAAGGGCGCGCTGATCGACGCGGCCGTGTCCGGCCTGCTGGGGCCGATGGTCGAGCGCGGCCGCGACCTGCTCGGCCAAGGCCGCCCGCTGGACGCCCTGCGGGCCTTCCTCGCCGAACTGATCGCGTTCCAGTCGGCGCACCACGGCGTGAACGACCACCTCGGCGGCCTCGACCTGCCCGAGACCGCCCGGTTGCGCGCCGAGCTGGAGGCGGTCGTGCGCGAACTGGTGGTCCGGGCGCGGGCGGAGGGCTCCATCCGGGCCGACCTCGACCCCGGCCTCGCCACCACGCTCATCGGCGAGACCGCCTTCGCGGTGGCCCGCGCGGCTTCCCCGGGGCTTGCCGAGGCCTATCTCGCCGTCATGATCGACGGCCTGCGCCCGCCGGTTTGAGTCGTCTCGACGCCCACGCCACGCCCGACCCCTATAACCCTCATCACCCGACCCTGGCGAACCATGGTCAACACCCGCGCCACCACATTACGGTGGATAAACGAAGCATCTACATGTTCGCACCGCACCACCCTGAAAGGGGTGCGGCGCGCATCGGGAGGGTGGTGCCGAGATGAGCAACACGACGGGCAACAGCGGGCCGCAGGGCCTGCTCAGCGAGGTAAGGTTCCTGACCGTCGCCGAGGTCGCCGAACTCATGCGGGTCTCCAAGATGACCGTGTACCGGCTCGTCCACTCCGGGCAGCTCGGGGCGGTCCGGGTGGGCCGCTCGTTCCGGGTTCCGGAGCAGGCCGTACAGGAGTATCTGCGCTCCGGCCTGCCTGCCGGGTTCCCCGACGTGGCGTTACGGCTGGCAGTCGGTATGGTTGAGCGGTTACACACCACCTCCAGCTACTAGGGGAACACCTATGGGTTCGGTCATCAAGAAGCGTCGCAAGCGCATGGCGAAGAAGAAGCACCGCAAGCTGCTCCGCAAGACCCGCGTGCAGCGTCGCCGCCAGGGCAAGTGACCGGACCGGCTGTCCTCGTCACCGGCGCTGACCGGTACCTGGGCGGTCGTCTCGCCGCGAGACTGACCGCCGACGACCGTGTCGCGCGGGTGATGACGGCTGCCACCGATGATCTGCTGTCACCGGCCAGCAACGGTCGGTCGAAACTCACCGAGCTGCTGGCCGATGGCCGAGTGTGCACGGTCGTGCACCTGGCCATCGGCGCCTCGACGTCGCGCACCCGCTCGCGCTCGGAGCTCAAAGAGCGCAACGTCATCGGCACGATGCAGCTGCTCGCCGCCTGCCAGCGCTCGCCGCACGTTCGCCGCGTCGTGGTCAAGTCCGCCGCGGCGGCTTACGGTGCCTCGATTCGCGACCCCGCGATCTTCACCGAGGACACCGAGCTGCGCGCCGTCCCGCGCGGTGAGTACACCAAGGACGTCCTCGACGCCGAGGGTTACGTGCGCGGTTTCGCCCGCCGCCGGCCCGAGATCGAGGTGACCGTCCTGCGCCTGGCGCCCCTGATCGGGCCGAAGGCGGACACGGCCATGAGCCGCTACTTCGCGCTGCCGCTGGTCCCGACGGTGCTCGGTTTCGACCCGCGTGTCCAGTTCCTGCACATCGACGACGCCGTCGACGTGCTGCACCACGCCACCGTGCGGCCGCACCCCGAGCCGCCCGAACGCCACGACCGGCCGACCGTCCTGAACGTCGGCGGCCCGGGCGCCATGCCCCTGTCGCAGGCCATCCGGCGAGCGCGGGGAATCGCCGCGCCGGTCCCGGAGTTCGCGCTGAGCGGACTGGCGGCCCTCGGCAGCATCGACGTCTCCCGCGACCAGCTCGACTTCCTGCGCTACGGCCGTGTCATGGACGTGAGCAGGCTCGTGGAGACCTACGGGATCAACCCGCTGCCGACGCCGGAGGCTTTCGACGCGGTGTTCGGCGCGAAGTCCGGCACGGAGTTCGGCACAGCTGAGGAAGCCTGATGAGCAGTCGTTTCGAAGACGCGATCAACAAGGTCTTCGACATCGTCGAGCGCCGCCTGTCCGGTGACTACGAGGTCGACGAGTTCGGGTTCGACCAGGAGCTGACCGAGGAGGTCGTGGCTCCGGCGCTGCGGGTGCTGTACCGCAAGTGGTTCCGGGTCGAGATGCACGGACTGGAGCACGTCCCCGACAAGGGCGGCGCGCTCATCGTCGGCAACCACTCCGGTGCCATCGCGATGGACGCCGCGATGCTCCAGCTCGGCCTGCTGGACGACCACCCCGCGCGCCGCCACCTGCGGCTGCTGGGCGCCGACTTCGTCTTCAAGACCCCGCTGCTCGGCGAGTACGCCCGCAAGACCGGCGCGACCCTGGCCTGCAACCCCGACGCCGAACGGCTGCTCACCGCCGGGCACCTCGTCGGCGTCTTCCCCGAGGGCTTCAAGGGCGTCGGGAAACCGGTGTGGGACAGGTACAAGCTCCAGCGCTTCGGCCGGGGCGGTTTCGTGGCGGCGGCGCTGAAGACCGGTGTGCCGATCATCCCGGTGTCCATTGTGGGCGCCGAGGAGATCTACCCGATCATCGGCGACATCAAGCCCCTCGCCAGGCTTCTGGGTCTGCCCTACTTCCCCGTGACGCCGACGTTCCCGTGGCTCGGGCCGCTGGGCGCCGTGCCGCTGCCGTCGAAGTGGCACATCGAGTTCGGCGAGCCCATCGACACCAGCGACATGGCCGACCACGCCGACGACCCCATGGAGATCTTCAACCTGGCCGACCAGGTCAAGGAGAGCATCCAGCAGACGATTCACAAGCTCCTGGAGAAGCGCGGCGGGGCCTTCCAGCCTTAGGTCCGAGCCTTACTGGACCTTGACGCTCCAGCGGACGCCGTGTTCGGTCAGCCGGTCCAGGAAGTCGGCCGGGTCGAAGGCCTGTGAGGGGGCGAGCACCCCGCGCGGTGCGCGAACGGTCGCGAGCCGGTACGCGCCCTCCACCGCGATGACGGCGGTCGTTCCGTAGCCGTCGGAACCTTCGACTTCGCCACGAGCCTTGCGGCCGTCCATCCCGATCGCCTCGACGACGTGCGTCCAGCGTTGCCGGCGGCGCTCGTCGGCGGGTGGCCCCGGCGGAAGCGAGTCGACCAGCTCAGGGGTCACTTCACGCAGCCCGGCGAGCATGTCGGCGTTGACGAACCCTTCGGCACGGGCGACCTGGACGTGCCGGGGGATCATGGCGATCGGCGGGATGCCGAACTTCGCCAGCGGCACTTCGGTCTCGGCGCCGGGAAAGCGCATCGACGCAGGTGTACCGGACGCGCTGCGCACCCACTCGCCGTCCACATAGTCCAGTGCCGCGTCGTCGGCCAGGGCCAGCATCGATCGCAGGCTGCCCCGGGAGGCGCCGCCTTCGCGGTACCAGAGTCCGAGCGCCAGTTCGGCGACCGGCGCGACCGCGGTCGCGGTCAGGTGCCCGATCATGTCGCCGGGCCCGCCGTCGTCGGCCAGTGCGGGCACGATGGTCACGCCCGCCGCTTCGGCGTCGTCGGAGAAGCGGTCGAAGACCTCCTTGACGTAGTGCTGTTCGCCGGCCGTGTCCACGTAGTGGCAGCCGACGGCGATGGCCGCGCGGATCACCGGCTCGCCGAGGAGGGAGAAGGGGCCCGCGCAGTTGATGACGACGTCGCAGCCGGCGAAGGCCGTCGCGAGCGCCTTTGGTTCGGAGATGTCGGCGACCCGGATCTCGCCATCGCCTGCCACTACGTCGTTTCGTGCCTCGCGCAGCCGATCCTCGTCACGTCCGACCAGTACCGCCGCGATGCCGCGCCGGGCCAGCTCGGCGGTCACCAGTTTGCCGGTGTAGCCGGTCGCACCGTTCACCGCGATCTTCATCAGTCACCCTTGTTCGGCTCGGCCGTGCCCGGTCGGCTCGGCTCGGTTTGGCTTCGTGACTTCACCGTATGGCCGGGGATCGGGACTCTCCATGCCTCAGACTCCGGAATCACTGTCCGATCGTCCGGGGCATGGGGCATGGCTACGATTTTCGGATGGACGTGCTCAGCGACGCCATCACCGCGATGCGGTCGGGGCGGCCCCACTCCGCGCTCCAGCGTCGTCGGGGACCGTGGGCCGACGAGTTCCCGGCGTCCGACGGCGCCGGTTTCCATGTGCTGCTGCAAGGCGCGTGCTGGTTTCGTCCGCTTGACGGTGAGGCGGTGCTCCTCGGTGCCGGCGACGCGGTGTTCCTGCCTCGCGAGCCCGGTCACCGGCTGGAGTCCGCCTCGGTTTCTGAGGCGGTGCTGCTGTGCGGGGCGTACCAACTGGGCGGTGCCCGGGCGCATCCACTGTGGACTGCGCTCCCGGCGCACATGCACATTCCTGCCCGTATTGCCAATCCCACGCCGATGCGTGCCGCGATCGACCTGCTCGGTACCGAACTGGCCGGCCCCACTCCCGGGTCAGGGGCCATGATCCCGGCCCTGCTCGATGCTCTGTTGGTGTGCATGCTGCGCCACTGGATCGACACGGCGCCGGAGGAGAGCGGGCATGGTTGGGCCGCCGCGATGCGAGACCCGGCGATGGTCTCGGCGCTGACGGCTGTTCACGAGGATCCGGCCAGGGGGTGGACGGTGGCGGGGCTCGCTCGGAGGGCTGGGATGTCCAGGTCGGTGCTGTCCGAGCGGTTCACGCAGATGGTCGGGGTGCCTCCGATGGCCTATGTGGCCTGGTGGCGGATGACGTTGGCGGCCAAGCGGCTCAGGGAGAGTGACGCGTCTGTTGCTGGCGTGGCGAGGCAGGTGGGGTACAGCTCGGAGTTCGCCTTCGCGAAGGCGTTCAAACGCGAACTGGGGGTCGCTCCCGGGGCGTACCGCAGGGCGGGGCGGTTAGAGGGGACGGCTAGAGGGTGCGCAGGAAGCCGGCCCAGTCCGAGGCGGGGACGGTGAGGATCGGCCCGGGGACGTGCTTCGAGTCCCGGATCGCCACCGTTTCAGCGGTGGTTCCCACCTCGACGCAGTTCCCGCCGTTGTTCGGGCTGAAGGAACTCTTGCGCCAGCCGACTTCCACGCACTGACCGCTGCCGGTATTGCCGCTGCGGGTGCTCTTGCGCCACGAAACTTCAACGCACTGACCACTGCCGCTGCTGGTGCTCTTGCTGCTCTTGCGCCAGCGGGTCATGCAAACTCCTCGATCGCTGCGGCGATGGCTTCGTTGGACTTCTTGGGCCCGAGCGCCATCTCGACAAGAGAAGCATAGACAAGTGTGAGTGTCTCGACCCAGGCACTTTCCAGCACGATGGTTCCGGCTCGCGTGTCCGTGAACGCAACATCGAAGCCAGGCTCGGCGATGCGCAGGATGTTGAACGGGCCGTCGATGCTTGGGTGTGCACCGGCGCTGAGCGGGAGAACGCGGACGCTCACGTTGGGCCTTGTGCTGAAATCGAGCAGATGCTGCAACTGTTCCCGCATGACCCGGGCCGAACCGATCGGACGCCGCAAGGCAACTTCATCCACTACAACGGATAGGCGAAGTGGATCCTCGGCGGTCAGACGCTCCTGTCGCTGCATGCGAATTCCCAGACCTTCGGCGATCTCACTGTCTGTGCCGGGCTCGACGCCGCCTCGAACCAGCGCCTCGGCATAGCTGCGGGTCTGGAGCAGGCCAGGCACGTGGACCTCATAGGACTGGATCGAGTTGGCCATCGATTCCAGCCAAACTACATTGACGAACTCGTCCTCGATCGAGTCAACCCGATCATCCCACCACCCTTCGCGAAACACCTCCTGCGAGACGCGTTTCAGCCCCTCGCGCTGACGCGGATCGTCTGCGCCGCAGAGATCCAGGTACGCCAGGACTTCGGGAATCCGCGCGGGCAGGAAGCCGGATTCGATGCGGCTGACGGTGGCGTTGTCCCGGCGGATGTAGTCACCGATCTGCTTCAACGTCATCCCCGCATCCACACGGATGCGCTTGAGGCGCTGACCGAGCCAGAGGGCTCGTAGAGATCGGGCGCGCTGTTCGGACATCGGTTTCCCCCACCAGTCGTGTGATTTGCGAGCGTCAGTCTAGGTCATCCGGTTTAGTCTGCGAGTCTGCGGCGTGTCGCACGTATGCAGAGATTGCATGACCGTAGAACGTATGGCATGCTCCCCTCAAGTCACCGAACAGTCACGTTCCGGAGGGGGAAGCGATGACCAGCGAAGACGCACCCGAAAAACCCGACCACCGAGGCAGGACCTTCACCGTCCTCGTCGCCTGGTTCGGCCGCAGCCGCGAAGAACGCGTCTTCGCCCTCCTCGCCGACTACGCCTCCGCCTTCGGCGCCTCCTCCACCTGGCGCTGCGACGAAGACCTCCGCTGGGCCGTCCACGTCCTGCGCTGCGAACCCTTCCGCTCCGAGGAACTCCGCTGGGCGACCAACCTCCTCGCCCGCCTCGACATCACCCCCGCCCAGGCCAAGGAGCTCCGCTGCCGTGAACGCCACTAACGCCAACGGCGTCCCCGGCGCCTCCGGCCACAGCCCCAACCCCGCCGACGCCGACCACTGGCAGGCCCACCGCATCCACACCCGAGGCCGCGCCGGCCGCTGCAACGCCTGCGCCCAGCCCTACCCCTGCGACCGCCTCGCCGAAGCCATCACCGCCATCCGAGCGGGCCTCGACCGCCGCCCCTGAACCGCGCCCCGCACCCGCACCCGGACCCGGACCCGGACACAGCAAAGCGGCCACCCCCGAAGGTCCTGGAAAACCCAAGGGTGGCCGCCCATACAAGAAGGGAAACCCTTCATGCCGTTGGAAAACCTAGCACTGCTGACCGGCACATTCCTGCTCATGGCAGTTCCGGCCGTCTTCGGTGTCGCGCTTCTGACGCACGTGGCACACGCCCGCGGTCTCACCGTCGGCGAGTACTGCACGTGCTTCCTGTGCCTGCTGGCCGAGAAACTCGACCGGCATCACGGCCGCCACCGGATGGAAGACCTCTACCACCTTCAGGGCACGATCCGCGCCGACTTCCACCGCCTGCGCCCGGACCGCTGAGTCCGACCGCTCAAGGCCACGGCAACGGCCCGAACTAACCCTCCCGCAGGAACTCCAGGATCAGCGGCTCCACCTTCGCCGGGTTCTCCAGCGTCGGCAGGTGCCCCGCCCAGTCGAGTTCCACCAGCCGCGCGTTCGGGATCCGCTCGGCCAGCGCCTTCGCGGTCGCCACGAAGAAGTCCAGGTCGTGCAGCCCCTGCACGACCAGCGTTTCGGCCGAGATGTCGGCCAGGTCGAACTCCGGCTTGAGCGACTCCATGTCCTCGGCGGCGAACTGCACCTCGAAGGCGTGCCGCTGCATGTCGCCCACGAAGTCGCGGGTCTTCTGGTCGGCCTCGGGGCCGAGCCACGTCTCGACGTTCAGCGCGACCAGGGCGTCAAGGTCGTGCGCCTCGAACAGCTCCTCCTCGCGCTCGTCGAAGGCGTCCAGGTCGGGCGTCCCGTCGACGACGGTCCCGGCGCTGCAGATCAGCAGCAGCTTCTCGACCCGCTCGGGCCACCGGGCCGCGACCTGGTGGGCGACGCGCCCACCGAAGGAGGCGCCGACGGCGTGGAAGCGGCCGATGCCGAGAGAGTCGAGCAGCGCGATCACGTCCGCGGCGTTGTCCCACGGCTCGCTCGGCGGCGGGGTCTCACCGAAACCGCGGAAGTCGAAACGGGTGACGCGGAAGCCCGCGTCGATCAGCGTGTCCCACTGCGCGTTCCACATCCGCCGGTCGCAGACCGAGGAGTGGAAGAGCACGACGTCGGGACCGTTGCCTGCTGTGTCATGCGAAAGAAGAGTCATCGCGGAGGAGCGTAAACGCGCAGGTCACCGCATGCAAGTCGGTTTGGCGCGACACGCGAACACCCCGGCCCGAAAACTACCGGGCCGGGGTGTTCGTGACTAAATCCGCGCCTAGAGGCTAGAAGAAGGCCCCGAAGTTGTCGTTCTTCTCCTCCGACCCGGGAATCCCGTCGGTGTCCTGTGAGAAGAACTTCGCGCCGGTCCCGGTGATCCCGTTGGCGTTGCTGTACATGACGGTGATGGCGCCGGCGCCAGAGTCCTCACCGGTCGCGCCGATGATCAGCGACAGGTGCCCGTTGCCCTTGGTGTCGGCGAACCGCAGACTCGCGCCCCAACGGTCACCGGTCTCCGACCCTCCCAGAACACCCGGCGAGTCCTGGCTCCATGCCCTGGCACCGCTGAAGACCAGTCCGTTCACGCCGCCGGGCACGACGGTGATGAAGTCCTCCCCAGCCCCGTAGACGACCAGCTCGTCCCGACCGTCCCGGTTGCTGTCACCGGCGGTGATGGTCGCGCCCCAGTTGTCCTCGGCGCCGGGATTGCCCGGCAGTCCCGCCGACTTCTGTGTCAGCTCGACCGCCCCCGTCGTGCCGATCTGCGTACCGTCGGAGTACAGGACCGTCACCGTCCCGGCGTCGGCCTTGCGCTTGCCGTCGGTCCCGGTCACGGCGGATCCGGGCGCGGCGACGGCGAGGTCGTCCTTGCCGTCACCGTTGAAGTCCGCGAGCGCGACCTGCGCGCCGAACTGGTCGGCGGAGTCGCCTTTCGACGTGTTGAAAGAACCGGCCGAGCCCGGGACACCGGCCGTAGCCTTGGTGAGGCGCTGGTTCTTCTGCGGGACCCTTGCCGCTCCATGGAACAGCGTGACCGAACCGATGGGCGAGCCCTTGACGTCGTAGTCGTTGACGGCTCCGACGGCCAGGTCATCGAGGCCGTCGCCGTTGATGTCTCCGGCGTCGATGGAGAACCCGAACCGGCGATTCTGGGACATGTCGCCCAGGCCTGAGTATCGCGCGCTGACGAGACCGGTGTCGCCACCGGTGTACACATACACCACGTTGGCTCCCGGCGCGCCGACCGCGAGGTCGTCGAGACCGTCGCCGTCGAAGTCGCCTGTGGCGAGAGAGCTGCCGAATCCCCACTCCGCCTCGTGATAGGCCGGATAGATCCCGACAACGCTCGTGGTGAGCAACCCGCGGGCCGAGCCCTGGAAGACGAAGATCTCGCCGACGTTGGAGGTCGAACCGATGTTCTCGCCCGGCGCGGCGACCGCGATATCGGCGTGACCATCACCATTGAAGTCACCGAAGGCAGTGGCGTGCCCGAAGCGGTCGCCATCCTCGTTGGTACCGATGACGTCGGTCGTGTCCTGGTGGATCGCCTTGTTGCCGGTGGTCGTGACGCCGTTCGCCGAGCCGTAGAGCAGGTGGATCTGGCCGGTGTCGGTGTCATCGCCGAGGTCTTCGCCCGGAGCACCGACCACGGTGTCGGCGTAGCCGTCACCGTTGACATCTCCGGGGAGGCCGCGGATGACGACGCGAACGTCTGTCTGGACGGAGGTGTGCTCGGCGTCGCCGGTATAGGAGAAGCGATACAAAACCCGGCCGAGGACTCCAGGTGTGTCATGGAAGTTCACGACACCTTGAGCGTCGGTCATGACGGTGCCCAGGTCACGCGGTCCGTTGGCGCCGATGCGAGTCACCGAGAGAGCCGTCGGCACGCTGGGACCGTATTGCAGGTTGCCGGTGACGTTCACGGTCCCGTTGCGCGCCACTGAGGCCGGGGCGCTGAGGGTCAAGCGGGTCGCGTATGTGGTGGCCAGCTCGAAGATCGACAAGACGGCGTTCTCGCCCGAAGAGGCGAGGAAAAGTTCGCCGCCGTCGGTGAGCGCAAGGCCCCCTGCTGCGATCGTCAGGCCCGCAGAAGTGATGTCGCGGACCCGTGCACCTGTCTCGGCATCCCAGATCGACGCCGTTGCGCCGGTACCGAACACGAGTCTGCTGCCAGTGGCGATGAAGCGGCCGTCCGGGCTGACGGTGGCGGCCGTGGCTGTCATGGACGCGGGCGGTGATGAGGCCGGCAGTGTCCTGATGAGTTGAAGGTCGGCGGTGCTCAAGATCCTGGTCCCGGCGCCGCCGCAGGGAAGCGCGACCTTGTCGCCGTCGGCGAACAGCGTGGGTCGGGAACAGGCGGTGAGGCGCAACGGGGTGCGGGTAGAGACCACCGTGGGGGTCTCGCCGGTGACGTCATATACGCGCAAGGTCCCTTGGGTCTCACCGGTGTCGGCGCGGACCAGACGGTCAGGTTGGTCGGGTAGGGCGCGCAGCACACTGTTCGCATGGGTTTCGGCCAGGGCGGACCCGACTTCGCCGGTCGCGGGGTCGTAGGACCCGAGCGATCCTCCGGTCACGCAGTCACCGTCGCGGTAGGAGAACCAGAGCTTTCCGCCGGTGTACGCAGCCGAGATCACACAGTGTTCAGCGGGCAGCGGGTGATGAGTCACGGCATTCGACTCGGCGTCGATGGCGGCGAAGGATGCCGTTTCCCTCTCGGTGACGTAGATCGTCGATCCGTCCTCGCTCAGCGACAGTTCGCTCGGGTTGGTGATGCCGGTGATCGTTTGGAGAAGCGTTCCGTTGAGGTCGGTGACCACGACGGCGTCCGGACCGGTCTTCGCGAGGAAGACCTTTCCGCGGGCTTCGTCGACCGTGACGTCGGTGTAGGTGCCGCCGGGCAGGGCGACGTGGCTTTCGGGTGGATCGGCCGCAGCGGGCTGAGCGGCGAGGATGGCACCGGTGGCGGTGATCGCGCAGGCGAGGGCACCCGCCAGAAGGCGTCTATTCATATGTGAGTGATCCCATGGGGTGAAGACCGGGTGGGCTCCCGGCTGAGCAAAAATAGCACCGCCGGAGCTCCGCCACGCGGGCCTTTCCGTCGGTCCCCGGCCTTATTCGGTCGGCGGAACCGTGATCGCCGCCGGACCGGGATGCCGGACCGCCACATCCCCCAGCCGGTTGCTGATCCGCCGCTTCATCCCGATCAGCGCCCGCTCGAACACCCCCGACGGCAACGTTCCCGCCCCGCGCATCATCGCCTCCCGCTGGAAGAACGCCTGCGGACCGCGCACCGCCATACTCCGCGTCGCCACCGCCGCCGCGAAGGACGCGCGTCCGCGCCGCCGGACGCTGTACTCGCGCAGCGCCGTCGCCGGACTGGCGTCCAGTGCCCGCCGCAGCACCCACACGTCCTCAAGCGCCTGGTTGGCGCCCAGCGCCAGCGAAGGCGGCATGGCGTGGGCCGAGTCGCCGAGCAGGATCGTGCGACCACGGCCCCAGAAGCGCGGGATCCGGCGCCGATGATGCGGGTAGGCGCGAACGTCCACATGCGACAGCGCGGCGAACAGTTCCGGCACCGGCGGGGCCCAGTCGCCGTAGCGTTCGGCGAGCATCGCGAGCGGATCACCGTCGGGCGCGGGCCAGGGCGTGTCGCAGAACCACTGCGCGAGGCCGTCGCCGGCCGGACTCAAGCCGAGGTATCCCTTGGCGCCCATCATCATCAGCGCCGTGCCGCCCAGATCGACGGGCGTCGGGATCAGGCCCTGCCAGCTCGCGACACCGGTGAGCGGCTTGGGTTCGGGGCCGAAGACGGCCGCGCGGACCGCCGACCCCACTCCGTCGGCGCCGATGAGCAGGTCGGCGTCGTGGACGCCGCCGTCCTCGGTGTGCACACGGATCCCGTCGGCGAGTTCTTCCAGGCCGGTGAAGCGCGCGTTGAACTGGAAGACCTCGTCGGGCAGGCCGTCGGCGAGCGCGCGCAGCAGTGTCGCGCGCGGGATGACGAGTGCGTGGGAGCCGAAGGTCGCGTCGAGGCGCCGCAGGTCCATGGTCATCACCGGCCGCCCCGAGGCCGTCCGGGCCTCGACGGAGGTCAGCCGGCCGCCGGCGCCGGAGAGGTCGACGCCGAGGTCGTCGAGGATGGTGGTTCCGGCGTGCCACAAGGTGATCGCGCCGCCGAGTGTGCGGAGCTCGGGCGAGCGTTCGAGGACGGTGACCTCGTGCCCGGCGTCGAGGAGGGTGCGCGCGGCGGCGACGCCGCCGATTCCCCCGCCGACGATGAGGATGCGCATGGAGCCTCCCCTTTCTACGAATCGTAGAATAAGGGGCGGGCTCGCGCGATGGTGTCCACTGTGGGCGAGGTCATGCGGGTTCAGCGCGGCATGCGCAGCCTGGCGGCCGTCTCCTTCGCCGCGGCGGTCTCGTTGGCCGCGAGCGCGTCGGCGAGTGCGGCGAGTTCCGGGGCCTTCGCCGCGCCGAGCGGCAGGCTCACGACCTCCTCGTCGGCCGGTCGCAGGTCGAGTCGCCGATCGGAGCTGTCCGGCGTCTGCTCGATCCGCGCGTCGACGACCGTCGCCAGGTTGACGTTGACCACGCGACGGGCCTCGCGGACGCTCAGCGTGGTTCCGTCGAGCCGGGCGCTCTTCGGGCGGAGGAAGAACATGTAGGCCACGGTCATGACCGCCGACATGGCGGGCGTGACGACGTAGGCGAGGTTCGTCTTCTCGGTCATCTCCTCGGGTTCGAAGAGGATGACGGCGACGGCGATCGTGGCCGCGCCGTACACGACGAGAAGGGCGAGGACGGCGAGTTTCGCCGGGGTCATCGGCAGGGTGATCTTCACCGGAACTCCTGGTTGGTGGACTGCGAGGGAGCGTATTCGCGCCGGGTCCGGGGCGCATCGGCCGATCGGACTACCGGTGAGTTCGAGCGGTTTTTGTCGCCGGTGAGCCTTACGCTCTCCAGAAGCGGTTGCAAACCACAAGCAGAAGGACTCGTCATGCTGACACAGGTCGCGGAGGGCGTGCTGGCCCACCACAGCGAACTGCTGAAGAACAACACCGTCGTCGTGCGGGGCGCGGACGGCGTGCTGCTCGTCGACCCCGGGATCGAAGGCTCCGAGATGGCCTGCCTCGCCGAGGACCTCCGTCGGCTGGACCTGCCCGTGGTGGCGGGTTTCGCGACGCATCCCGACTGGGATCACGTGCTCTGGCACGCCGACCTCGGCGCAGCGCCCCGCTACGGCACCGCCCGCTGCGCGGCCTTCATGCGAGACGTGCGGTCGGCGCCGGACTGGGAGGCCCGCGTCGCCGAGGGCTTGCCGCCGGAGATCATCGGGCAGGTTCCGCTGGAGCCCTACGGCCTCATCACCGCACTGCCCGCCGGGGCGACGCAGATCCCTTGGGAGGGACCGCGAGTGCGGATCATCGAGCATCCCGCGCACGCACCGGGCCATGCGGCGCTGTTCATCGAGGAGCACGGGGTTCTCGTCGCCGGTGACATGCTCTCCGACGTCTTCGTTCCCATGCTGGACAACTGGACCGACACCAACGACCCGATCGAGGAGTACCTCACCGGGCTGCGGCTGCTGGAGGCGGTGGCCGACGAGGTCGATGTCGTCATTCCCGGCCACGGGTCGGTCGGCGGGGCCGGTGAGGCGCGCGCCCGGATCGAGCGCGATCGCGCGTACCTGCACGCCCTGCGCGACGGCCGCGAGGTCGACGACCCGCGGATCACCTCGCCCGAACCCGGCTGGGAGTGGGTGAGCGACATCCACGAGGGGCAGGTCCGGAGCCTCGCCAAGAGGAACGAGGGCGGCGGGACGGGTGGGTAGAGGGTGATCGGTGTTCCTCAACGAGCTATCTCGTTCTACCCCTGCGGTTCACACCGCTCCTTCCGCAGGCGGTCGATTTCGGCGATCATGCGTGGGACGAACTCTCGGGCGGCGGCGATGAACCGGGCGTTCTCGTCCCATCGCTCGTCGGCGACGTCGACGTAGCGGGGGTGCTGGACGAGAGTGGCGGCGATGATCTCGGCGTGTTCGAAGTCCGGCCAGCGTTCCCCCTGACCGGTGTCGGGTTTGGTGCTGACGGCGGTGAGATTCATGGCGCAGTCGTCGTCGAGGAGGCGGAAGAACCATGGGCCGGGCGTGGCGGCGTCGGCAAGCACGGCGAACTCGGCCAGCTCGTTGGCGGTGAGGTCCTTCGGCATGGCGCCAGTGTTCTGGGGGCGGCCTCTACTCGCAAAGTATTTGAGAGCGCCTGGCAACCCACAAGTAGCGCCGAGGCCCCGCATCTCGGCGTCGGCATGTCCACCACATCCCTTTACTCCCCGGTAATCTGCTGCTAACTTGCAGGAATCCTGCAACTCCTTGCATCCCTGCGGAGGCCCGGCATGCCCCTACGCGCCCGGCGCGGCTTAACCCGCCGCACCATCCCCGTCGTCCTGCTCGCCCTCCTCTCCGCCCTCGCGGTCGTGACCACCGCCCCGACCGCCGCGCAGGCGGGCATCGACACCGCGCAGCTCGGTGCCCGCTACAGCGCCGACCGCTCCACCATCACCTTCCGCGTGCACTCCGGCACCGCGACCCGCATCGCCGTCTACCTCTACGATCTGCCCACCGGCGCCGCGCCCGTCGCCCAGGCGACGCTCGCCAAGTCCGGCACGATCTGGTCGGCCACCGTCTCCGCCGCCGGCAAGTACTACGGCTACCGCGCGTGGGGCCCGAACTGGCCCTACAACGCCGCCTGGACACCGGGTTCGTCCACCGGCTTCGTCTCCGACGTCGACGCCGCCGGCAATCGCTTCAACCCCAACAAACTCCTCCTCGACCCCTACGCGCGCGAGGTCAGCCACGACCCGCTGCGGCCGGGCATGACCGACGAGACGGTCTTCACCTCCGGCCCGGGCGGCCGCACCGTCGACAGTGGACCGCACGCCGCGAAGGGCGTCCTCCTGGCGGCGACCACATCCGCGACCGGCACGAAGCCGACGCGCCCGCTCAAGGACGACATCGTCTACGAGACCCACCTGCGCGGCCTCACCGCCAACGACGCCTCCATCCCCGCCGCCTACCGGGGCACCTACCGCGGCGCCGGCCTCAAAGCCGCCCAGCTCGCCGCGCTCGGCGTCACCGCCGTCGAGTTCCTTCCCGTCCAGGAGACCCAGAACGACGCCAACGACGTCGACGCCACCGGCACGGCCGGCGACAACTACTGGGGTTACATGACCCTGAACTACTTCGCGCCCGACCGCCGCTACTCCTCCGACAAGTCGCCCGGCGGGCCG
Source organism: Phytomonospora sp. NPDC050363 (assembly GCF_040655735.1). Classification (NCBI taxonomy): domain Bacteria; kingdom Bacillati; phylum Actinomycetota; class Actinomycetes; order Micromonosporales; family Micromonosporaceae; genus Phytomonospora; species Phytomonospora sp. NPDC050363. Next base: position 117,598 of record NZ_JBFAKK010000007.1, read on the forward strand.
ACGGCCGAGTTCGCCGCGATGACCAAGGCCTTCCACGACAACGGCTTGAAGGTCTTCGTCGACGTCGTCTACAACCACACCGGCGAAGGCGGTTCGCACGGCGGCGACAAGAACGTCTACAACGTGTTCTCCTACCGGGGCCTCGACAACCCCGCCTACTACTCGCTGTCGGCCGACCGCCAGTCCTCCTGGGACAACACGGGAGTCGGCGGCAACTACAACACCTACAACCCCGTCGCCCAGAACCTCATCGTCGACTCTCTCGCGCACTGGCGCGACAAACTCGGCGTCGACGGGTTCCGCCACGACCTCGCCTCGGTCCTCGGCAACACCTGCCAGCACGGCTGCTTCTCCTACAGCCGAACCGATCCCGCGACCGCGCTCAACCGCATCACCGCGGAGATGCCCGCGCGGCCGGCCGGTGGCGGCAGCGGCACCGACTGGATCGCCGAACCCTGGGCGCTCGGCGAGGGCACCTACCAGGTCGGCAACTTCCCGGCCGGATGGGCCGAGTGGAACGGCCGCTACCGCGACACCTTGCGCAGCGACCAGAACAAGCTCGGCGTCGACGCCGTGACACCGGGGCAGCTCGCCGACCGCCTCGCCGGCTCGGCCGACCTCTACGGCGACGACGGCCGCAAGCCGTGGCACTCGGTCAACTTCATGGTCGCCCATGACGGCTTCACCTTGAAGGACCTCTACTCCTGCAACGCCAAGAACAACACCCAGGCCTGGCCGTACGGCCCCTCCGACGGCGGCAGCGACGACAACATCTCCTGGGACCACGGCGGAAACGCCGCCCTGCAACGCAAGTCGGCCCGCAACGGCACCGCCTTCGTGATGCTCTCGGCGGGCACGCCGATGATGACCGGCGGCGACGAGTACCTGCGATCCATGCGCTGCAACAACAACCCCTACAACCTCGACTCCCCGGCGAACTGGCAGTCGTGGTCCTTCGACACCGCCCAGACCGACTTTCGCACCTTCACGACCCGTCTCGCGCAGTTCCGCAAGGCGCACGCGGCCCTGCGGCCGGCGAACTTCTACACCTCCGCCGACGCCGACGGCGACGGCATGAAGCAGCTCGAATGGTTCACGCCGGCGGGAACCACGCCGGACGCGGCGTACTGGGCCAACGCGGGCAACCACGCCCTCGGATGGCGCTACGACGGCAGCGAACTCGGCGACTCGGCCGCCTCGATCTTCGTCGGGTACAACGGCTGGTCGGGCGACGTCACCTTCACGCTTCCCTCGCCCGGCGCCGGCAAGCAGTGGTACCGGGTGACCGACACCGCGAGCTGGGCCGAAGGCCCGAACCAGGTCGCCACCGCCGGTACGGAGGCGCTGATCGGCGGCGCGGGGACGACCTACATCGTCCGCGAGCGCGGCCTGCTGCTGCTCATCGCCAAGTAGCCCGAGGACCCCGGCTCCGCCGTCTCGGTGGAGCCGGGGTCGCAGGCCGTATCCATCAAGACCGCCATGTGCGCTGTCATGTGCGGCCCCGGTCGTAGTGTCGGTTCCGGGATCACCGGGGAGGAACCCACTCCGATCCGCGATGTCCGGACGACCCGGCTCCACGCGCCGTCGAGGCGGGAGCCCGCACTTCCGCGGCCACGTCCACCAGGCCGCCGCCGGTGTGGAACCGGGAAAAGGCGATCGGCGCCCTCGCCGCTTCGCCGTCCGGCCGGGTTGCCTGAATCCGGCCGCGTCCCGTGGATCAGCGAAGCGGCCCCGCACCACCTGGGTGGGTGCGGGGCCGCTCTGTGTCCACAGTGGACGGGAGTGAATTGCCCTACGATGGCCCCGTGGTGGGACGTGCCGTACGCGTCCCGAAAGGCGGCGGTGATGCGAAGCTGGCCCCTGACCGGCAGGGACGCCGACCTGGCCGGAATCCTCGACGCGCGACGTGATCCGGACTCCTGCGGCGTGATCGTCACCGGGCCCGCCGGCGTCGGCAAGACGCGCCTGGCGCGCGAGGCCGTCGACCGCCTCGCCCGCGCGGGTGCCAAGACGGCCTGGATCCTCGCGACCCGGGCCACCGCGCCGGTTCCCCTCGGCGCCGCCGCGCACCTTGCGCCGGCGGAGCTCGGCAAGCCCGGCGATCTCGCCGCCGCCATCCTCGACTGGGCATATGCCGAAGGAGGCCGCGCGCGGGTCGTGCTCGGCGTCGACGACACCTCGCTCCTCGACGACGGCTCGGCCGCGCTCGTGTCCCACCTGGCCGCCGACGGACTCGCGTTCATCGTCGGCACCGGCCGCACACCGCAAACCCCGCCGCCCGAAGGGAACCAGCGCACGGCGACGCTCTTAGCGCTCACCGAGGCGCACGTCGACCGCCTCATCGACCACGAACTCGGCCTCGAACCCGACGGCGCGACCCTCGACCCCGAAAGCCGCAACCGCCTGCGTACCAAGGCCGCCGGCAACCCGCTGGCGCTGCGCGAACTCCTCGCCGCGGGCCGCGCCACCGGCGACCTCGAACGCCGCTTCGGCGTCTGGCACTGGAACGGCGGCCTCGACACGCCCTCTGACGTCGCCGCACTGATCGCCGCCAACCTCGCGGGCCTGCCCGACCCCGTCCGAGCGGTCGTCGAACTCGTCTCCTGGGCAGAACCGCTGCCCCTGTCCATGCTCACCCGCCTGACCGACACCGCGGCCGTCACCGAGGCGAGCACCCGCGGCCTGATCACTTTGGAACGCAGAGGATCACGTCGTCGCCTGCGCCTGGCGCACCCGCTGCACGGCGAGTCGGTCCGAGCGCTGATGACCGCTTCTCGCATCGCCGACATCTGGCGCGACCTCGCCGTCGCCGCCCTCGCTTCACCGCTGCGGCGCCATGACGACAATCTCCGCGTCGCGATGTGGCAGGTCGACGGCGGGTACGTCACGCGCCCCGACGTGGTCCTGCGCGGCGCCGAGGACGCCGCCGATCGCGGTGACCTCGTCCTCGCCGACCGTCTCGCCGGCGCCGTTCTGCGAGGTGGAGACGCCGCAGCCGGTTAGCTCCGGTCGGTGTTCACGGAATTACTGCCGCCTAAAGGATCAAGCGACCCCGAAATTCCGCTAGCCTCGCCTTCGCCATGACGCCCCGTGGAGTTCGCACCCCCGTGCCTCCGCGTTCAAGATCGGCACCGAACCTCACAGGGCACCCCCACCCCTTGGAGTCAGCAATGAGCAACACCATCGGCCGCCGCGCGCTCATCGGTGGCGGCCTCGGCCTGGCCGCCGGAGCACTCGCCCTCACCGCCCCGGCATCGGCGTCGGCGTACACGACGCTGCGCGTCGCGACCTTCAACATCCACCACGGCGCCGGCGCCGACAACATCCTCAACCTCGAACGGATCGCCGCGATCATCGAGGAACTGGACGTCGACGTCGTCGGCCTCCAGGAGGTCGACCGCCACTGGAGCGAGCGCAGCGACTGGGCCGACCAGACCGCCCTGCTCGGCCGGATGCTGCGGATGCGCGCGATCTACGGCGCCAACCTCGACCTCGACCCGGTCACCGAAGGCGAGCCGCGTCGCCAGTACGGAACCGCCATCCTCTCGCGCGGGCCGATCCTGCGCTGGAAGAACACCCTCCTGCCGAAGTACCCGGCCGGCGAGCAGCGCGGTCTGCTCCAGGCCACCATCGAGCACAACGGCGCGCGCTTCACCTTCGCCAACACCCACCTCCAGCACACCAGCGCGGCGGAGCGCGCCGAGCAGGCCGCGGCGATCATCCAGCTGCTCGGTGATGAGCGCACGTTGCTCACCGGCGACCTCAACGCCACCGCCGACAAGCCCGAGATCCAGATCCTCACCGACGTCTACGCCGACTCCTGGCCGGCCGTCGGGGAGGGCCCCGGCTACACCTACGACGCACTGAACCCCACCGCCCGCATCGACTTCGTGCTCGCCACGCCCGACGTCAAGCCGGTGTCGGCGAGGGTCGTCACCGAGCACGCCGAGGCCTCCGATCACCTCGCTGTAGTGGCCGAATACCGCATTCGCAAGGGAATCCAGTAGTACTCAGGGCGGCCCGGCGTCCTTCGCCGGGCCGCCCGAATGGTTAACGCTCATGACAACGGGGCACTCCATGCAAGAAGGAGGACCCCATGTCACCCACGCTGATCGTCATTCTCGTGCTCGTCGTCGTGGTCGCGTTGGCCGCAGGAGCTTGGTTCATGTTCCGCGGCAAGTCTCTCCGGCACCGTTTCGGGCCGGAGTACGACCGACTCGTCGGCGACAGCGGCAAGGCCGAGGCCGAACGCGAACTGCGCGAACGGATCCGCCGGCACGACGAGCTAGAGCTCAAGGACCTCACCCCCGAGCAGCGCGAGCGCTACATCGGGCGCTGGCGCGCGCTCCAGATCCACTTCGTCGACCAGCCCGACGAGGCCGTTCGCGAGGCCGACGCTCTCACCACCGCCCTCGCCGGCGAGATCGGCTACCCGACGGACAACGACGAAGAGCGGCTCGCCGTGCTCTCCGTCGACCACCCCCGGTCGATGGCCGACTACCGCGAGGCGCACGCCCTCAGCACCAGCCTCCACGACGGCGGCGAGGCCTCCACCGAGCAGCTGCGCCGCGCCATGGTGCATTACCGGGCGATCGTGACCCGGCTGCTCGGCAAGGAAGCCCAGATCGACGAGCCCACCCCGAGGAGTAGCAATGCGTAGTGACACCCCTGACAACCGCCACATCGACGAACTGACGGACGAGGACGCCAAGGCCCGTGAGGGCGGTTCGACCTCGACCTCGTCGGGCGACCCGCGCAAGCCCGCCCCCAAGCCGGAGTTCTCCGGCGACAAGCCGAAGTCGACCGAGACCGCCAACGCGCGGCTTGAGGTCCCGAAGCCTCCGGAGAAGAGGACCGACACGTCGCCTTCCGGCAAGACGGCTTCGGCGGACAAGAACGGACAGCACGCCGACGCCAAGTCGGGCGCCGTCTCGGACAAGGTCTCGGACACGAAGGCCGACGACTTCGGCAAGAAGTCCGATGGCCTGTCGGACAACAAGAGCGACGTCTCCGAGACCAGGACCGTGCCGGTCGCCAAGACCGACACGAGCTCGGACAAGAAGACCGGCGACGACTTCGGCACGAAGTCGGACGCCGCGCGCGACAAGAAGGCCGACGACTTCGGCAGGACTTCCGCGCCGGCCTCGTCGGCTTCGTCGGACAAGACCGGCGACGACCTCGGCAAGAAGTCCGATGCCGCGCACGACAAGAAGACCGAGGTGAAGTCCGGCGATCGGGCCGACTTCACGACCTCGAAGAACGAGCCCGAGGTGTTCGCCAGCACCCGCGTCGACGACGACGCCAAGAAGAAGCAGGCGAGCGACCCCGATCCCGTTCACACCCCCGATCCCATCCCCTCCACGCACTCCACCGAGTCCACGCACGCGACGGGCCGCGCCGAGGTCACCAAACCCGGCGGCGGAGACTCCCTGCTGGACAAGGGAACTCACGAGAGCCTGCACGAGCGCTGGCAGGCCATCCAGCTCCGCTTCATCGACGACCCGCGATCCTCGGCGACCGAGGCCGGCGCGCTCGTCGAGGAGTCGCTGGAGATGCTGCGCACCGCCCTCGACACCCGCAAGCGGGAACTCGACGGCTGGTCCGGCGAGAACTCGGCGGACACCGAGCGGCTTCGCACGGCCGTTCGCGACTACCGCGAGCTCTTCGACCACATCGTCGGACGCTGACGGCGACTGTGTCCCCGGACACCCGGGGAACCTTTGCGGCGAGCAGGGCCTCTTCTGCGGTGACACCCACCGTCACCGCAGAAGGGGCCCGTCCTCATTGAGGGGCCGGACACACCAGACCGCTGACTCCAGCGAACCGGTGCGTTGCGTCTTGTTGCGCGAACACCCCACCATCCAGGCCTTACGTCGATGAGGAGCGCGTCTCGTCGTTGTGATCACCGTCTTCGGTGTGGGAAGGTGCTGTCAGGGCGGCCAGGGGACGGCGGCCCGGCGGGGCGGCTCACGACTGAAGTTGTGACGGAGGGTGGTCGCGTTCATGAGGATTCAGCCGAGGCAGCATCTACTCGAGATCTGGGAAGCGGTCGCCAGATCGTCGATTCGCGAGAAGCACGCCGACGAGCGCACATCCAGGGAGGGCGACTGGGTGTGGCACGGCGGAGACGCCGACGACTCGGTGTCCGACACGCAACAGCTGTTGTGCCTGATGTTCCCCGCAGCAGAGTTGCCCGCGTTCGGCTTGGCGACCCCTGACGAGACGATCGAACCGGTGGTGCGGGCTCTGAGCCCGCTCGGCACCGCCGTGCAGATCCCGCGCGTGCTCACCCGAGTCCTGATCTCCTTCCTTGAGCGCCACAGCGACAGCGAGGGCGATCCACGCTTCTCGGGTGGGGGCTGTTTCGCCAGCGAGACCCGCGAGGCTCCCACTCCCGGCCAGCGCGCCCTCGACGTGACCGAGTCCTTCGCGCTCTCCATCACGCTCACCTTGGCGGTCCTCACTTTCGCCCGGACCCTCCGGGAAGGATTGCGCAGCCGACTCGTCATGGCCGAGGTCGACAAACTCGAGGCGCTGGCGAACAAACGCCTCACGGCGGCCATGGTCGGTCTGCTGCGGAGTTTCACCGTCAACGCTTTCGAAGCGGACTCGCCCGAGGGCCAAATCCTGCTCGGCTCGCTGAACCAGGCGGACGTCGCCGATCGCAGGCTCGTCGCGGAACTGCGCCGCGAGCTGCGCGATGTCAACGCCGGCTTGCGTGACCTGACGATCGGTTCCGGTCGCGAGGCCGAACTCGAAGGCCAGACCACGTTGTTCGAGTGCGGGTGGTCATGGGGCGTCATCGACGGTGCACCCGAGATCCTCCACGCCGAATCCGGCGGCGCCCAGCGCAAAGGGGTGGCGCTTGACGCGTCCTCCCTCTACTTCACCGCCGTCGCCCTCGACGGCATCGCCGACCTCTTCTCCACCCGGACCAGGGTCCTGGGCCTTCTCGACGCCGAGCAGCGGCGCCTGGCCGACTCGCTCCACCTGCGCTGGGAGATGACCCGGCGCTACTGGGCGAAGCTGGCGACCTTCGGCGAAGGCCGGTGGCCGCTCGAAAGTATGCCCTGGAACACCACCGACGCCGTCCACTCCGACTACTCCAGTCTCCTGGTGTCGGCGATCGTCACGCGCGACATGGTCGATCGACGGGTCTCCGACGAGAACCTGAGCCGTCTGGGGCGGGTGCTCACCGAACTGGCCAAACGCGGCCGGGTCATCGAGCGCGCCGAGGGCAACGACCGCGCGATTCTCCTGCACGCACCTGGTACGCGGGTCGGTCTGGACGGCGCCGACAAGGTGGGTGGTCCGGCGCTGTACCGGCAGGTCTCGGACTTCGCGGCCGTGCTGCTCAAGTGCATCGTGCGCGTCGCCGCCCCCATCGACGACGTCGGACTGCGCGCCGAGCTGCTGCGAACCCGCGATGGGGTCTGGGACCACCTGGTCAGGCGGCGCTTCACCGCGGGCCAGTACCGCCACCTGTGGGACGAGCCGTCCAATGTGTACACCCAGCTCGGGGGGCGGCACGCCGACGGACCGTCCTGGCACCACACCCTCCGCGTCGTAGAGAGCCTTGTCGGTGCCGCCGAACTCGTTCGAGGCGATCCGCCCCGCAGCGATTTCATGATCCGCCAGGCGCAGCACTCACTGAGCGAGGCCGAGCATCTCTACGACCAGGAATTGCTCGACGGCGCTGCGGAGTGCGGCGTGCCGATTCGAGATCTGCTCATGATGGTGCAGACGAACCTGGCGCGGGCCAAGGCGATCCAGTACCGACGTCCGGCCAGCGCGATCGCCATCGTGCAGGAGGTGCTGAGGGACCTCGATCGGTTGGCCGCGGCTCGCCAAGACGCCAAGGGGGCGTAGGGGTGCTGGTCTTCGCCACCTCGGACAAGGGCGGTACCGGCCGATCGTTGACCAGCTGCAATATCGCCTACCGCAGTGCTCTCGAGGGCGCCAACGTCGCCTACCTGGACCTCGATCTCGGCCGGCCGACATCCGGTGCGATCTTCTCCATCGATGACGCCTCTCGTGGCACTGTACTCGGCGGGCTGCATCGTTACCTGCTGGGCGAGATCCCCGAGCCGGTCCGCCTTGAGGTCTGGAACCAGTCGGACCGCGACGGCCTGCGCGGTCGCCCGGACGGCGCCGGGCGTCTCACGCTTCTTCCGGGAGACGAGGGCGGTGCGGAGTTCGCCTGCGATGCGGAGGTCCTGCGGCGTTGCGCCACGCTGTTCGCCCGGCTGGAGGAAGAGTATGACGTGATCCTGATCGACTTGAGTGCGGGCCGCTCCCACGCGGTCGACATCGCATTGCGGGCAACCGCGGATCCCGCCCTCGCCAACGTCGTGTCGCGCTGGCTGGTGTTTCACCGCTGGACGCGGCAGCACATCTACGCTGCGGCCGGCCTAGCCCACGGCACCCGGGGAATCATCGAAACTGGCGTGTTGCGAGGGCACGAAAGGGCCGGGTTGCGCGCTGCGCTTCGTTTTGTGCGTACCGCGGTGGCCGACCCGCAGTCGAAGGAGTTGTCCGGGCTGAGCGCGACCCAAACCGCTTGGCTCGAGACCACCGATGACGAGCTGCGCAAGCTGGCGGGGCGACTGTGGATGGGCCGCTCGATGGTGCTCGGCTCGGTTCCCCTCGAGCCGGTCCTCATGTGGCGCGAGCAGATCATCTTGGACACCGATGTGATCACTCGCCAGATCGCCAACGCGGCCACAGTGGACGCCTTCGTCATGCTCGCTCACCGGCTGATCGGCGACTGGCCCGAGCTATGAGTTCGCCGTGATCGTCACCCCCGACCGCCGCGAGATCAGCGTCGTCGCGTCGACCAGGTCCGGGTAGGTCGTGTTGAGCTCCCACACCGCGGTGTTCCCGTTGTGCGGCACCCGGTACTCCACCGCGTACTTGAAGCTCGATCCCACGGGCAGTGAGTTGACCGCGTACATGGTCTCCCCGGTCTTGATCGACAGGACGTCGGACCAGCGCACGACGATCAGCCGCAGCCCGGCGGCGTCGATGCACCCGCCGCGAAAGATGTACAGCCCACCGCCCACGCGCCGGATCCACACATACGTCCACCACACGATGATCAGCGCGATCAGGCCCATCACCGAGTAACCGAAACCGTTGTAGGGCCCGTTCACCACGAAGTTCATGCCCACGATCGCCAGTACGACGCAGATGAACGCCCCGGGCATCCCCGGCCGCCGCCGCATTCGGCGCTCCAGCGGGCCCAGGTCCAGCTCGCGCGCCTTCTCCAGCACGGCTTTCGACGGGGTGTGGTTCGACATGCGGCACCTGTACCAGTCACGGGGGTTTTGCGTCGAAGCCTAAGGCGCCGGCGCCGACCGGCGCAATCAGCTTCCCCGCGCCGCCTTGATGGAGGCCGCCAGTTCGCCTGGCACGTCGAGGAGGCGATGCCTTCCGTCTTCGACGATCAGCCGGCCGGCCGAGACGACGTGGGAGACGTCGGCGCCGGAGGCGGCGAAGACGACGGCGGCGACGGGGTCGGCCTCGGCGGCGCCCGCCGTGCGGATCGTGTCGGTGCGGACGGCGACGAGGTCGGCGGGCGCACCGGCGCGAATCCCATAGGGCCCCGCAAGTCCGGCGCTGTGCGCACCGCCCTCGGTGGCGGCGGCGAGGAGCTCGGCGGCCTGGTGGGAACCGCGCTCGTTGGTCGCCAGGCGCTCGTTCAGTTCGACCGCGCGCGCCTCCTCGAACAGGTCGATGACCGCGTGGCTGTCACTGCCCAGCGACAGTCGGGCGCCCGCGCCGACCAGTGCGGCGGCGGGGCCGATGCCGTCGGCGAGATCCCGCTCGGTCGTGGGGCAGAAGCACACGCCGGTGTGCGTGGAGCCGAGCAGGCCGATGTCCGTTGTGGACAGATGCGTGGCGTGGACGGCGGTGGTGCGCTCGCCGAGGACACCGGTGTCGGCGCAGAGTTCGGTGGGGCTGCGGCGATGGACGGCCTGGCAGGCGAGGTTCTCCTTCACCTGCTCCGACAGGTGCAGGTGGAGGGGGCGTTGTTCGCGGCGGGCCCAGTCGGCGACGACGCGCATCGCTTCGGGTGGCACGCCTCGGACGGAGTGGATGGCGGCGCCGGGATGGGGTGTGTCCACATGGGATGCGCGTTCTGCCCAAGCGTCGGCGTCGCCGTCGGTGAACCGCAACTGCGGACCGGTCAGCGGTGAACCGTCCACATCGGCCTGTAGGTAGCAGGTGTCCAGCAGTACCAGGCGAATCCCGGCTTCGGCTGCGGCCGCGGTGAGCGCGTGGCCCATGGCGTTGGGATCGGCGTACGGCCTGCCGTCGCGGTCGTGGTGGAGGTAGTGGAACTCGACGACGGTGGTGATCCCCGTGGTGACCATCTCGGCGTAGGTGGCCCGCGCGAGCGCGAGATAGGTGTCCGGCGTGAGGTTCGCGGCGACGGAGTACATCTGCTCGCGCCAGGTCCAGAAGTCCCCGCGACCGCCGGCGGTGGCGCCGCGCAGTGCCCGGTGGAAGGCGTGGGAGTGCGCGTTCACCAGTCCGGGGATCACCAGCCCGGGCAGCCGGATCGCGGCGCCGGGCTCCGCACCCGTTGCCACGGCGGTGATCCGGCCGTCGGCGACCGAGATGAGCACCCGCTCGGCGAAGCCCTCCTCGACGCCCAGCCAGGCGCGGTCGGCGTAGTAGGTCATGCCGCGAGCTCCCGCAGGACGGTGGCGAGCGCCTCGGCTCCGGCGAGGCAGTCGGGGATCTCGGCGAACTCGCCGGGGGCGTGCGAGACGCCGGTCGGGTTGCGCACGAACAGCATCGCGGTCGGCAGGCTCGAAGCGAGGACGCCCGCGTCGTGTCCGGCTCCGGTGGCCAGGACCGGGACGCCCCCGAGGATCGCGCCGAGGTTGTCGCGCAGGGCGAGGTCGAAGGCGACCTCGGCGCTGTAGGACTCGCGGGTGACGGTGGCCTTCGTGCCGTCGCGCCGGGCGCGTTCGTGGGTCGCCTGCTCCAGTTCGGCCAGCACCGAGGCGAGTGTGTCCTCTGTGGACGCCCGGGCGTCGATCCAGGCGCGCACCCGCGACGGGATCGCGTTGGTGCCGTTGGGTTCGCAGTGCACCTTGCCGACGGTGGCCAGCGCCCCGGCGAGTTTGGCCTTCTTGCGGGCGGCTAGGACGGTGTTGGCGTAGGTGAGCATCGGGTCGACGCGGTCCTCGATGCGAGTCGTGCCGGCGTGGTTGGCCTCGCCCTCGAAGTCGAAGCGCCAGCGTCCGTGCGGCCAGATCGCCGAGCCCACCGCGATCGGCGCGCCCAGGTCGATCTGGGCACGGCCCTGCTCGATGTGCAACTCGACGTAGACGCCGATGCGGTCGAGGAGCCGCTGGTCGCGGCCGATGCGCTCGGGGTCGAAACCGGCCGAGGACATCGCGTCGGCCAGGGTCGTGCCCTGCTCGTCGGTGAGGGCGCGGGCCTTGGCGGGGTCGACGGCACCGGTCAGGAGCCGCGATCCCAGGCAGGCCAGGCCGAAGCGGGCGCCCTCCTCCTCGACGAAGGCGGCCACGCCGATCGGTCGGCGAGGCTCGAAACCGCCGGCGCGCAACAGGTCCAGCGCGGCGAAGGCGCTGACGACGCCCAGTGGGCCGTCGAAGGCTCCGCCGTCGGGGACCGAGTCGAGGTGGGAGCCGGTGACCACGGCGTCGCCGGCGGCCGGGGCGCCCCACCAGGCCCACAGGTTGCCGTTGCGGTCGGTCTCGACGGTCAGCCCGCGCTCGCGCGCCTGCGCCTCGAACCAGGCGCGGCACTCCAGCTCGGCGGCGGCGTAGCTGTACCGGCGGTAGCCCCCGGTGGCGTCGAAGCGGCCGACGGGGGCGAGATCACGCCACATTTCCTCGAAGAGCATGGGTCGAGGTTAGGCGAAGAGCATGGGTCGAGGTGAGGGCCGGGCTCGCGACGCACGGCCCCCGGCCCGTCTCACACCGTCGCGAAGCCGATGGTGGTGCTGAAGCGCCCGTCGATCTGCTCCTGGGCCTTCATGTGCAGCAACTGGAAGCCCTCCAGTTCGCGCGCGTGCTTGAGGCCGCCGACCGAGACCGGGCGCAGCCCGCCGTCGCTGGCCAGGCGGGCGATCTCCTCCCGCGCGGACTCGTCGTCGCCGGCGATGAACACGTCCATCGGCGCGCCGCCGGCGAGGTTGCCCGCGAAGGTCGTGTTGAAGGCCTTCACCACGCGGGCCTCGGGCGCCGCCGCCGCGACCTCCTCGGCCGCCGACATGCCCGGCGGCGTGGCGAGGTCGTCGAAGGTCGCGAAGTCGACCGGGTTGGAGATGTCGACGACGAGTTTGCCGCGCAGGCTGTCGCGCCACGCCTCGGCGATCTCCCGGTTGGCGGGGTAGGGGAGGGCGAGGACGACGATGCGCGCGTCGCCGGGGCCGTCGTCGAGCGACTCGCCCGTCGCGTCGGCGTTGAGGTCGGCGGCGAGACGGCGGGCCTTCTGCGGGTCGCGGTCGGCGATGTGCACGGGATGGCCTCCCGCGAGGAAGCGCGTGGCGATGCCCCTGGCCATGTTCCCGGCACCGACGATGAGGATGTCCATGGACGAAAATCTATGGCGCCGTGGAGGCGGGCTCAGGCGTTTGGGGTTTTTCCGGGCAAACGTGGCAGCTCGATGCCGAAGATCGACCGGTAGGCGGCGAGCAGCTCGGCATCGCCGTCGAAGGTCTCGACGGTGCGCTCGTCGCCCGCCGTGCGGATCAGCTGCCCCTTGCGGAGGGTGACGCGGCCGCCGTCGACGGGCATCGAGCACACGTCGCCCTTCGTGAAGTGCGACTTCGGCGAGGTCTGGTGCCACCAGCACGTCGGGACGAACTCGGCGATCTTGCGGGGGCGCGGGTCGACGATGAACTCACAGGCGCCCTCGCGGCGGACCTCGAAGTCCCCGTACTCGACCTCGGCGACCGTGTAGGCGCCGTCCGGGTCGACCTGCTCGCCGCGCTCGTCGATGCGCAGGGGGTGCTGCGTGAACTTGCCGAAGCCCACGTCGACCAGCCACGGCTCGTCGAGGTCGACGCGCAGGGTCAGGTGGTCGAAGGGGATCGCCGGGCCGTTGTTGCCGGGGACGCGGGCCTGCATGAGCGTGACGCGGTAGCCGAGCGAGCGCAGGAGCGCGGCGAAGAGGCCGTTGAGTTCGTAGCAGAAGCCGCCGCGCCGGCGGGTGACGATCTTGTCGACAAGGGCGTCCTCGTCGAGGTCGACGGGCTCGCCGAGGTGGATGGAGAGGTTCTCGAAGGGGACGGTGTGGAGGTGGGCGACCTGGAGGTCGCGGAGGGCTTCGGGCGAGCGGTGGGGGGCGCGGGCGGCGCCGATGCGGGCGAGGTAGCGGTCGGCTGTGGCGGCGTCCATGGGGCAAGGGTAGGGGTGGGTGGGAGGGGTGGGCTTGGGGCGGTGGCTCGACGGTGATCTCGGTCGGCGCTGGTGGGGGCATGGGCGCGGTGTTGTGGAGGCCGGTAGCGGCGGAACTGTGGTTTGATGCGGCCTTGCGAGCGTGGCCGATGCCGCGAGGGGGGTGGGAAGCGCGGAGCAGCGGACGTGGTGGCAGGTACGACAGGCCAGGCGGGGATCGGCCTTGCCGTGCGGCGGAGCAGTGGCCGAGGACATCCGGCGGTGTGGCTCGACTGATCTGCCCTTCGGGTGGCGAGCATTCGCGGGGATCGTGGTGGCGGTGCTGTGGGTGTTCAGACGACGGGCCTGCAAGGCCTGATCGGGCTGACGGCCGCAGAAGGTCCCGCCCCACGCATCGAGAGTCCGCTCGCGACTTCCGGTTCATCGGCACCGCCGTCGCCGTCAGCACCGTCCGTCTCCCCCGCCCCGCTGCCGCCGTTGCCGCCGAAGCCGCCGCCGCGGACCGACCCCCGCTTCGACACCTGCCGTGAGGCCAACGACGCCGGTTTCGGCCCGTACCGGCTCGGCGTCGACCCCGAGTACCACTGGTACGAGGACCGCGACGACGACGGCCTCGTCTGCGAACGCCGCTGAGCCCCACCCGCCGAGCGCCGGTCCCGGTTACCCCACCGTCCCTCCGCCACTGTCCGGCCCACCGCCCCCAAGCTCACCCCCGAGCAGGCCAAGACCGCCGGCTTCGTCGGCCTCGCCGACCAAGAGCCCCGGCGCGACCCCGTCGAAGTCGAAGAAGAAACCCCCGCCCCCCGACACCGATCCGCGCTTCGACACCTGCGCCGACGCGCTCGCCGCCGGCTACGGCCCGTACGAGTAGGGCCGCGACAGCGAGTACGGGTGGTACCGCGACGCCGACGGTGACGGGGTCGTCTGCGAGCCGCCTCGCGAGGAGGACGACGACCTGCCCGACGACCCGGCCACCGACCCGCGCTTCGACACGTGCGGGAAGGCCAACGCGGCCGGGTACGGCCCCTACTACCGTGGCCAGGATCCCGAGTACGACTGGTACCAGGACCGCGACGACGACGGCGTGGTCTGCGAGACCTGACCCCGCGCACGAAAAAGGCGGGGCCCGCGGGCCCCGCCTTCACCTCACCTCGGCCCTCAGGCCTTCGGCACGTCGTTCTTCTTCGCCCGCGGCGTGGTCTTGCGGGCGGTGGGCTGCTTCACCGTCGGCTTCGGCGCGGCGGGACCGGCGGCCGGGCCCGCGGCCGGAGCCGCCGCCTCGGGCGCGGTCTGCGGCATCGAACCGGGAGTCCCGACCGTGGGCGTGCCAGGCGCACCCGCCGTGTCGGGGCGCGCGATGGTCGCCATGACCCGGATGGGGCTGCGCTCGCCCGCCGCGACACGCTCGCCGCGCGTCACGAGCTCGGCGTAGGTGTCCTTCGCCCGCTCCTGGGCCTTGGCGGCGGTGACGATGGCCGACTCGCGCAGCTTGTCGGTGTCGATCTCGCGGACCTTGCGGCCGGCCTCGATCAGGTCCTCGCGAACACCCTGGAGGCGCTCGTTCAGCTTGGCGCGGTCACGCAGCTCGCTGAACTGACCGGGAAGCTTGCGCAGCTGCTCCATGGCCAGCTCACCGGCGCCCGCGGCAGCGTAGATGGGCTTGGGGAGCTTACGGGTACGGTCGGTCGACGACGGCATGACTAGTCCTCCTCGGACGGTTGTTCGGTGGTCGGGCGGCGTCGCTGACGCGCCCGGGCTTTGGGGGCCGCGACTGGTGTCGCCGCCTCTTTGTCGAGTTCTTCCTCGGCGGCTTCGGCCACTTCGGCGTCGGTGACGACTACCGGGCCGTCGCCTTCATCATCGAGGTCTTCGCCGCGCGTGCGGGCGTTTTCCCGCCGGAAGGCCTCGTAGATCTCGGTCAGGGTCTGCTTCTGGCGGGTCGTCAGATCGGGGTCGCCGGCGATCGCCGCCATCGTCCCCGGCCCGTCCTTGTCGTTGAGTAGCCCGGCTCGCAGGTACATCAACGGCGTCGAGACCTTCAACGCGTTGGCGATCTGCTGGAGCACTTCGGCGCTTGGTTTACGCAAACCACGCTCAATCTGGCTCAGATACGGATTGCTGACACCGGCCTGGTCGGCGAGCTGCCGCAGGGACACCTTGGCGTTGTTCCGCATCTCGCGGATGAACTCTCCGATATCGCGTCCGGCCATGACTCCACGGTAGGGGCGACTGCTAGCAACTGCAAGCGGAACGCTCATTCTCGGCCGAAATCAGGGTTCCCTTACGGGCCTGACATGCGGTTGTAATCGTTTCGTGATAGCTGCCACATGCAAGCACCGCTAACTAGGTCATGATCAGGCCTACATGATCCTTAGTGTGGCGTCCATGAGAGAGTTCCGGATCGAAATCCCCCAGGCCGACCTCGACGACCTGCACGCCCGCCTCGACGCGACCCGCTGGCCGGCCGACATCGCCGGCGGCGAGGGCTGGGACCACGGCGTCCCGCTCGCCTACCTCAAGGACTTCGCCGCGCACTGGCGCGCGATGGACTGGCGCGCCATGGAGGACCGGCTCAACGCCTTCCCCCAGTTCGTCACGATCATCGACGACCACGAGGTCCACTTCCTGCACGTCCGCTCCGCCGACCCCGACGCGGTGCCGCTCATCCTGACCCACGGCTGGCCCAACTCCTTCGTCGAGTTCGCCGACGAGATCGAGCACCTGACGCCGCGTTTCCATGTCGTCATCCCCTCCCTACCCGGTTTCGGCTTCTCCGAAGCGCCCAAGGAGGCCGGCTTCGACGCCGAGCGCGTCGCGCGCATGTGGGCCGAGCTGATGGAGCGCCTCGGCTACGACCGCTACATCGCCCAGGGCGGCGACTTCGGCGCCTACGTCGCGCCCGCCCTGGCCAGTGCCGCTCCCGACCACGTCATCGGCGTCCACATCGACGGCGGCATCGGCCTGCCCACCGCCGACGACGTCGACGGCATGGAGCCCGCGGAGCTCGCCGAGTGGGAGCAGATGCAGGTCTGGACGACCATGCCCCTGAACCACCACGCCATCCTCGGCAAGGCGCCGCGCACCTTCGCCTACGGCCACAACGACTCCCCGGCCGGCCTGCTGGCGTGGCTGCTGCACAAGTTCAAGGAGTTCACCATCTCCGCCGAGACGCCCGACAAGGTCATCGACCGCGACCTGCTGCTCGCCAACGCCGCCCTGTACTGGTTCACCGGCGGCACCGCGACCACGTCCTGGACCTTCGACTACGTCCGCGCCGGCGAGGCGATGGCCTGGCCCGCCGGGCAGCGGCACGCGCCCACGGGCGTCTACGGCGGCGGCTCCGACTTCGTCCGGCGCAGGGCCGAGCGCGACAACGACATCGCGCACTGGCCGCAGGACAACGCCTTCAGCGGCCACTTCGTCGCCATGGAGCAGCCCGCCGCGCACGCCGCCGACATCGCCGCATTCGCCGCGAAGCTCTGACACGGAAAAGGGCCGCGCACCCGACTCGGATGCGCGGCCCGACGACGTTCCTAGGCCTTCGTGCCCTTCTTGGCCCGCGCCTTGAACTCTTCCTCGAAGATGCGGCCGGCGTCCTCTTCCCGCAGGCTCGGCTCGACGAGCATGCGCTCGCAGACCTTCATCCACGCGAATCCCGACGCCGTCGTCAGCACCGCGGCGGTGCCCGCGCTGACCGCGGCAACGGCGATGTTCACGCCCGGCACCGAACGCCCGGCGGACTTCGCCACCAGCGACCCGACGAGCTTGGCCACGATCCGCCCGCTGGCGATCGTCGCCCCGCCGGAGAAGGCCACCGCCGCAACGCGCATCGTCCGGCGCTTGCCGAGCGTGACGCCGTAGGTGGCGCTGACCCGCGCGATCATGGTCATCACGATCGCGAGCACGCCCACGTCGGAGACGACCGGGACCGGCACGGCCCCGCTGCCGCCGGCCGCCGCGGCGGCGCCGAGCACGATCTGGCGCGCCTTCTTGCGCTTCAGCTCCAGGTCGATGTGCTGTGCGGCGATAAGCGCTTCGTGTACGGCAGCAGGCACAACCGGAAAGGTGCCCTCCAGCAGCTCGCGCAGACCGTGCGCGGGCTGGCCGAGGTCGGGATCACCGATCGAGTTGACCATGTACACCTTCCCGCGCGGCGTGGTCGGGAGGTTGAGCTTCTTGATGTGCTCGGCCAGCGCGACGGCGTCCTTGTGGTAGCCGCCGTCCCTGGTGGTGGGCACCTGGGAGAGCACCATCATGACCGGCAGACCCAGGTCGGCCAGCGCGCGGACGAAGCGCGCGTGGCTCTCCAGGAAGCGGCGGCTGTAGCTGTTCGTCACGAACCACACCACGTGGATGCGCTCCGACACGGGCCGGGCGCGGTTCTCCGTGACGATCCGCCGCAGCTCGGCGATGATGCTGTCGACGTCGCTGGCGTCGTCGAGGCCGAAGCCCCGGTTGTCGTAGATGCCGAGCGGCTCGGGTGGGCCGCCGTGATAGGTGATGTGCTGGGTGATCGAGTCGCCGATGTCGGTCGCGGCGAGCTGCCGGCCGAACACCGCGTTGATGAGGGTGCTCTTGCCGGCGCCGGTGTCGCCGAAAACGGCGACGTTGAACGTCCCGATCGCAGCGAGCGCCCTCTCGTACTCGTCCTCGAAGCGGTTGGCCAGGTCTCGGAAGTCGTAGCTGTCGACCCTCATTGCATCAACGGTAGCGCGTCGACGCCACAATGCGGCGATCTTGACGTCTAAGCGGCGTCTAAACCTGTTTCGGGTTAACGATTCGATGAATACGGCGGCCGCTGCGACTGTCCGGGCTGCGCGTATCCCTGGTGGGAGTGCGGATGGCCGGGCATCTGGGCGGGCGGCCGACCGGGCTGACCGGAGTTCGTGGCCATCGTCACGGCGGGCTCGCCGAAGATCTCGCGCGCCAGCAGCGTCCCGCCCGCCACGGCCGCCGGGGTCGCCAGGACCGCGCCGCCGGGGATCAGGAACAGCAGGACGTAGGCGGTGCCGAAGCCGACCGCGAGGGGTCGGTTCTGCGCCAGCCGCTTACGCCGTCCGGTGTAGTCGACACCGCGCCGGGTGAAGGGCACCGCGACGATGCTGACGGTGAAGAACCAGCCGGCGACCAGGGCGCCGATCACCGGGATCACGGTCTGCCCGACGAAGGGGATGAACCCGGCGACGAACAGGAACAGCGCGACCACGAGAGTGCGCATCAGCAGCCGGACGGCCTCGACGACCGAGCGGCCGATGCCCGCCCAGAACTTGATCTCGACCTCGCCGTTCACCCCGCCGCAGAGCTTCTCCACCTCGCCCGAGATGGACTCGTAGAAGGGATCGCCGACGATCATCGTGACCGCCGTGTAGGTCAGGAAGGTCAGTAGCGCGCCGACGCCGACGATCGCGAGGCCGGCGATGACCTCCATCGTCGTCTTCCAGCCCTCGCTCCAGTCCCCGGCCCAGCCGGTCGCCCAGGTTGACAGGTCACCGATGTTGGCCAGCAGGAAGACCCAGCCGACCACGAACAGGATCAGCGTGATCAAGGCCGGGATCGCGCCGAGCAGCATCAGCTTGGGGCGTCGCGCCCACATGCCGAGGCCGCGAGCGGCGAGCCGGAATCCGTTGGCGAACTGGGCGGCGGCGCTGGGATTGCGGGCGGGAGAAGCCGTGGGGAGCATGGCGAATACGGTACGGACCACCGTCCAGTCGCTCAAGCCGAGGCGTTGAGGAAACCCGAGATCCGGGCGCGCAGATCGCCTCGGTAGCGCCACAGCAGTCCCGGTTCGGGGTAGACGTGCGCGGTGGCGTTGGGGAGGAGAGCGGCCAGGCGGCGGGTGACCTCGGCGGGATGGCGGGCGTCGCCTTCGGCGCCGATGAGCAGCACGGGCACCTCGACGGCCTTGAGCGGTTCGGCGTCGTCGAGGGGGTTGTCGGCGGCGATCTCACCGAACATGCGCTCGCCCCTGCGGCCGGTCAGCGCGGCGACCTGCTCGCCGACGAACTCGCGCGCGGAGTCGCGGGCCTCGGGGGGAATCTCCTCCGACAGCAGCGCGGCCAGCTCGTCCGGCTCGGCGGAGAACACGCGGCGCCAGTAGGCGACCGCCTCCGGCCCGCGAGGACCGGCCACGACGGCCGGGAGGACCAGTACGAGGCGCTCGAAGCGGCGGGGATCGTCGGCGGCGGCGCGCAGGAGCGTCCCGGCGCCCATGCTCACGCCCAGGGCGCGCGTGGCGCCGTGCGCGTCGGCGATCTCACGCAGGTCGGCGGCCAGGCCCTCGTAGGTCATCGGGCCGCGCGAGGAGCCGCCGTGGCCGCGCGCGTGGAAGAACACCTTCGTACCGGCGACGCCCGAGGCGAAAGGCCGCGTCGTCGCGATCGACCCGGCCAGTCCGTGCGCGAAGACCGTCACCGGCTCCCCAGAACCGGTGGTGAGCTCTTCGAGTGCGGCGCCGGACGAGGTCCGGCGCACGGTCACCACGAATGGTCGCCGATGTCCCGCATGGTCGGGCGGACGTCGACGAGGTACACCAGCGCGCCGATCACGGCGATCAGGCCGATGCTGCTGTAGCCCATGAACAGGATCGTCAGCAGGACCGTGCCGGCCAGCAGCGCCAGCCACAGGGGCTTGGAGAGCGTGCCGATCGCGCCGAAACCGTCGGCGCGCTGGAAGGCGCAGTGGATGATCGCGACGCCCTCCACGAGGAGGACCACGCAGAACAGGCCCAGATCGACCCAGCCGGTCACCTCGTAGGCAAACATGCGTCAAAGAGTACGGCGTGATCGGCGTGTGCGGCCAGCGGTGGGCGGTTTCGCACCCGGGTGTCTCAGGGCGTGTCCGGTGGACGAGACAAGCCCTACTCGTCGAGCCTGAGCGGCCAGCGCTGGTCGACCGACTCCTCGCGTCCCTTGCTGCGGAAGTATCGCTCCAGCCCGGCGGCGTCGGCGGCGTGCCAGTCCGCCTGGGCGTCGTGGAGCTTGCGGACGGCCATGCCGCCGATCACGGCGTGCCGTCTGCCGATCTCACGGCACAGCTCGACGGTGGCAGTGGCGTCGGCGTCCGCCGAGTGCGCGCCTTCCAGCTTCACGCCGTAGTGGGCCGTCACGTCCGACAGGGTCCGCTTGCCCTTGCGGTAGCGGTCGGCCTGCTTGTCCAGCACGTACGGGTCGAGGACCGTGATCGCCGACCAGTCCGGCTCGGGCAGGCCGTGCCGGCGCAGCTCGCAGGCCAGCATCGTCAGGTCGAACCCGGCGCGGTAGACCACGACCGGGATGCCCGACTCGACGGCCGCGACGAGTGCCCCCGCGATCTCGGGCAGCACCTCCGGCGCCGGGCGGCCCTCGGTGCGGGCACGCTCGTCGGTCACGCCGTGCACCGCCGAGGCCTCCGGCGGGATGGGCACGCCCGGGTTCACCAGCCAGGTCCGGCGCATCGCGCCGGGGCCCACGACGGCCGCCGTGACGATCCGGTCGGCGAAGGGATCGGTGCCGGTCGTCTCCAGGTCGAAGCCGATCAACTCGCCACCGGTCCACCCCGCCGATTCGGCGAAGAGCTCATCGAGGCCGCCGAGCGCAAATTCGGTCATGGCGGCCAGGTTAGTTCAAGGGGGTGACAGAACCGTCAACCAGTGCGCAAAGCCGACAGAAGCGCAGGGTCGCCCTCAATGCTCAGCATGTCGAAGGGGACACGCCCCCACAAGGAGAGCAGCACGTCCGAAGCCGGGCCCGATGCGCGCACGTCGACCGGCTCGTCGGAGTCGACGCTGGGCGCGTCGAGCAGGACGACCCGCTCGCCGTTGAGGCGCAGGAACCACTCCTTCTCGGAGTCGGTGGCGATCAGATGCGCCAGGCCGGCGGCGTCGGTGGCGGGGTCCAGGCGGCGCCCGGCGGGCAGCCAGGTGTCGAGGACCTCGTCGATGCCGTCGTCGGCCAGGTCGTCGCCGATGGGCTCGGTCACGCCGACCGAGACCTGCGCGTCCCAGCGGTGCAGGGCCGTCTCCAGTGCGGCGCGGCGCGCCCAGAACAACGCGGTCTTGGGCTGCGGGGCCCAGTTCCAGGCGGGGCCGTCGGCGGGCATCGCCTGGAGCGTCGCCGACAGCTCGGCGTAGGAGGCGTCGAAGAACCCGGCGACGTCGGCCGGCGCGTCCACGGGGAGGTCGTCGGGCTTGTCGAGTGCGCCCCGTTTGACGACGGCGGCGATCCGCTGATGGACCGTCCCCAGGTGCACGGCGAGGTCCCGGAGGGTCCAATCAGGACACGGCGGAACGGGACTGTCCAAAGTGTCCGGGGCGAGCGCGCCGCGGAAGGCGGTGGCATCGCGGTGCAGGGCGTCGAGGTAATCGGTTTTGTCCCAGTTGGTCATGGTCGCCACACCCTCTCGTGCCGGAGCAGGGCCCCAGCCTATGGTGGTCTGCGTGCTTGATGTGATCCCACCCCGGCTGGCCCGGTACACGACCCTGGGCCTGGGCGGACCCGCCGGTCGGCTCGTCGAGGTCGACGCCGCCGCCGACGTCGTCGAAGCCGTTCGCGGTGCCGATGGGCCTCTCCTCGTACTCGCCGGGGGGAGCAATGTGGTGGTCTCCGACGACGGTTTCTCCGGAACCGTCGTGCTGTTGCGCACCCATGGCGTCGAGGTCACCGGCTATGACGACGGCGTCCTGGTCAAGGTCGCCGCCGGACACGGCTGGGACGAGTTCGTCGCCCGCGCCGTCGCCGAGGGTTGGTCGGGCGTGGAGTGCCTCTCTGGAGTACCCGGATCCGCTGGCGCCACACCGATTCAAAACGTCGGCGCCTACGGACAGGACGTGTCGGAGACCATCGCCGAGGTCACCGTCTATGACCGCTCCCTCGACCGTGTCGAGATCTACCCGCCCGAACGCTGCGGTTTCGGTTACCGGGGAAGCGTCTTCAAGCATGACGACCGCTACGTGGTCCTCGACGTGACCTTCCGGCTGCGTCTTTCGAAGATGTCGGGGCCGCTGCGCTACGCCGAGACCGCCCGCGCCATGGGCGTCGAGGCCGGTGGGTCGGCGCCCCTGGAGGAGGTCCGCGAGACCGTGCTGAGACTGCGTCGGGGTAAGGGAATGGTCCTCGACCCGGCCGACCCCGACAGCCGCAGCGTCGGGTCCTTCTTCGTCAACCCGGTGCTGTCCCAGGCCGAGTTCGCCGCCGTCGCCGCCAAAGCTCCCGCCGACGCCCCGCCACCGGCCTGGCCCGACGGTGAACGCGTCAAGACCTCGGCGGCCTGGCTCATCCAGCACGCCGGTTTCGAGAAGGGCTATGGCCGCGACGGCGTGGCCATCTCGACCAAGCACACCCTCGCGCTCACCAACCGCGGCGACGGCACGACGGCGGCGCTGCTGGATCTGGCGGCCGAGATCCGCGACGGCGTGCGCAAGGCGTACGACGTGACGCTGCGGCCCGAGCCGGTCTTCGTCGGGATCACCGGCTGGGATTAGGGCCGCGCTCGCGGGAGGGGCGGGGGCCGCGCCTCCCTTCCCGCTGTCCCGCCTCAGGCCATAGTGGACGGAAGCGGCTCGCCGGTCACCGGCTGCGGTTGCGCGCCGCGCCGGACCGCCCGGCGGCACCAGGCCGCCAGGACCAGCACGACGAGCACCTCGGTGAGCGTCAGCCCGCGCTCCACCAGGCCGAGCGGCACGACCTGCCACCAGGCCAGCGTCGAGAACTTCGCGTAGATCATCGACGCGGGCAGGATCGCGAACCAGGCGACCGAGAGCCAGCCCAGCCGAGCCGTCCAGCGGCCCCAGTTGCCCCACTCGGCGTCGGCGCGCCACGGCTTCGACAGGCGGATCGCCGCGATCGGCAGCGCGATGAAGGCCATCAGGCTTCCGAACTGGTGCACGTAACCGTTCCAGCTCGGCCCGATCTGCCAGTCGTGCTTGGGGAAGACCACGACCATCATCAGCCCGATGCTCCACAGCGCCAGTGCGATCGACCCGCCGGACCACGGCTTGGCCAGCCGGCGGGCGATCAGCGCCACCAGCACCGCCGCCGATCCCAGCGACAGCAGCGCCACGCCGGTGTCGAAGACCGGCCGCAGCGGCCCCAGCGCGTACTCGCTGATGGTCCTCCACAGTGGATTGCGCGGCCAGTTCACCGTCCACAGGTCGAGCCCGCCGATGAGCACGACGGCGGCGAGCGCGCCGCCGATCCCGCCCAGCGCGAGGCCCTGCACGACCGGGGTCGGCGAGGCCGGCTCGGCGGCGAGTTCGGTGGTGGACATGTCGGCCTCCGCAGTACTTCGGACGGGTTTCGAGGCTAACCGCACATGTCGGCCGATGCCTGAGAGCCGTCTCAGGCTCGGCGTGGCGCGCCTGGTCGGGCGTGGTGCCCGCCGGGTGGGTGAGAGCCGGCTCACGCCTAGAGTTCGCTCCAGGTCGAGTCGTAGTCTTGGCGGCATGACCCGGGCACTGACCATCGGCGAAGTCGCCGAGCGCACCGACCTGAGCGTGCACGCCCTGCGCTTCTACGAGCGTGAGGGACTGCTCGTCGACGAGGTCCGGCGCAGCGCCAACGGCCGCCGGCTGTACAGCGAGGACGACGTCGCCTGGCTGACGACGTGCACCTGGCTGCGCAGCTCGGGCATGCCGCTGGCCGAGATCCGCCGCTACACCGACCTCATCCGCGAGGGCCGCGGCAACGAGCCGGAGCGGCTGGCGCTGCTGCGGGCCCACCGCGAGCGGATCCAGGAGCAGCGGGCCGCGCTCGACCGCTGCATGTCGATGATCACGCACAAGCTGGCCGTCTACGAGGACCACCTCAACGGCGTCGACAACGGGTGCATCGTTCGCGACGCCGAGGAGTTCGAGGCGGGGTAGGGGGCCCGCGTCAGTGCGGGTCGGGGATCCAGCTGCCGTGCAGACCGAGCGGGACCCGCACCGGCAGGTGGACGCGCGCCAGGGGAGCGGCGGTGAAGTCGGCCGCCGAGAGGATCACCAGGTCGGTGGCGCCCCGGTCGGCGTCGTGGGCGTAGGTCATGACGTAGCCGTCGTCCTCGGTCCTCGGTGACGCCGAGGACACGAAGACGCCCTCGCCGACGGCGTTGTGCCGCCCGAAGTCGTGGATCTCGGCGGTCCCGGTCTGCCCGTCGTGCTTGAGGAGCTGGTTGCCGAAGCCGTCGGGGCGCGTGGGGATCGTGTACAGCTCGGTGACGGCGAGGTAGCCGAAGCGGTGGGGCGCCTGGGCGTAGCGCTGGTTGATGCGCGGGAAGTCCTGGGGGCGGTCGTCGACGAGGTCCTGGCGGACGTGCCCGTCGATGAGGTCGATGGTCCAGCGCTCCAGGATCGGGCGGCTGGCGCCGATGTCGCCGAGGTCCCACTCGCGGGGGTGGACGATGACGTCGACGACGATTCCGCGCGAGGTGTCGTAGGCGTTGACGGTGTGGCCGACGGTGCCCTGGGTGAGCTCCAGCCAGCGCACGGCGCCGCCTTCGCGCGGCATGACGCCGACGCGGGCCGGGCGGTCGCGGTCCCAGCCGTACGGGATGCCGACGGCCAGGCGCTCGGGGGCGAAGACGATCGGCGAGTCGAAGACGAGCACGTGCCGGTCGGTGAGCGCGAAGTCGTGCATGTAGGGGTTTCCGGGGGTGGAGATCATCGTGGTCCGCACGACGCGCCCGGCGGCGTCCATGACGATGTGCTGGACCGACTCGTTGCCGTACTGGAAGGCCAGCGAGTGCAGCTCGCCGGTGGCCGGGTCGTACTTGGAGTGCGCGTTGGCGGAGTAGCCCTCGGGTGTGGCGCCGAGCTCGGCGGGGCCGACGGTGTCGAGGTCGTAGGTGAGCTCGTAGGGCCGGATGCCGCCCTCGATGAGGGCGTAGGTCCGGCCGGCGTACCCGGTGACGTGGACGTTGGGGGTGAAGTCCATGCGCTCGTCGACGGGGGTGCCGCGGCGGGGCTCGCCGAGGCGGTCGGCGACCGAGGTCGAGCGGATCCAGCGGTTGCGGTACCACTCGGCGCGGCCGTCGCGGATGCGCACGCCGTGAACCATGCCCTCGCCCATGGTCCAGAGGTGGGGCGTGGAGGGGTCGTCGATGCCCAGCGGGTTGGGGCCGTTGCGGAGGTAGCGGCCGTTGAGGTGGGCGGGGATCGTGCCGGTCACGGGGAGGTCGTAGGCGGTGACCTCCTCCTTTACGGGGGCGAAGTTTCCGGAGAGGTACGGGTTGAGGGTCATGCCACGACCATACACACGTTTGTGACGCTTGTTTGAAACAGGTGTCAGAAACGCTTGTCACTGACGCTTGCCGTAAACGATCGTTCGGATGCTCGGGTAGGCTGCGGCGCATGGGAACCCGTGAAGCCCTCCTGGCCGCCGCGAAGAAGTGCCTCGCCGAGCGCGGCTACGCCAAGACGACCGTGCGGGATATCGTCGCGATGTCGGAGACGAACCTCGCGGCGATCAACTACCACTTCCGGACCCGCGAGGCCCTCCTTCACGAGGCGATGATCGACTCCATGCGCGAGGCCGTCGAGACGATCGTCGACGGCCTGCCCGCCGACGGGGACATGGCCGACCGCCTGCGAACCTTCTGGACGAAGCTCACCGAGGCGTTCACCGCCGACCGCGACCTGTGGGCGGCCAACGTCGAGGCGCTCGCCGTCGCCCTGCACTCGCCGGAGTTGCGCGCCCGGCTCGCCGGCGACCAGCAGATCGCGCGGGACGGGCTGTCGCATTCACTCAGTTCGGACGGGCCGGAGGCCGGCGGCGGATCCGACGCCGCCGTCGGGGCCGTGGTGATGACCCTCATGGCCGGCCTGCTCGTCCAGTGGATGGTCGACCCCGAACGCGCCCCGACGCCCGATCAGGTCAACGCCGGTCTGACCGCCCTCACGCGGAACTGGAGCTAGCGCTCGCCAGGTCCCCTGCCAGCCGCTCGACGGCGGACAGGGCGTCCTCCACGCCGCCGGTCACGTCGGTGATCGGGTACAGCACCTCGCGCACCACGCGGGAGGAGTCGGCGATCAGCGTCAGGCGCTTCAGGCGCACCGAGCCGGCCGCGCGGAAGGTCGGCAGGCGCAGCGCCCCGGCCAGTTCGAGTCCGGCGTCGGACAGCAGCGGGAAACGGATCCGGTTGTCGGCGGCGAAGGCCTCCTGCTCGGCCGCCGACTGCGTGCTCACGCCCTTCACGCTCGCCCCGAGCCGCGTGAAGGAGTCGAGCCGGTCGCGGAAGGAGCATGCTTCGAGCGTGCAGCCGACGCCGCCGGGGATCGCCGCGGCGCCCGGCAGACCGGTCGCGGGATAGCAGTAGAGGACCGTCCACGGGGTCGGCGCGATCGGGTCGAAGGACGAGAGCCCGGGAATGCGCGTGCCGACCAGGGCGCGCACCCGCGCCGCCTCGGCCGAACCCGGCTCGGCGGTCGCGGTGACGGTGCCGTCGCCGAGGAGGTGGCGGTCGCCGAAGTCCTGGAGCGCGACCAGGACGGGCAGCAGGCCGCGGCCGAGGTCGGTCAGGACGTACTCGTGGCGCGGCGGGCGAGCGCTGTAGGGGCGCTTGGCGAGGACGCCGTGGTCGACGAGCATCGCCAGGCGCTCGGTGAGGACCTTGCGCGACACGCCGAGTTCGGCGCGCAGCTCCTCGAAGCGGTGCAGGCCGCGGGCGGTGTCGCGCACGATCAGCAGGGTCCACCAGTCGCCGACGAGATCGAGCGTCTGGGCGATGGCGCACGAGGAGTCGGCGAGGCTGGTTCGGCGGGACATCGCTTCAGCATATAGTCAGTTCCCAAAAGAGACTTACTCGTGAGAGCATGCCCGCATGCGCCGCGTCCCCCGCCAGGTCTGGATCCTGGCCGCCAACCGCTTCCTCACCGCCTGCGCGGGTTTCCTCGGCTTCTACCTCTTCCTCTACCTGACCGGCCCGCGCGATGTGCCGCTGGCGACCGCCGGCGTCATCGCCGGGGTCGTCGGCGCCGGATCGATCGCCGGGAACTTCACCGGCGGCTGGTTCGCCGACCGCTACGGCCACCGCCGCGTCATGCAGGCCGCCGCCCTGGCCGGATCCCTCGGCATCCTCGCCATCCCGTGGCTGCCCGTCCCCGCGCTCGCCGTCGCGCTGCCCCTGACCACCTACATGCTGGGTGTCGGGGGCGTGGCCCAGTCGGCGATCATCGCCGTGGCGACCGGCCCCGAGCACCGGCGCGCCGCCATCGCCATCGGCCGGTCGGCGATGAACGCCGGGACCATCGTCGGGCCGCTGATCGGAGCACTGCTCGCGGCGCACTCCTACACCGCCATGTTCGTGATCGAAGGGCTCGCGCTGCTCATCGTGCGGCAGGTCGTCGCGCAACTGCTGCCCGCAGACGCCGGCGCGCCCGCCCACGGCGGTCCCACCCCGCGCATGTGGCGGGCCCTGCTCGCCGACCGCAGGCTGCTGGCGCTGCTGCCCGCCATCCTCGTCGTGGACGTCGTCTACCGCCAGCTCTACTCGACCCTGCCGGTGTACCTGCGCGACAGCGGGCACGCGGTGGGGCTGTACGCGGCGCTGATCGCGGTCGGGTCCGGCGCGATCCTGTGCCTGGAGATCCCCGTGGCGCTGGCGCTGCGGCGCTTCCGGGCGCCGGTGATCATGGGGGTCGGGTACGGGCTGGTGGGCGTGGGGTTCGCGATGTTCGGGCTCGGGACCGCGACCGCACTGATGGTCGGGGCGATGTTGACGCTGACGGCGGGGGAGATCTTGTACAAGACCACGGCGACCGCGCATCTGGCCGACAGCGCTCCGCCGGGGCTGGTCGCGAGGTACCAGGGGCTGTACTCGGGGCTGGCGACCAGTGGGCTGGTGCTCGCGCCGCCGCTGGGGGCGGCGGTGTACGGGAACGCGCCGGGGGTGCTGTGGCCGGTGTGCGCGGTGGCGGCGCTGGGGGCGGCGGCGGTGGCGGTGTGGGTGGGGCGGGGGAGGCAGCGTGGGAAGCGGCGTGGTGGGGGCGTGGCGGGCGGGGGACCTGGCGTGTTGGGGGACGGCGTGGCGGGGGACGGCGTGGGAGGTGGCGGTGGCGTGAGGGCTGGCGTGGGAGCTAGCGCAGCGGGAGACGGTGGCGTGGGAGGTGGCGGTGGCGTGAGGGCTGGCGTGGGAGCTAGCGCAGCGGGAGACGGTGGCGTGGGAGGTGGCGGTGGCGTGAGGGCTGGCGTGGGAGCTAGCGCAGCGGGAGACGGTGGCGCGGGAGGCGGCGTGGTCGGTGTGGGACCTAGCGGGCTGGGCGACGGTGGCGTTCCGGCGACGCGGCAGGGGGCGGAGGCGGAAGCGGATGCTGCGGGCGGGGGTCGGAGGCAATGACGGACGCCGGGTTATGCACCCGCCGCTTTCACGGCATCTCGCGGCCCGGGTGGTGTCTCGGCCTTCACCCGGCCGAGGGCTCCGCCCCCCCGCCCCCGCCGGGACGCTGTCCCGGACCCTGCTGGGAGGCTTCGCCCCAGACCGGCACTGGAGCTTTGCCCCAGACCCCACCAGGAACTCCGTCCCTGGACCCGGTCCTGCGCCGAAGGCTGACGGCCGTTGGTCCTCGTCCCGGGCGGCGGCTGGAGCCGCCCGCCTCATCAGCCAGGCTCTCGCGGCGGCGCGCTCGTGGCCGTCGGCTCAAGGTGGCCGCAGGGCGGCGCGCTCTCGCCTCCTGTTTCCGCGGTTTGTCGGCCGGGGTTCGCTCGGCAGCGCTGTGGCGCTGGTGCTCGTTTTCTTCCTGTGCTGGCGCCACTCGCCGGGGCGGCCTCTCGCGCCGCCCCGGCTTTGCCGCTCGCGTGGGGGTGCGCCGCGCCGCCCCGCCCGGTTCGTCTTCTTCCTGCGGTGGCCGCGTGCCGGGCGGCTTCGCCGTGCCCCGGCACGCCTTCGCGCGCCCGGGTCTGTCTGACGCGGCCTCGCCCGCCGCTCTCGCGGCGGGCCTCTCCCGCGCTGCCGCAGTTCGCCTACGCCTTTCGCGCCATGGCTTCGCGGCCAGCGCGGTTCCGCCGTTCTCGCGGCGGCGCGTCGCCGCGAGAACGGCTCGTCTTCCTGTAGGGGTCGTTCGTCGGGGCGCCTTCGCCACGCCCCGGCACGCCTTCACGCCCCGGCAGGCCTTCGCTCGCCGCAGGCCTGTCGGACGTAGTCCCGCCCGCCGCTCTCGCGGCCGGTCGCTCATGGTGCCCGCCGGGCGGCGCGTCCTGCCCCCTCGTTTTCGCGGCTTCTCCGCCGGGGCTTGCTTGACGGCGCTGTGGCGCTGGTGCTCGACTTCTTCCTGCGGCGGCCGTGTGCCGGGCGGTTTCGCCGCGCCCCGGCACGCCGTCGCGCGTCCCGAGTCTGTCCGATGCGGCCTTGCCCGCCCGAGAGCGGCGGGCTTCTCCCGCGCCGCCGCGAGCTCGCCTCCGCCTCTCCCGTCCCGAGTCTGTCGGACGCGGTCCGGCCTGCCGCTCTCTCTGCGGGCCTCTCCCGCGCCGTCGCGAGCTCGCCTCCGCCTCTCCCGTCCCGGGTCCGTCGGACGCGTCCTCGCTCGTCGCTTTCGCGGCCGGTCGCTCCGGCGTCGCCGTAGCTCGCCTCCGCCCCTCGCGCCACGGCTTCGCCGCTCGCGTGGGAGTGCGCCGCCGAGCCCGGCTCGTCCTCATCCTGTGGTGGCCGCGTGCCGGGCGGCTTCGCCCCCGGCAAGCCCTCGCGCGCCCCGGGCCTGTCGGACGTGGTCTCGCCCGCCGCTCTCGCGGCGAGCCACACCCGCCACGCCCCGCACCGCCGCACCTCGCTTCCGCCGCTCCCGCCCCGCCTCTCCCGCCACGCCCTGCCCCGCCTCTCCCGCCCTGCCCCGCCGCTCGCGCGGCGCGCGCACTACCGTGCCCTGGTTCGCCTTAATCCTGAGGTGGCCTGCGGTCGGGGCGGCTTCGCTCCCGGCCAGCCTCGCGCGCCCCAGGCCTGTCCGGGCGCGGTCCCGCCCGCCGCTCTCGCGGCGAGTCGCTCCCGCACCGCCCCGCCTCTCCCGCCACGCCCCGCCACGCCTCTCCCGCCGCTAGCGCCGCGCCACCGCACGCCCTCCCCCACCGCGCACCCAACCCACCGCGCACGCCCCCCTCGCGCGCACCCACCCCACCCCGCCCAACCCCACCCCTCACACACACCCCACCCGCCCCCGCACCCCCTTCCGTGAACCTGGCGTCTTCCCGCCACCCACCCCTCCCCATGTTTGATCCACTCCCCCTACGGGCATCCCTAGACCAGACGTCCATGGTTGGAGGAACCGCAATGAGTGACGCCACAGACAAGATGAAGCACAAGGCAGAGGAACTCAAGGGCAAGGCCAAGGAAGGCGTCGGCAAGCTCACCAACAACGAAGAACTGGTGGGCGAGGGCCAGCGCGACCAGGCGAAGGGCAAGCTCGGCCAGGCCGGGGACAAGGTCTCCGACGCGGCCGAGAACGCCGGCGATCGCCTGCGCGGACTTTCCGGCGACGACCGGAAGTAAGCCTGGGGTGCGGAACGGGCGGAGGCCCTCCCGGTGGGTGCGGGAGGGCCTCCGCCACACCCGGATCCTGTAGGGGGCGAGTCCGGGAAGCACCCGATGCGCCCGCGCCCCCACCCGGCACAGACTCGCATGGTCATGAACCACTCGACCTGAAAGCGAGCTCATGCGCCCCATCCGCACCACCGCCATCGGCGTCCTCGCCGGCGGCCTTCTCGTCGCGGCGGCCGTCGCGACACCCGCGTCCGCGGCCCCGCCGACGCCCACGCTCACCCTTCCCGCGCCGACCGGTCCTTTCCCGGTCGGCGTCGGTGACTTCCACCTGGTCGACGAGTCGCGCGCCGACCCGTGGGTCCCCACCGAGAACCGCGAACTCATGGTCACGGCCTGGTATCCGGCCCGGGCGGCCGTCGGCGAGCTCGACCCGTACGTCAGCGCGGCCGAGTCGCCGCTGATCCTGGGCAGCCTCGGTGTCCCGCCCGAGGTCCCGCCGGAGGCGCTCAGCACGATCGCCACGCACTCCTACGTCGACGCCCCGATCAAGGGCCGCCGGCTCCCGACGGTCGTCCTGTCGCCCGGCTTCTCCATGCCGCGCTCCTCGCTGACCGGCCTCGCCGAGGATCTCGCCAGCCGCGGCTACCTGGTCCTCGGCGTCGACCACACTTACGAGGCCTCGGCGATCACCTTCCCCGACGGCCGCGTCACCGAGTGCCTGGTCTGCACCCTCGACCCCGAGGGCTCCGACGTCGCGCTCGGCCGCGCCGCCGATGTCTCCTTCGTCCTCGACGAGCTGATCGGCACCCTTCCCGTCGACGAGAACCGCATCCTGATGGGCGGGCACTCGATGGGCGGCGCCTCGGCGGTGCCGCTGCTCGCCTCCGACGACCGGGTCCGCGCGGGCTTCGACATGGACGGCACCGTCCACGTCCCGCCCGCCGGTGAGGGCGCGGAGAAGCCGTTCATGCTGCTCGGCGCCCCGCACCACGCTCCCGACGGCGAATACGGCCCGAAGTGGACGGAGGTCTACGGCCAACTCCAGGGCTGGAAGCGCTGGATCACCGTCGACGGGACCGGCCACTCCTCCTTCACCGACTACGCACCGATCGCCGACCAGCTCGGCCTCCCGATGGGCACCACGCCCGGCGATCGCGCGCTGGAACTGACGCGCACCTACGTCGGCGCCTTCGCCGACCGGCACCTGCGCGGACTGCCGCGGCCGGTGCTGAACCACTCCTGCGGTGAGGTCCACGTCTGGTAGATCACCCCGGGAAACCCCGTCCGAACAGCTCGGACGGGGTTTCCCAGGTCACCCCTAACATAGATATATGCGAATCGAACTATGGGCGGACCCGGTCTGCGGCTGGGCCTACATCGCCCGGCGCCGACTGGCCACCGCCCTCGCCGAGTGGGACGGCGAGCCCGTCGAGCTCGTCTGGCGGCCGTTCCGCATCGACCCGACCGCCCCCGACCCCGCCGTGAGCGCGCCCACCGACGAGGACGCCTTCGGCATCGCCCGCGTCGCCGCCGCCGAAGGCCTCGGCCCGCGGTGGGGCGCCGCCTGGCGCGGCGACACCGAAGCCGCCCACCGCCTGCTCGTCCTCGCCTTCGACAAGGGCGGACCCGAACTCCAGGACGCGCTCGCCGAGCGGCTCATGCGCGCCCACCACATCGAGGCCCGCAACATCACCGACCGGGAAACCCTGACCGCCCTGGCCGCCGAGGCGGGACTCGACGACGCCGGCGAGCTCCTCGACGGCGACGCCGCGCGCACGACCCTGCGCGAGGAAATGCTGCGCGGCAAGGCCATCGGCGTGACCTCCTCGCCGACCTTCGCCGTCGGCGAGCGGCTCCTGCGCGGCGCCCAGACCCCCGGCGAGATCCTCGACTTCCTCCGCGACAGCAACGACGCCGTCGCCCTGCCCGAGGAGGTCCGCCGCCTCCGCCACGCCGAGGCGCTGCTGGGCCTCAACGACCCGCTGGGCGCGCTGGTCCTGCTGCGGCCGCTGCTCGACGACTTCGGCCGCGACCCCAACGTGCGGATGCTCGCCGCCCGGGCCTACTTCGCCTCGGCGCAGCTGCGCCGGGCCGAGGAGATCCTGAGCGAGCTGGTCGAGGCCAACCCCGGCGACTTCTACGCCCGCTACATGCTGGGCCGCACCCTGCGCCGGATGGGCCGCGCCGACGAGGCCGCGCCGCACCTGGCGCTGACCGCCGAGATGTTCGGTTAGGGCGTGCCCTAGGTCGTGTCCGGGTGATCACTGCGGGGCTGCGGCGGACTCGTTTTCCCCCTGGCGGCACCGTTCCTTCGCCCAGGTACAACACCGGTACCAGGGCGAAAGAACGGCTTGCCAGAAGAAGAACGAGCCTCGCCTCGCACCCACAAGACCACCAGGACACGCCCTAGCGCGTCCCAACGCGCGTGCCGCTCGTCACTGCCGAACATTATCGTTATCGAGAATGATAATGTTGCGGCATGGAACCCCTCGACGTCTGGGCCGAACTGGTCCTCCACCCCGTGCGCATCCGCATCCTGCGCGCCATCGCCGGTCACCGCCGCACCACGCGCGAGCTGGTCGAAGACCTCCCCGACGTCCCGCAGGCCACCCTCTACCGGCACCTGGCGGCCCTCACCAAGGGCGGCGTCCTCGAGATCGCCGAGGAGCACAAGATCCGCGGCGCCGTCGAGCGCGTCTACGCCCTACCCGCCGGGGGACTCACCCCGGCCACCATGGCGCAGGCCACGGCCGAGGACCACGGCCGCTACTTCACCGCCTTCGTCTCCACCCTGCTGTCGGACTTCTCCCGCTACCTCTCCCGCGAGAACGTCGACCTCGCCGCCGACGGCGCCGGCTACCAGCAGACCGTCCTCAACCTCGACGACGCCGAACTCGCCGACTTCGCGCGCGGCCTCAACGAGCTGATCGCGCCCCTGCTGGCCAACACCCCGCGTGAAGGGCGCGTCCCGCGCGTCCTCGCGACCATCCTCGTGCCCGTCGATCCCGAAAGGACCTGACATGGCAACCGTCACGCACACCCCCACCACCGTTCGCATCGCGTTCGGCCCCTTCGAGCGCCTGTTCACCGGCCGTGCCACGCACACCATCCCCGTCGAGGCGATCCGGGAGGCGAGCGCGATTCCCGACGCGGTCGGCCACCTGCGCGGCGCCCGGCGCGGCCTGGAGGTGACCGGCCTGGTGAAGGTCGGCGTCTGGGGCGTGTTCGGCAGAAGGCGCACGCTGGCCGCCGCCTACCGGGGTGTGCCCGGGCTGCGGCTGGTCCTCGACGGTGACGAGTTCGCCGAGGTCGTCGTCTCCCACGCCGGTGCCGGTGAGCTGGCCGCCGCGCTCGGGCGGGTGGCCTCGTGAAGATCGAGATCGCGGGCCTGAGCAAGCGCTTCGGGCGCGTCACGGCCGTCGACGGCCTGAGTTTCACCGCCCGGCCCGGCGCCGTGACGGCCTTCCTCGGCCCGAACGGCGCCGGGAAGACCACGACGATGCGGATCCTCCTCGGCCTTGTCGCGCCCACGTCCGGCACCGCGACGATCGGCGGGCGCGCCTACCGCGACCTGCCGCACCCGACGCGGACGGTCGGCGCGGTGCTCGACGCCGCCGGGTTCCACCCGGCCCACAGCGCCCGCGACCACCTGCGCGTCTACGCCGCCATGGGCGGTCACCCCGACGCGCGCGTCGCCGAACTCATCGACCGCGCCGGCCTCACCGCGGCCGCCGACCGCCCCACCCGCGGCTACTCCACCGGCATGCGCCGCCGCCTCGCGCTGGCGACCGCCCTGCTCGGCGACCCGCAGGTTCTCGTCCTCGACGAACCGGGCAACGGCCTCGACCCCGAAGGAGTCGTCTGGCTCCGGGAAACCCTGCGCGACCTGGCCCGACGCGGCCGGACCGTGCTCGTCTCCAGTCACGTCCTCGGCGAGGTCGACCGGCTCGCCGACGAGGCCGTCGTCATCCGCGACGGCCGTCTCGCCGCCGCCGGACCCGCCGACGGCGACCTCGAAGCCATGTACCTCGACACCGCTCTCGGCACCGCCAAGGAGGCCCGGCCGTGATCCGCTCCGAACTCCGCCGACTGCTCGCCACCCGCCTGGGCTGGGCGATCGTCCTCGCGCCCGCCGCGATCGGCCTCGGCCTGGTCGGCGCGATGACCGCCACCGGCCCGGAGAACTTCCAGCCGCCGATGCCCGGCCTCGACACCGCCGAGGGCGTGCGGCTCCTTCTGGGCGTGCTCGGGCTGAGCGCGTTCGTGCCGGCGGCGCTGGGGACCATGGCCGTCACCGCCGAGTACCGGCACCGCACCATTGACGCGACCTTCCTCCACGCGCCCCGGCGCGGGCGTGTCCTGGCCGGGAAACTCGTCGTCCACGCCGGGGCCGGGCTCGTCTACGGCCTGGTCCTGGCCACGACGTCGGCGGCGGCCCTCTACGGCGTGTCCGCCCTGCGCGGCACCGCCCTCGGCCTCCCGCCCGGCGAGGTGCTCGGCGTCCTCGCGCGCATCGGTGCGGCCATGGCCGTGTACCTGGTCATCGGCGTCGGCGCGGGCGCGCTCCTGCACAACCAGGTCGCCGCGCTGGCCGCCGTCGTCGGGTACTTGTACGTCGGCGAGCCCCTGCTCATGCTGATGCCGGGCGTCGGCGGTGTGTATCCGCTGCTTCCCGGGGGTGCGACCTCGGCGCTGACCGGTTTCACCTACGTCGCCGACGCCATGTCGGCCGAGGTGGGGACGGCGTCGATCACGCTGCTGACGCCGGTCCTGGGCGCCCTGGTGCTGCTCGGGTACGCGGTGGTGGCGGCGGTCGCGGCGGTGCTGGCGCCGATGCGGCGGGACGTGGTCTAGGCCGCGACGGCCTTCGTCCGGTCGGTCGCCAGCTTGATCGCCAGCCCGGCCAGGACGGTGCCCATCACGTAGCGCTGCATCCGCATCCACAGTGGACGCCTGCCGAGGAAGCGGGCGATCGAACCGGCGCCCATCGCGATCAGCCCGTTGACGGTGACGGCGATGGTGATCTGCACGAAGCCGAGCTGGACGCTCTGGAACGCGACCGGGCCGGCGGCGGGGTCGATGAACTGCGGGAGCAGCGAGACGTAGAGGATCGCGATCTTCGGGTTGAGCAGGTTGGTGACCAGGCCCATCGTGAAGAGTTTGCGAGGGCTGTCGATGGGCAGTTCCTTGGGCGCGAAGGCCGACACGCCGCCGGGCTTGACCGCCTGCCACGCCAGGTACAGCAGGTAGCCGGCGCCGGCGATCTTCAGGACCGTGTACACGGCCGGGACCAGCGCGAACACCGCCGCCAGACCTGCCGCGGCGGCGATCACGTAGACCACGAAGCCCACGGCGACGCCGCCCAGGGAGATCAGCCCGGCCCGGCGGCCCTGCGTGATCGAGCGCGAGACCAGGTAGATCATGTTCGGGCCGGGCGTGAGGACCATGCCCAGCGAGATGGCGGCGATGCCGAGGGCGGCGTGGGCGCTGATCACAACGAACCTCCGGGAGTGGCGGCTGGTATTCGCAGCCTATGGATCACTCCGGGGCCTGCGGGAGGGTGAGTGGCGGGGCTCACGGGGTCGGGAAGTGCCGGCATCTCCCACCCCACCCGCCTCCCCGCGAGCGACAATCCCCCCGTGGACATCCGTGACCTCACCCCCGCCCGCTGGGACGACTTCGCCTCCCTCTGCCGCCGGATGGGCGGCAACAAGGGCTGCTGGTGCATGTGGTGGCGCGAGGAGCGCGGCGCCGAACGCACCCGGCCCCGCCGGACCTCCGCCCGCGAACTCGTCGACGACGGCCCGCCGCCCGGCGTGCTCGCCTACGTCGACGGCGAGCCCGTCGGCTGGGCGGCCGTCGCGCCACGGGAGGCCTACCCGCGTCTGAACACCGCACGCGACACACCCCCGCCCGAGGGCACCGACATGGCCGCGACCTGGCTCGTGTCCTGCTTCTTCGTCCTCGAATCCCATCGCGGCACGGGGGTTTCCCGCGCCTTGCTCGACGGTGCCGTCGACCTCGCCCGCCGCCACGGTGCGCGGGCCGTCGAAGGCGTCCCCATCGACCGCGAGGTCGTCACCCGAACGCCCGGAGGCTCCTTCACCGGGAGTCTGCCGATGTTCACCGCCGCCGGTTTCGCCGAGGTCGCCCGGCCCAAACCCAAGGGCCGCGTCACCGTCCGCCGGACCCTCCAGCGCCCACGGCAAAGCCCCCGACCGAACCCGGCCGGGGGCTTTCGGTGAACCTCTACGCCATCGAGCGCCAGAACGCCAGCTCGTGGTCGCGGACGAACTCCGTCTCCGTCCACGGTCCCGGCTTGAGCGACCGCACGTTCGCGTCACCTTCGCGGACCCGGTCCCAGCCGGGGTTTCCCGACTCGGCGAAGCGTGTCCAGGTGGCGATCATGCGCTCGGCCAGGCGGGCCTGCTCGGCACTCAGGGGCTCGAAGAAGTCGACGCCGGGAATGACCTGCATGTCGAGGAGGTAGGGGATCTCGGCCATGTGCTGCGACCAGACCGGGAAGCTCGGCTCGGGGTAGCCCGCGAACCACGGGGTTTCCTGCCTGGCGAGTTCGAACATGTAGGTGCGGGTCCACTTCGACAGCGTCTGCGCGGTGTCGTAGGTGGCCAGCGACCAGTCGCGGTCGGTCAGCGCGGTCGACAGCGCCAGGCCGGCGGAGTTGCCGTAGTCCGACAGGGGATACCGCGCCATGATGGGCTCGGGGTCCTCGCCGACGAAGTACTGCTCGACGGCCGCGCGGTAGCCCTCGCGTGGGATGGGAGTGGCGTCGGGCCTGAGCTCCGCGCCGCCGATCATGCCGTTGGCCTCGTCGTGGTTGACGCCGACCAGGACCGGCACGCGGTTGAACCTCCCGGTGCGCAGCGCCTCCTCGACCGGCAGCGGCAGCAGGGGCGTACCCGACACGGGCCGGGGCGAGCCCCAGGCGCCGTAGGCGTCGACGATGGTCTGCGCGTCGACGGTCCGCAGGCAGGCCGCCGCGTCGGTGACGCCCTCGCAGGATTGGTGGGCGAGCGCGGCCTTGACGACCGCCTCGCTGTCGGCGATCGCCTCGGCGCGGGTCCGGCTGCCGCCGCCGACGCCGCAGGGCGCGCTCTCGACGATCGCGCGGTCGAACAGGCCGGCCGACGCCGGTGAGGCGAGGTGGTCGCAGACGCC
Source organism: Phytomonospora sp. NPDC050363 (assembly GCF_040655735.1). Lineage (NCBI taxonomy): Bacteria > Bacillati > Actinomycetota > Actinomycetes > Micromonosporales > Micromonosporaceae > Phytomonospora > Phytomonospora sp. NPDC050363. The sequence continues at coordinate 155,574 of NZ_JBFAKK010000007.1, forward strand.
GTAGCCGCCGCCGGACTCTCCCATGAGCGTGACGTTGCCGGAGTCGCCGCCGAAGGCGTCGATGTTGCCGGCGACCCAGCGCAGGGCGGCCTGCTGGTCTTCGAGGCCGAGGCCGCCCGAGCCGTTGACCGAGCCTGAGTCGAGCGACGGGTCGGTGAGGAAGCCCATCGCGCCGAGGCGGTAGTTGATCGTGACGACCACGGCGTCACCGGCGAGGCGCTCGGCGCCGTAGATGTCACCGGCTCCGACCATCATGTCGGCCGGGTGGATCCACACGATGACCGGCAGGTCGCGGGCCCGGGTGGGGGCGGTGACGTTGAGGTAGAGGCAGTCCTCGTTGGCGGTCGGGACGCCGACGGGCATGGAGGCGGGCTGGGCGCAGGCGCCGCCGGGGGTGTTCGCGTCGCGCACACCCTTCCAGGCGGCGTTGGGCTGCGGGGAGCGGAAGCGCAGGTCGCCGACGGGCGCGGCGGCGTAGGGGACGCCCTCGAAGGTGCGGGTGCCGTCGGCGGTGGTGCCGCGCAGGGCGCCCTTGTCGGTGACCACGACGTCGCCGCGATTGATTCCGGCGCTCGCGGCGGTGGGCAGGACTCCCACGGCGATGGCGCCGAGTGCGAGTCCGGCGAGGACTCGTCGGGGGGTGTTCACGGTGGTGCTCCTGTCGGTCGGTCGGGGTTCTGGGCAGACCATAACCAGAAATTGGGCGATCGCGCAAGTCGATCGCCTAAGGCGTTCGCCTAATTCGTTCGCGCAAGTGCTCTGCTAGGCTCTTGACCATGGGAAACAAGGAGGCTCTGCTCGACGGAGCGAAGAAATGCCTGCTCGAAAAGGGCTTCGACCGCACCACCGTGCGCGACATCGCCACCGCCGCCGGCGTGAGCATGGCCGCCATCGGCTACCACTTCGGCTCCCGCGAGAACCTGCTCTTCAAGGCGATCTTCGCGATCCTCGACGAGTGGGGCGACATCTCCGGCCGCGCGCTCATGCCCAAAGACGGCGACGCCACCGCCGAGGAGGCCTACATCACCATGTGGGACGAGACCCTCGACCAGATCCGCGCCCACCCCGACATGTGGCTCGTCTCCATCGACCTGTTCATCCAGGCCCAGCGCCAGGAAGAACTCAAACGCGTCCTCGCCGAAGGCATGCGCGAAGGCCGCAGCGGCCTGACCGCCATCGTCACCAGCACCCCCGAGGACGAGGTCGGCGACGAGGCAAGGCGAACCGTCGGAATGGTGCAGATGGCCCTCATGTCCGGTGTGGCGATCCAGCTGCTCTCCGACCCCGAGAACGCCCCCACCGGCGCCGACGTCCTCGCCGGACTGCGCGGACTGGTGAAGATCACCGAATAGAGGCCCAGCACCGGCCTGGGCCGATCACGGTGCCGGTTGCTATGGTCACGACGGGCCGCGACTGGCGCGCTGGGATGGGCTCAACCATCGGGGAGCGGCCGCAGCTCCACCTGCCGTGCGCCTGGGCCTTCCTTATCTGCGCTTCCACCATGGAGGGGTCCACCGTGTCCATCAGCACCGAGTCCACCGCGTTCCGGGCCGCCCTCGACGTGATCCGTACCGTCGAGCCGCGCGTGGCCGACGCCATCGGGCAGGAACTCGCCGACCAGCGCGAGTCGCTCAAGCTCATCGCCAGCGAGAACTACGCCTCCCCGGCCGTCCTGCTCACCATGGGCAACTGGTTCAGCGACAAGTACGCCGAAGGCACGATCGGGCGCCGCTTCTACGCCGGCTGCCGCAACGTCGACACCGTCGAGTCGATCGCCGCCGAGCACGCCAAGGCCCTCTTCGGCGCCCCGCACGCCTACGTCCAGCCCCACTCGGGCATCGACGCCAACCTCGTCGCCTTCTGGGCGATCCTGGCCGCCAAGGTCGAGGCGCCCTTCCTCACCGAGCACACCGCCAAGCACGTCAACGACCTCACCGAAGAGGACTGGGCCGTCCTGCGCCGCGCCCTGGGCGACCAGCGCATGCTCGGCATGTCCCTCGACGCCGGCGGCCACCTCACCCACGGCTTCCGCCCCAACATCTCCGGCAAGATGTTCGAGCAGCGCTCCTACGGCACCGACCCCCAGTCGGGCCTCCTCGACTACGACGCCCTGCGCGCCGCCGCGCAGGAGTTCCGGCCGCTGATCATCGTCGCCGGCTACTCCGCCTACCCGCGCCTGGTCAACTTCCGCCTCGTCCGCGAGATCGCCGACGAGGTCGGCGCCACCCTCATGGTCGACATGGCCCACTTCGCGGGCCTGGTCGCCGGCAAGGTCCTCACCGGAGACTTCGACCCCATCCCGCACGCGCAGATCGTCACCACCACCACCCACAAGTCCCTGCGCGGCCCCCGCGGCGGCATGGTCCTGTGCCAGGCCGAACTCGCCGAGCAGGTCGACCGGGGCTGCCCGATGGTCCTCGGCGGCCCCCTCCCGCACGTGATGGCCGCCAAGGCCGTGGCGCTCGCCGAGGCCCGCACGCAGGACTTCCGCGACTACGCCCAGCGCATCGTCGACAACTCCCGCGCGCTCGCCGAGGGCCTGCTCAAGCGGGGCGCGACGCTGGTCACCGGCGGCACCGACAACCACCTGGTGCTCATCGACGTGTCCTCGTACGGCATCACCGGCCGCCAGGCCGAGGCCGCGCTCCTCGACTCCGGGGTGGTCACCAACCGCAACTCCGTCCCGCAGGACGCCAACGGCGCCTGGTACACCTCCGGCGTGCGCATCGGCACCCCCGCGCTGACCAGTCGCGGCCTCGGCACCGCCGAGATGGACGAGGTCGCCGCCCTCATCCACACGGTCCTGGACAACACCACGCAGGGCACGACGAAGTCGGGCGCGCCCTCGAAGGCGACGCACGTCCTCGACCCGAAGGTGGCCTCGCAGGTCGCCGGGCAGGCCGCCGAGCTGCTCGCCGGTTTCCCGCTGTACCCCTCGGTCGACCTGGGCTGACGCGGATCCTGGAAGAAGCGCCCGGCGCGATGCCGGGCGCTTTTTCGTGCCGTCAGAACATGCCGTCGGGCCTCCTGCGCAAGATCACCGGTCTGCCGGGCTGAAGTCGCCCCGCCCCACCCCCACCATGCGATCGTGACCCCATGACCCTCCCTGAGGCCGAGGCCGCCTACCTGCGCGAACTCACCGCCCGGCTGCGCGCGCTCCTCGGCGCCGACCTGATCGGCGTCTACCCGACCGGCTCGGTCGCCCTCGACGCCTACCTCCCGGGCCGCAGCGACCTCGACCTCATCGCCGTCGCCGAGTCGCCCACCCCGGCCGCCGTCGGCGAGATCGCCGCCGCCCTCGCCCACGAAGCGCTGCCCTGCCCCGCCGCAGGCCTGGAGTTCGTCCTCTACGACCGCGCCGCGCTGGCCGCGCTCACCACGCAGGACGGCTTCGCGCTCAACCTCAACACCGACCGCGACCTGCCCCCGCTGGTCGAGCAGGGCCCCTCGGACCGCCCGGGCCACTGGTACCCCATCGACCGCGACATCACCGCCCAGCAGGACCGCGCCCTCACCGGCCCGGCGTTCACCACGCTGGCCCACAGGCCGCCCGCCGCCGAGCTGCGGCCGGTCGTCGCCGCGTCGGTCGCCGCGAACCTCGAACCCGGGGCCGAACCGCACGCCGACGCCCTCCTCAACGCCTGCCGCGCCCTGCGCTGGCACGACGGGGGACACTGGACAGGGAAGGCCGACGCGGCGGGCTGGGCGATGACCCGTCACAGCGCCTTCGCCTCGCTGCTGACCGCCGCGCTCAACGCCCTTTCCCGTGAACGGGCCGCCGACCGCACCGACCCCGGCGAGGCCCGTTCATTCCTCACTCACGCGCTGCTCACGCTCGACGGCGAGCCCGCCGTACCCGATCGCCGTTGATCGCCCGCACCCACGCCCGTCACATCCGCTCACCGGCATCCGTCATGCTTTTGACGACCTGAAACGGAGGGCCCCCGCCCATGAACGACCACGACAGTCTCGCCGCAAGCTTCGAGGAGCACCGGCCGCATCTGCGTGCCGTCGCCTACCGCATGCTCGGTTCGCTCTCGGAGGCCGAGGACGCCGTGCAGGAAGGCTGGCTGCGTCTGAGCCGCGCCGACGTCTCCGCGGTCGGCAACCTGGGCGGCTGGCTGACCACGGTCGTCGGCCGCATCTGCCTCGACATGCTCCGCACGCGCAAGTCGCGTCGCGAGGAGCCGCTCGGCGAGTTCTCCCTGCCCGAACCGATCGTCAGCCGCGCCGACGGCGTCGACCCCGAGCACGAGGCCCTGCTGTCCGACTCGGTCGGCATCGCCCTGCTCGTCGTCCTCGACACCCTCAACCCGATCGAGCGGCTCGCGTTCGTCCTGCACGACATGTTCGGCGTCTCCTTCGAGGAGATCGCCCCCATCGTCGACCGCACCATCGACGCCACCCGCCAGCTCTCCAGCCGCTCGCGCCGCCGCGTGCAGAGCGCCCCCACGAAGCCCGACCCCGACCTCGGCCGGCAGCGCCGCGTCGTCGACGCCTTCTTCGCCGCCGCGCGAGAGGGCGACTTCGACCGGCTGGTGTCGATCCTCGACCCCAACATCGTGCTGCGCGTCGACGGCCCGATCGGTCGCCTCGTCGGCGCCGAGACGGTCGCCTCGCGCGCGGCGATGTTCGCCAGCGGCGATCGTGTCGCGGTCCCGGTCCTGGTCAACGGCGTCGCGGGCATGCTCGCCACGCTCGACGGCAAGCCGGTCTCGCTGATGGCCTTCACCGTCGTCGGCGGCAAGGTCGCCGCCATCGACGCCCTCAGCGACCCGGCCCGCCTGGCCGCGCTCGACCTGTCGAGCCTCGACGCATAGCGCCCGCGCGGGGGACGGGCGGTGAGATGTACCCGTCCCCCGATCAAGGGCGTGGCCCCGCAGCGCCATACTGTCCGCATGCGTCGCCTTCGGCCACATAGGACCGCCTGGGTTCTCGGTGTGGTCGCCGCTGTCATCGCCATGTCCGCCGCCGCCGCCATCTGGATCACCACGCTCTCGGCAACCGCCGCCGAACCAGAGATCGACTGGCGGCACACGCTGGCCGCGCAACAGCAGCCGCCGGACGCCGTCGCGGCGGGCGGGTTCGTGCTGGTCCTCGCCGACCGCACCGTCACCGCCCTCGACGAGGTCACCGGCGAGCAGCGCTGGCAGATCCCCGAGGTCGACGGCCCCGTGCGCGTCACCGTCGACGCGGTCGTGCTGGCCAGGGGCCCGCGCATCACCGTCTACGACCTGACAACCGGCGCCGAGCGCTTCACCTACGAGGGCGAACTGGGCCACAACCCGCCGGTCTTCGCCGTCAGCGACGACACGCTCTACACCGCCGAGCGGGTCGGGAAGCAGCGCGAGGTCGTCGCGACCTCCCTCACCGACGCCGAGCGGCTGTGGCACCGCCGTTATGCCGCCGAGGTGGCCGTCGCCGCGCCGGTCCTGCCCGACCCGGTCGACCAGTCGATCGTCTCGACGAAGGCGCTGCGGCTGGCGTCGAGCTCGCCGGTCGTCTACGTCAACATCGGACTGCGCGAGGACGGCGACGAGAAGACCGTCACGCTCGACGCCGAGACCGGCGACACGCGGGGCCGCCCCGAGACGCTGATGGACCTCGACACCTACCCGATCATCGCCGTGCACGGCGAGCGCGTGGCGACCGTCGGGAAACACGACGGCTGCACGACCGACGTGACCGTCTACGACCCCGCCTCCGGTGGGACCGAGACGGTCGCCTTCGGCGCCGACTGCGAGGCGGGTGCCTCGATCATGGCGACCGGCGACGTCCTGCTCGGGCAGAACGTGAACGGTTTCCCGCAGGTCGTCGACTCGGTGACCGGTGGCGCGCGCTGGACGGCGCTGGAGGCGGGCACCGCGCGCGCCTTCCGCGACCCGGTGGTCGCCTACAGCCCGGTGGAGCGCGACGAGTCGCTGATGATGGCGGAGATCACCGGCGCCGTGGCGCCGTGGAGCGCCGAGGACACCGCGCCGCCGTCGGGGAAGACGAACATCGTCGGGGACCTGCTGCTGTCGTCGACGGGCGCGTTCCCCAGCGAGGAGACGCCCGACGCCACCTTCGCGACGACCGCCTACAACCTGGGGATCGACAAGCTGATGTGGTACCAGCCGGGCGCGCGCCTGGTGACGGTCACCGACGAGCACCTGATCCTGGCGCTGACCTCGCGCGGCTTCGACGACCTCAAGCCGGCGACCCTCGCGGCGGTCCCGTTCTAGCCGTTTGTGGCCGTCGCCACCCGCTCGACGTGGGCGCTTGACCTCAACCTATGTTCAAGAGGCAGGCTCGCCATGCGCCGGCCGCGAAAATCGCTTCTAGTCCTCGCCTAAGGCGCGCACACTCTCAAGGCGGACAACGTAGGACAGGCATCAGGGAGGCCAGCAGAATGAGTTCACCGGCCACGCGCGAGGTGACACTCACGCGCGCGCAGAAGAACGGCGGCCCACCCGGTGAGCCACCTCCCTCAAAGGGGGACGGCCGCACTCTCCTGCGGCTTCTCAGAGCGCACATGGGCCCATACCGCAAGCCGATCGCCTACCTGATCGCCTTGCAGCTCGTCTCGACGATCGCGATGCTCTACCTGCCGACCCTCAACGCCGAGATCATCGACAAGGGTGTCGTCAAGGGCGACACGGGGCTCATCCTGCGGCTCGGCGGGGTGATGCTGGCGATCACGCTGGTGCAGATCCTCGCCTCGATCGCCGCGGTCTACTACGCCGCGCGCACCGCGATGGCCGTCGGCCGCGACGTGCGCGCCGGGATCTTCGAGCGCGTCCAGTCCTTCTCGGTGCGCGAGGTCGGGCAGTTCGGCGCGCCGTCGCTGATCACCCGCATCACCAACGACGTCCAGCAGGTGCAGATGCTGGTCTTCCTGACCTTCATCCTGCTCGTCTCGGCGCCGGTGATGGCCTTCGGCGGCGTGATCATGGCCGTCAGCGTCGACCCGCCGCTGTCGGCGCTGCTGCTGATCCTGGTGCCGGTCCTGATCGGCTCGGTCGCGCTGATCGTGAGCCGGATGGGCCCGCTGTTTCGGGCCATGCAGGTCCGCATCGACGAGGTCAACCGCGTCATGCGCGAGCAGATCACCGGTATCCGGGTGATCCGCGCGTTCGTGCGCGACCGCTACGAGCAGGAGCGCTTCGCCGGCGCCAACCGCGAGCTGATGGACGTGTCGCTGGGCGTCGGGCGCCTGATGGCGTGGATGTTCCCGACGGTCATGCTCGTCATGAACGTCTCCAGCGTCGCCGTGATGTGGTTCGGGGCGCACCGGATCGCCTCCGGCGGGATGGAGATCGGGGCCCTGACGGCCTTCCTGTCCTACCTGATGCAGATCCTGATGTCGGTGATGATGGGGACCTTCGTGCTGATCATGCTGCCGCGCGCGCAGGTCAGCGCCGGCCGCATCCAGGAGGTCCTGTCGACCGAGACGAGCCTGACGATCCCCGACTCGCCGGTCACCGAGCTGCCCCAGCACGGGCAGCTCGAACTGCGCGACGTCGACTTCGGCTACCCCGGCGCCGAGGAGCCCGTGCTGTGCGGGATCGACCTGGTGGCGCATCCGGGGCAGACGACGGCGATCATCGGCTCGACCGGAAGCGGCAAGACCACGCTGCTGAACCTCATCCCGCGGCTGTTCGACGTGACCGGCGGGCAGGTCCTCGTCGACGGCGTCGACGTGCGCAGCCTGGCCCGCGCGACGCTGTCGAAGGCGGTCGGCATGGTCCCGCAGAAGCCGTACCTGTTCAGCGGGACCATCGCCACGAACCTGCGCTACGGCAACCCCGACGCCACCGACGCCGACCTGTGGCGGGCGCTGGAGGTCGCGCAGGCCGCCGAGTTCGTGCGCGCCAAGGAAGAGGGACTCGACTCCCCGATCGGGCAGGGCGGCACGAACGTGTCGGGCGGACAGCGGCAGCGGCTCGCGATCGCGCGCATGCTGGTCGCCAAGCCCGAGATCTACCTCTTCGACGACTCCTTCTCCGCGCTCGACTACGCCACCGACGCCGCCCTGCGGGCCGCGCTGTCGCGTGAGATCGCCGAAGCGACGGTCGTCATCGTCGCCCAGCGCGTGTCCACGATCCGCTCGGCCGACCGGATCGTGGTCCTCGACGAAGGACGCGTGGTCGGCACCGGTACGCACGACGAGCTGATGGCGGAGAACGAGACCTACCGCGAGATCGTGCTGTCGCAGCACAGTGAGCAGGAGGCGGCATGAGCGAGCCGGAGAAGAACGGAACGTCCGCGTCCGCGCCCGCGCAGAACGGCAAGGCCGAGGGCCCGACGCCGGGCCGCATCAAGGGCGCTCCCCAGCGCGGCGGCATGGGCGGGCCGATGGCCGGCGCGATGCCGACCGAGAAGGCCATGCACTTCAAGGAGTCCAGCCTCCGCCTGCTGCGGATGATGCGCCCCGAGCGCGGGCTGGCGTTCTTCGCGCTGCTCCTCGGCGTCGCGTCGGTGGCGCTGACGGTGATCGGCCCGAAGATCCTCGGGCACGCCACCGACCTCATTTTCGGTGGCGTCATCGGCAAGATGGTGCCCGAGGGCATCAGCCGCGAGCAGGCCATCGAACTGGTGCGCGCCAGCGGTGAGGAGACCGTCGCCGACGTCATGTCCACAGTGGAGTTCACGCCCGGGCAGGGGATCGACTTCACCGAGGTCGGGCGGGTCCTGCTGATCGTGCTGGCGCTGTTCGTGGCCGGCTCGCTCTGCATGCTCTGGCAGGGCAGGATCACCGCGGTCATCGTGCAGCGCATGGGTTTTCGGCTGCGGGAGCAGGCGCAGACGAAACTGGCCCGGCTTCCCCTGGGGTACTTCGACAAGCAGCCGCGCGGCGAGATCCTGTCGCGCACCACCAACGACATCGACAACATCTCGCAGACGCTCCAGCAGGCGCTGTCGCAGCTGGTGGTGTCGCTGCTGACGATCGTCGGCGTGCTCGTCATGATGGTCATCATCTCGCCGCTGCTCGCGGTGATCGCCGTGGTGACCGTCCCGGTCTCCCTGTGGGTGACGGTGCTGATCGGCAAGCGGGCGCAGCCGCAGTTCCTGAAGCAGTGGGGCACGACCGGCAAGCTCAACGGGCACATCGAGGAGATGTTCACCGGGCACGCGCTGGTCAAGGTGTTCGGCAGGCAGAAGGAGGCGTCGGACACCTTCGCCGAGCACAACGAGGACCTCTACGAGGCGGCGTTCAAGGCGCAGTTCATCTCCGGCATCATCCAGCCGGCGATGATGTTCATCGGGAACATCAACTACGTGCTGGTCGCCGTGATCGGTGGCCTGCGGGTGGCGTCGGGCACGATGTCGCTGGGTGACGTGCAGGCGTTCATCCAGTACTCGCGCCAGTTCTCGCAGCCGATCACGCAGGTCGCCTCGATGGCCAACCTGCTCCAGTCGGGCGTGGCCTCCGCCGAGCGGGTCTTCGACCTGCTCGACTCCGAGGAGCAGTCGCCCGAGCCGCAGCGTCCGCTGACGCCGACCGAGACCGTCGGCCGGGTGGCCTTCGAGCACGTCTCGTTCCGTTACGAGGACGACAGACCGCTGATCGACGACCTGTCGCTGGCGGTGGAGCCCGGGCACACCGTGGCCATCGTCGGGCCGACCGGTGCGGGCAAGACGACGCTGGTGAACCTGCTGATGCGGTTCTACGAGGTGCGCGGCGGCCGGATCACATTGGACGGTGTGAACATCGCCGAGATGACCCGCGAGGATCTGCGGGCGCGCACCGGGATGGTCCTGCAGGACACCTGGCTGTTCGGTGGGACGATCGCGCAGAACATCGTGTACGGGGTCGGCGGGATCAGCGAGGAGCGGATGCTCGAAGCCGCCAGGGCCACCCACGTCGACCACTTCGTGCGCACCCTCCCCGACGGGTACGACACGGTCATCGACGAGGAGGGCTCGAACCTCAGCGCCGGTGAGAAGCAGCTGATCACGATCGCGCGGGCGTTCCTGACCGAGCCGACCATCCTCGTGCTCGACGAGGCCACGTCCTCTGTGGACACCCGCACCGAGGTGCTGATCCAGCGCGCGATGACCGAACTGCGCTCCGGAAGGACCAGCTTCGTGATCGCCCACCGCCTCTCGACGATCCGCGACGCCGACCTCATCCTGGTGATGGAGGACGGCGCGATCGTCGAACAGGGCGACCACGAGAGCCTGCTGAAAGCCGGGGGAGCGTACGCGCGGCTCTACGCCGCGCAGTTCGCCCAGGCGGTGGTGGGCGTGGAGTAAGGCGTGAGGTAGGTGGGGTGGCTGCGACGCGCGGCTGGTCCACTGGCGAGGAACGACGAAGGGCGGCTCCGACGGGGCCGCCCTTCGCGTGGGCGGGGGTTGTGGGGTGGGGGACGGGGCGGCGGGGTGGCGTGGCGCGGGGTGGGAGCGCGGGGGTGGTGGGTCGGCGGCGCCCGGGACGGCGGGTCCCCTGCCGCTGCGCTCCCCCGCCGGCCAGCCACGACCCGGGCTCGCCGACTGCCGCCCGACGGGAGGACCCAGCCAGTCACCTGTCCGTGGAGACTCGACTCCGCCGGTGACGGCGGCAGCGCCGACCGCGTGGATCACCACGCCGTTTCGGGAACCGTGGCCCGGCGGGCGACGGCGTGCCGCTCAGCGCCGTCCCGTCGGAGGCTCCGTACTCGGCTCAGTGGCCGGACAAGCGGCTCGCTGCGGCCTCGATGCCGCCCCGGACTCGCTGGCAGTCTGGACGGAGTGCGTCCTGCCCCAGTGGGCCGCCCCTGACGACCTTCTGCCTGCCACTGCTCTCAGTGCCGCCGGGGCGGCGGGTTCATGCGGCGGCGGACGTGATGCCGGTCCGGACTCGCCAGCCGTTGCCCGCCGGTAGACCGGCTCGGCTGCGCTGCCCATCGGGAACTCAGCGGCCGGGCAGGCGGCAGCGCCATTCCGTCGATCAGGCCACCGCAGACCGCTTTTACAACGCCTACTCCCGCTGCCCGGAGATACCCGGCGCCACCGTGCGCAGTGCCGCCGCATTCACGCTGTCCACGCTGTCCACGCGCGGAGTGGGTCTGTTGCGCTTCTCGCCCGGCATGGGTGGGCCTCAGACGTGGGGACGGTCAGCCACTCCACGTCGGCGCCCGCGTAGCAGCAGGTGCGAGCAAGCCTTCGAAGCGGGAACTGTGGGACCGCGACCGAACGCCGCCAGGACCGGAGTGCGCCCGGCCCCGCCGGGCCGCCCTGGACGACCTCGCGCATGGTTCCCGACCTGGCGCCGCCACCCCGCCCGGCACCGTGCCGCTGCCGCGAGACGCCGCCCCGGGTGCGCCCTCGCCAGCCGAGCGCGTCCGGACCAGTCCCGCCGCACCTGGATGACCTCCCACGGGGCTCCCGGCGTGCACCTTGCCCTGCGCAGCGCGTTCCGTCGGCGGCATCGTGCCGGCCGCTCCGTGCCGCTGTGCCGCGTCACGCCCGGGGTCGTCGGCCGTTGCCCGGCGGGAGGACCCACCTCACCCGGCCCGTCGGTGGCTTCCGGGCGCCCGCCGCTCGGCCGCTACGGCGGCGTTCGCAACGCCACCGCCCCACCCGCCCAACCACCGCCCCACCCTCGCGCCGAGACCGCACCCCGCCGCCGTCGCCGCCCCCGCCGCCGTCCCCTCAACCCCGCCCCGTCGGTGGCTTCCGGGCGCCCGCCGCGAACTGCTTCGGCCACGGCATCGGGTAGTCCTGCTCGATCGCCGCGTGCAGGGTCCACTGCGGGTCGTACAGGTGGGTGCGGCCCAGGGCGCACAGGTCGGCGCGGCCGGCGAGGATGATCGAGTTGACGTCGTCGTAGGAGGAGATGGCGCCGACGGCGATGACGGTGACGGCGGGGAAGTCGGCCGCCAGGGCGTGGCGGATCCGGTCGGCGAAGGGGGTCTGGAAGGACCTGCCGAAGGCCGGCTTCTCGTCATGGACGACTTGGCCGGTGGAGACGTCGATCGCGTCGACACCGGCGGCGGCGAAGGCGCGCGCGACGGCCACGGACTCCTCGGGTGTGAGGCCGTCGGGGTGCCAGTCGGTGGCCGACAGGCGCACCGACAGCGGGCCGGTCCACTCGGCGCGAACGGCGGCCAGCACTTCGAGCGGGAAGCGCAGCCTGCCCTCCAGCGACCCTCCATAGTGGTCGGTGCGGTGGTTGGTCAGCGGTGAGATGAAGCTCGACAGCAGGTAGCCGTGGGCGCAGTGGAGTTCGAGCAGGTCGAATCCGCACTCGCGGGCGCGGCGCGCCGACCTGGCGAAGTCGGCGCGAACGGCGTCGAGGTCGGCGACGCTCAGCTCGCGCGGCGTCTGACTACTCTCCTTGTACGGCAGCGGGGACGGCGCGACCAGCGGCCAGTTGCCCTCGGGCAGCGGGTCGTCGATGCCCTCCCACATCAGCTTCGTGGAACCCTTGCGACCGGCGTGTCCGAGCTGCACGCCGATCCTCGCCTCGCTGCGCCCGTGCACGAAGTCGACGATCCGCTTCCACGCGACGGTCTGCTCGTCGTCGTACAGACCCGCGCAGCCGGGCGTGATGCGCCCTTCCGGCGAGACGCAGACCATCTCGGTCATGACCAGTCCGGCACCGCCGAGCGCCTTGGACCCCAGGTGCACCAGGTGAAAGTCGCCGGGGACGCCGTCGTCGGCGGAGTACATGTCCATGGCCGAGACGACCACGCGGTTGCGCAGTTCGAGACCGGCGAGGGTGTAGGGCTGGAACATCGGCGGCCTGCGGACCGCGGGCCCCGGTGTGGCGCCCCGGGCCACCTCGTGGGCGGCGAACCAGTCGTCCACTTCGGACACGTAACCGGGATCGCGCAGCCGCAGGTTGTCGTAGGTGATGCGGCGGGAGCGGGTGAGCAGGTTGAACGCGAACTGCGGCGGTTCCTGGTCGAGGTAGTGGCCGAGGTCCTCGAACCACTCCAGGCTCGCCTGCGCGGCGCGCTGCGTCGACAGGACCACCGGCCGCCGCTCGACCTCGTACTCGCCGAGCGCGTCGGCGACATCCCCTGCGGTGCCGAGCTTCTCGACGAGCGCGGCGGCGTCCTGCATGGCGAGCTTGGTGCCCGAGCCGATGGAGAAGTGCGCGGTGTGGGCGGCGTCGCCGATCAGCACCAGGTTCTCGTGCGACCAGCGCTCGCAGCGCACGGTCGTGAAGCCGATCCACTTGGAGTTGTTGCCGTGCAGGCGATGCCCGGCGAGCCGGTCGGCGAACAGCTCGGCGCAGCGCTCGATGGCGGTGGCGTCGGTCAGCCCGAGCGCCGACCAGACCTCCTCGCGCATCTCGACGATGACGGTCGAGCCGCCGGCGTCGTAGGGATAGCCGTGGAGCTGGACGACTCCGTGCGGGGTCGGGCGCACGTCGAAGGTGAAGGACTCGAAGGCGCGGTCGCTGCCGAGCCAGATGTACTTGCAGCGCCGGGTGTCCAGGCTCGGCCGGAAGGTCTCGGCGAAGGCCGCGCGACTGGCCGAGTGCACACCGTCGGCGGCGACCACGAGGTCGTTGGCGGCCATCAGCTCGGCGGCCGGCGGTGCCTGCGACTCGAAGCGCAGGCGTACACCGAGGTCGGCACATCGCTTGTGCAGCAGGGCGAGCAGGCCGACGCGGCTCACGGCGGCGAAGCGGTGGCCGCCCGACGTGGTCAGCGACGGAGGCGACTCGGGCGTCTGTCGATAGTGGACATCGATGTCGTCCCAGCGGACGAAGCGCCCGGCGAGTTCGGCGAAGATCTCGGCGTCGCCGACCTCGATGGACTCCAGGGTCTCGTCGGAGAAGACGACGCCGAAGCCGAAGGTGTCGTCGGGTGCGTTGCGCTCCCAGACGGTGATCTCCCAGGCCGGGTTGCGGCGGGCGGCCAGGGCCGCGAAGTACAGGCCGCCGGGTCCGCCGCCGATGACGGCGACACGCATGGTTCCGCTGAGGTTGCCCACGGGTCTTAGTATCGTGCATGAATGACGGTCGTCAACAGTAAGCGCTTCGACGGGCGGGCCGTGCTGATCACCGGCGGCGCCGGCGGCATCGGGCGGGTCCTGCGCGCCGGGTTCGAGGCCGAGGGCGCCATCGTCGCCACGGTCGATCCGGCCGGCGGCGACTACCCCGTCGACGTCACCGATCCCGCGGCCCTGGAGCTGGTCTGCGCCGAGGTCGCCGACCGCTACGGCCGCCTCGACGTGCTCGTGTGCCTCGCCGGCGGTTCCCTGGGCACCCCGCCGGGCATCGCCGAGGTCTCGTCGTCCGATGTGGACCGAGTGCTGGACGTCAACGTGAAGGGCACCCTGTACGCCTGCCGCGCCGCACTGCCGTACCTGCGCGAGTCGAAGGGCGCCGTCGTGGCCTGCGGTTCGATCGGCGGCCGGCAGCCCTCTCCGGTCACGGGCGTCGTCTACGCGGCCGCGAAGGCGGCGATCGGGGGACTCGTGCGCAAGCTCGCGCGCGAGGTCGGCCCCGACGGCGTGCGCGTGAACGCCGTCGCGCCGGGGCTGTTCCTGACCGACCGGGTCGGGGCGATGTTCGAGGCCCTGCCGGAGGAGGAGAAGGCGGCCGTGCGGGGCGAGATCGCGCTGGGGCGGATGCCCGAGCTGCGCGAGCTGGTCGAGCCGGTGCTGTTCCTCGCGGGCGAGGCGAGCAGCTACGTCACGGGGGTGACGCTGGACGTGAACGGCGGGAGGTTCATGCCGTTGTGACCCGGCGGCCACAGGGCGTCCGGTCGAGGAGGCGGCCGCCCGATCGCTCGACGGCGAAGACGGCCCGAAGTGAGCGCACGGCGTCACCTCACGCGCTTCACTCCGGCGGCACCGTCACCAGCGCCTTCCTTCTCAGACCCCGCTCGACCCCGCCAGTTCCACCGCCCCCAGCAGCGTCGCCGCCACCGGCACGCCGACGGCCCGCAGCTTCACCTCCGACGTGAACCCGCCGGTGTACAGCACCGCCGCGGCGCCCACGGCCAGCGCGGCCTCGGCGTCGTCGACCGAGTCGCCGATCAGCACCACCGTCGAGGGCTCGACGCCGATGGCGGCCAGGTGCGCCTCCAAATGGGGCTGCTTGGGACCGCCGCCGGCTCCGCGCAATCCATCGATGCGGTTAAGCAGAGCGGTTAGTCCGAACTGGTCGACCAAGGGCACCAGGTTCTCGTGGTGCCACATCGACAGCAATGACTGCGTTCCGCCCCACGCGGCGATGGCGTCGCGGGCGTCGGCGGCGGGTTTGCACGCCAGTCGGTGCCGTTCATATGACTGGTGGAAGATGCGGTCCATGAGCACGAACTCCTCGGCGGTCACCGTGCGGCCGAGTTCGAGCGAGTAGTAGTCGGCGATGGGCCGCTTGAATCGGTCCCGGTGCTCGTCGGTGGTCACGGCGTTCCCGCCCGCTCCGGTGAGCACGTCGTTGGTCGCCTGGACCACCGCGTCGATGTCGTTGAAAAGGGTCCCGTTCCAGTCCCAGACCAGGTGGCGCGTCGTCATCCGAAGAGATTACCCGCGGCATCCGACGAGTTCACCGGCTTATGTCGGCGACCAGCCGGTCCTCCTCGACACGCCAGTAACCGTGCTCGCGGCCGTCGAGCAGGACGACCGGCAGACGGTCGGCGTACTCGCGGCGGAGGGCCTCGTCGGCGGCCACGTCCACTTCGGACCACGACACGCCGGTGCGTCGCGACACACGATCCAGTGCGACTCGCGCTTCGACGCACAAGTGGCATCCCGCCGTGGTGAGAAGTACGACGCGCGACTCGCCGATTTGTGAGCCCACTTCGGATATTCCTTTCCCGTCAAGGGTTTTGGAGAGCAGGTGAAAAGGGGTACCGTCACTCAACCGGGTGAGGACTCAAACATTAATCGCACAAACTGTCCGTTCCGATCATGACTACTCTCGGGACACAATCTCTGCGTTGTGTAGTTAAGTCCGCACAGTTCGGTGGGTCAGGCCCTATCATGATCCGGGTCGGCACCCCCGTGACCTTGGGTCCCGACAAACCCCTCACCCGAGGAGGCAGGTAAGTGCCCGGTTCCGCGCATGTTGTCACCGACGAGCTGCACATGGCCAGGCTCGCCCTTTCCAATGGGCTGGCCGCCATGCGTCACATGCTGGCGGCGACGATCCACGCCGATCCGGCCGCGGCCACCGGATCGGAGGCCGCCTCACCACCGACTCGCGGCAGGATCGCACCCGTGGCCCGCGGCCGCACCGATGAGAAGGCCGCCGAGGAACCCGGCACCGGCGGTCCCGAGACCGGCGGCGACGACCCCGTCCGCGGCACCGAGATCTGGGACCTCGTCCGTCGTGCGCAGGCCGGCGACACCGAGGCCTTCGGCCAGATCTACGACCGCTACATCGACACGGTCTTCCGCTACATCTACTTCCGCGTCTCCCGCCGCGACCTGGCCGAGGACCTCACCAGCGAGACCTTCCTGCGGGCGCTCAAGCGGATCAACAGCTTCACCTGGCAGGGCCGCGACTTCGGCGCCTGGCTGGTCACGATCGCGCGCAACCTCATGGCCGACCACTTCAAGTCCGGCCGCTACCGACTTGAGGTCGCCACCGCCGACGTCCTGGACGCCGACAAGGAGGAGTCCGGTCCCGAGGGCAACCCCGAGACGGCCGTCGTCGACAAGATCACCAACGCGACCCTCCTCGAAGCGGTCAAGGAGCTCAACGCCGAGCAGCAGGAGTGCATCGTCCTGCGCTTCCTCCAGGGCTTCTCCGTCGCCGAGACCGCCCGCGCGATGAACAAGAACGAGGGCGCCATCAAGGCCCTCCAGTACCGCGCCGTGCGCACGCTGGGCCGTCTGCTGCCCGAAGGGTTCGGACGATGACCCCAGTCCGGGGCCGTGCCCCCGTGGTGTTCATGCATGCCCAAGGCTTCGAAAACCATGAATATTCGTCAGATGTCCGACACTTCGCCCGGCTGTCCAGGGTGAGTGAGCACACCCTTAGCGCGTTGGCCGTAACCGGAAGAGGCCTGTCCGCGTTGAATCGGATACAAGCGGCGAGAGGGGGTGTGCAATGACGCCAGGACCGTTTGGACGAGCCCGAGCCGAACGTTTCGCGCAACTCCTGGACGAGACGCAAGGCGCGCCTCGCAAGCACATCAAGTCCACCCACGACCACGACCTCGCGCCACTGGTGGAGGTCGCCACGACCATCACCGGACTGGCCGAGGAGACGGCCCGCGTCCGCACCGACGACGCCTTCCGGGCCAAGCTCCGCGGACGCCTCATGGCGGTCGCGAGCGTTCAGGGGATCGGCGACACGGCCACCGGCCCGGACGCCATCCCGCGCGCCAAGCCCGAAGCGCCCGCACCCGCACGCGGAGGCCGACGCCTCGCCGTCGGCGTGACGGTCGTCTTCGGCATCCTCGCGCTGTCCGGCATGTCGGCCGCCAGCGGCCAGGCCATGCCCGGCGACGCGCTCTACGACGTGAAGCGCTCCACCGAGCGCGCGCAGCTCGCACTCGCCGGATCCGACGTCAACCGCGGTCAGCTCTACCTGGAGTTCGCCCGCAACCGGCTCGACGAGGCGGCCTCGGTCGCCACGGACCCGGCGTCGGTCGACCGCACCCTCGACGACATGGACGACGAGACCCGCCAGGGCGTCTCCCTGCTCACCGGCGCGTCGGTCGAACGCACCGACGAGGGCGTCCTCGACGCCATCGACACCTTCGTCGAGACCCACCGCGTGGAACTCGTCGACTTCGTCGCCTCGACCGAGGCCGAGACCCGCTCGCGGGCCCTCGACTCCCTCGGCCTGCTCGACGAGGTCGAACAGCGCTCCGAGAAGCTGCGCTTCTCCCTGCTGTGCACCGCTTCCGGCGACGCCGAGGTGGACACCCTGGGCCCCGTCCCACTGTCCTGTTCGGCCCTGCCGGACCCGTCGCACACGCCGGCCCCCGTCGACGAGAGCGAGCTGCAGGCCAGCCGCGACTCCCGTCCCGACGACCCGGCCGACGACGCCGATCCGGCCGACAAGCCCAAGGACGAAGACGACGAGACCAAGGACCCGGCGGCCGAACCGACCAAGTCGCCGACCGCCGGACCCACCGGCACACCGGGAACCGACGACACCTCCGATCAAGACGACGGCGGCGGTGGCCTCCTCGGCCAACTCGGCGGCATCCTCTCCGGACTGCTCGGCGGTTGAACACGGTTTTCCGTCTCGTCACCGGCAGGCACTACCCTCGAATGGTGAACGCACTCGACGTACAGAACCCGCCGCCGGTCACCGACGCGACCGGGGCGGCGTTCTTCGACGTCGACAACACCCTGATGCAGGGCGCGTCGATCTACTGGTTCGCCCGCGGACTGGCCGCCCGGCGCTTCTTCCGCACCTCGGACCTGATGCGCTTCGGCTGGCAGCAGGCGCGCTTTCGCCTGCACGGCAAGGAGAACCACGGCCACATCGCCGACATCAAGGAGTCGGCGCTCGCCTTCGTCGCCGGCCGCCCGGTCGACGAGGTCGTCGACCTGTGCGAGGAGATCTTCGACGAGCTCATCGCCGAACGCATCTGGGCCGGCACCCGCGCACTCGCCCACCGGCACCGCGAGGACGGCCAGCGCGTGTGGCTGGTCACCGCGACCCCGGTCGAGCTCGCCGAGATCATCGCCCGCCGCCTCGGCCTGACCGGCGCTCTGGGCACCGTCGCCGAGATCAAGGACGGCATCTACACCGGCCACCTCATCGGCGACATCATGCACGGCGCCGCCAAGGCCGACGCGGTCCGCGCGCTGGCCTCCGTCGAGGGCCTCGACCTGGCCCGCTGCTCCGCCTACAGCGACTCCTCCAACGACCTGCCGATGCTCTCGGCGGTCGGCCACGCCGTCGCGGTCAACCCCGACACGGTGCTGCGCCGCACCGCCCGCCAGCGCGGCTGGGCCATCAAGGACTTCCGCTCCGGGCGTAAGGCCGCCATGCTCGCGCTTCCGACGGCGATCGCCGCCGGGGCCGTCGCGGGCGCGGTCGCCGGCGGCTTCGCGCTGCGGCGGCGCAGTAAGCGCAACAGCCGCTGACCATGGGTTCGCGCCTGTTCACCCGCCCGTCACCGGCCCTCGTCCTGGCCCTCGCGGCGGCTGCTGTGTGGATCGCGCTCCCCATCCCCGAACGCACGCCCACCGGCTCCCCCGTCGGTCCCGCCGTTCGCTCCGTCGCCGAGGAATGGCCCGGCACGACTCCCGCGGAGTTCCTGGGCACCTTCTTCGACGGCACGCCCTTCACGCCACTGCTCTACCTCGACGAGCTCACCGTCGTGGCCACCGCGCCCACACCCGACGGAGAGCGCGTCCGGCTCGTCGTCTACACCCCCGGCGAGGAGGCCCGCGAGCTGGCGACCTTGAGCGCCGACGACGCGCCCGGCTTCACCGCCGTGGCCGCCGACGACGAGCGGATCGTGTGGACGCAGACCGTTCCCGACGCCAAGGGCGTGGCCCGTACGGGCATCTGGACCGCGCCGGCCGGGCTCGCCGAGGCCGAGGCGGTCCGCGTCACCGCCGACACCGGCGACGCGCTGTTCACCGGCTCCCAGTACGACCTCCAGATCGCCGGCGGGAGTGTGCACTGGGCGGCCGGCACCAGGGGGTCGGCGCCGGCGACCGAGCTGCGCTCGCATCCCCTGTCGGGCGGCGAGACCACGACGGTGACACTGGAGGGCGAGTTCGCCTGGAGCGCCTGGCCCTACGCGGTCAGCAACGGCGGTGCGGCCGGTGAGGGCGTGCTGCTGGCCGACATGGCCGCGGAGAACACGACCGTGATTCCCGTCGAGACCGGTGCGCTGGCGACCTGTACGCCGGTGTGGTGCCGGGTGCTGGCGCTGGGCATGGCCGGGCCCGGGGGGACCGAACTGATGCGGACCGACGGGTCGCAGCGCCGGCGCATCGCCGACGAGCGCACCAGTGCGGCCGTGCCCGACCCGATGCTGCTGGATCGCTTCGAGGTGCTGCTCGACGTGTCGGCCGCCGACGCCGACGGGCAGCCGCTGCTGATCTTCGACCAGGTGAGCGGGAAGACCTTGCTGGTGGCCTCCGACGCGCGGATCGTGCGCGCGCGGGGAGCGACGGTGTGGTGGTCGACGGGGGACGAGGAGACGTTGAAGTGGCACGCGCTGAACCTGGCGCGGCTGGAGTAGGCGCGAGGAAGGCGCGCTCCCCCGCGGGGAGCGCGCCTCGGTGGTGGGGGTCAGACCTCGCCGTAGGCCTGGACGAGACTGATCATGGTGTCGAACTCGGCGGTCTCGATCAGGTTGCCGTCGACATCGCAGGCCGTGACCTTCATGCGTACGCCGTCGGTGAGGTAGGCGACGTCTCCGAGCCAGACGGTGTCGCCGTAGCCCGTCGCGCCGCAGGCGACGATCGGCTGCGAGGCGACGTCGTCGAACAGCATCTCCGTCTCGAAGATCAACATCTCGGGGGCGTTCTCGTCGGTGGGGTCCTTCACCGAGCCGACCCCGTAGCGGCCGTCGGGGGACATGGTGACCCCGATGGACATGGCCAGGTCGCAGCGGCGGCCCAGTTCATCGCCGGTGTCGCCGTCGGCGCGGACCATGCACCATTCGTTGCCGGGGCGCTCGTCCCAGAAGGTCATCGTGCCGTCGAGCGTGCCGGTCAGGTCCGGCGAACCCGGGTACCACTCGGTGACGAAGGGTTCGTCACCGGCCGGGTCCCACACGCCCCAGCTCACCACGGCCTGCTCGCTGCCGTCGGACTCGTCGGCGTGGTAGAAGGTCAGCTCGTCGCCCAGCCAGCCGGCGAGGGCGTTCACGTTCGTCATCGGCGCCGCGGCGAACTTTTCGACGCCGTCGTCGTCGACCCGATAAACCGCGAACTCGCCCTTCATCAGACCCGTGCGCAACGCGAACATCGTTCCATCAGGGGAGATGGTCAGCGAGGAGTCGAAGGGCCTCACATCGGTCTGCACGATCGTCCCGTCCGGTTTGAGGAGATAGAGGCCCGCGGGCTCGTCGGGCGAGGTCCTCACCTTGTCGTAGCTCGTGACGAGCCATCCGGCGGGGACGCGTGCCACCTCGCCGCCGTTCTCCCAGCCCTCCAGCTGGAAGTCCGGGCCGGTGGCGGTGACCAGTTTCCCGTCCTCGGTCACGTAGTCGACGCCGATCGCCATCGCCCCCGTGTCAGCCGAGCCGCTCGCGGCGGGCGTCGCGCCGCCGTCGCCTCCGCTGAGCGCGAAGGGCACGGCCGCCGCCGCGGCCAGGACGAGGGCCAGGGGCGCCAGTGTCAGCTTGAGCGCGTTGCGGCGCTTCGCCGTCGCGAGGGCCTTGTCGGGGTCGGTGTAGGGGCCCGCCTGGTCAGCGAGGCCGCCGAGTTCGTCGTGCAGGTTCACGTCGTCGCCTCCAGTTCGATGTCGTCGATCGAGGGCATGAGGGCGCGCATGCGGCGCAGCCCGTCATGGATGTTGCGTTTGACCGTCCCGTTGGCCACACCGAGGGCGTCGGCGATCTCGGTCTCGGAGAGGTCCTCGTAGAAGCGCAGCACGATGGCCGCGCGCTGCTTGGGTGCCAGCGCGGCCAGGGCGGTGACGAGCACCAGCCGCTCGGTGGTGGCGTGCGAGGAGTCGGGCCGCCCGCCGACCATTTCGGAGACGTCGGCGTAGGGACGCTCCCGGCGGCCGAACTTGCGCCACCAGGACGTGTGCTGGTTGACCATCGTGCGCCGGACGTAGCCCTCGGGGTTTCCGTCGCGCACCCTCCGCCAGTGCGAGGCGGTCTTGGCCAGGGCCTCCTGCACGAGTTCCTCGGCGCCGGCGTGGTTGCCGCAGAGTAGATAGGCCGTGCGTGACAGCGCTGGTCCCCGCGCGAGCACGAACTCGCGGAAACCTTCGTATCGGTCCATCCGATCCTCCCGTTCTTCACCTGTCAAACGCAGGCTGCGGCGGAAGGGTTGGGTGGAGGACCGGACTTGTTCGGGGAAGGTTTCGGGCACGGGCAAGCGACCCGGTCGCCCGGGGGCACGACGCGCGGGAACTCTCCCGCGCCGGGCTACCCCTTGTCCCCGTCCTGGATCACGAAGGCCTGCCGCAGCCCCGTCACGTTCAGCAGGCGGGACAGGAAGTCACCGAGATTGGCCAGCACCAGCCGGGTCCGCGCCCTCGTCGCGGCCCTGTTGAGCACGACGAGCGTGCCGAGGCCCTGCGAGTCGCAGAAGGTCACCTGCCGCATGTCCAGGATCAACCTGTCCGGAGGGTCGGTGAGGGCGTTCTCGACGGCATCGGTGAGACGCGAGACCGTCCCAATGTCGATCTCGCCGCGCAACGCCACGATCGTGTCACCCGAATCCTGGCGCACGGAGATGTCTAGCTCCGGGCGTACCACGTTGGCAAGCCTAACGGACGATGCCGACTCTCGCGGGGTCCGCGGTCACTCACCCGCCCGGGTGAGCAGTTCCACGGCCTTTTCGACCCCGCCGTCACCACCGCCGCGCAGCACCGACCGCGCCTCCTCGATGGCGTCGCGCAGGCGTGCGTTCTCCGCCTGCACCGCTCGGACGGTCGCCGCCTGCACGCCCAGCTGCTCCTTGCGGCCCCACAGCTCCACGAACACCGACACCTTCGCCCGCAGCACCCACGGGTCGAAGGGCTTGGTGATGTAGTCGACCGCGCCGGCTGCGTACCCGCGAAACGCCAGGTGCGCGTCGCGGTCGACGGCGGTCAGGAAGATGATCGGCACGTGCCGGGTCCGCTCGCGCTGCTTGATGTGCGCGGCGGTCTCGAAGCCGTCCATGCCGGGCATCTGGGCGTCGAGCAGGATGACGGCGAAGTCACCGACCAGGAGCTTCTTGAGCGCCTCCTCGCCGGAGGTCACCGCGACGGGCTCCACCGGCAGGCCCTGGAGGATCGCCTCCAGGGCGACCAGGTTCTCCATCCGGTCGTCGACCAGCAGGATCTTCGCCGTTCTCGGGCTGCTCACCGCGACTCCCGCCCGTCTCGGACGTTCCCGTCCACAATCTCGCCCTCCAGCACCTCGTCATTGTGGACGGCGGGCGCCAGCGCGTTGTCGCCGCCCTCGACCCAGTAGGCCATCAGATCGAGCAGCTCGTCGAGGTCCACGGGCTTGGTGATGTACGCCGAGGCACCGGCCTTGAGCGAGCCGTCGCGGTCGCCCGGCGTGGCCTTCGCGGTCAAGAACACCACCGGCAGGTCGGCGAACTCCGGGATCCGGCGGATCTCGCGGGTCGTCTCGTTGCCGTCCATGTCGGGCATCATCGAGTCCATCAGCACGATGTCGATGTCGCCGTGCTCGGTCAGCAGGCCGATCCCGTCGGCGCCGTTGTCGGCGTACAGGACCGTCATGCCGTGCAGCTCCAGCGCGCTGGTGAGCGCGAAGACGTTGCGGACGTCGTCGTCGACGATGAGCACCCGCGCGTTCTCCAGGACCTGCGCGCTGGGCGTGGCCCGCCGCTCCTGCTTGTTTCCCGCCTGGCGCAGGATCGGGCGGGACCGGTTCGGCGCTATCTGCACCGGCTGGACCGTGCCCAGCTCGTCGGTGACCTGGATCTTGTCGGCGGTGAGCACGTCGGGCACGAACAGCGTGAAGGTGCTGCCCTTGCCCGGCTGGCTCTCGACCATGATCAGGCCGCCGAGGAGGCGCGCCAGGGACTTCGAGATCGACAGGCCCAGGCCCGTGCCGCCGTACTTGCGGCTGGTCGTGCCGTCGGCCTGCTGGAAGGCCTCGAAGATGAGCGCCAGCTTCTCGTCGGGGACCCCGATGCCGGTGTCGCTGACGATGAAGCCGTAGACGGTCTCGGCGGTGTCCAGCGAGGGCGCACCGAAGATCATCCCGGCCGGGGCCGGTGCGATCGTCAGCGAGACCTTGCCGGTGTCGGTGAACTTCACCGCGTTCGACACGAGGTTGCGCAGGATCTGCTGGAGCCGCTGCGCGTCCGACACGACCGTGTCCGGCACGCCCGGCGCCCGCTCGACGGAGAACTCAAGGCCCTTCTCCTCGGCCTGCGGCCGGAAGGCCTGCTCGACATAGCCGGCGATCTCGTCGACGGCCAGCGGCCTCGGGTCGACCGCCATCCGCCCGGCCTCGATCTTCGACAGGTCGAGGATGTCGTCGATGAGGACCAGCAGGTCCGAACCGGCGTTGTGGATCGTGCGCGCGAACTCGATCTGCTTCGCCGAGAGGTTGCGCTCCGCGTTCTCGGCCAGCAGGCGGGCCAGCAACAGCAGCGAGTTGAGGGGCGTGCGCAGCTCGTGGCTGATGTTGGCCAGGAACTCGCTCTTGTACTGCGAGGCCTGCGTGAGCTGGCGCGCCTTGTCCTCAAGACCCAGGCGGGCCATGTCGATCTCGCGGTTCTTCAGCTCGATGTTCTGGTTCTGCTCGGTGAGCAGCTGCGCCTTCTCCTGGAGCTCCTCGTTGGCGCGCTGGAGCTTCTCCGACTGGTCGCGGAAGTCCTGCGCCAGCTTCTGCGAGGCCGTCAGCAGCTCCTCGGTGCGGCGGTTGGCCAGGATCGTGTTCAGCGCGATGCCGATGGTGTTGACCAGGCGGTCGAGGAAGTTCAGGTGCAGCGCCGAGAAGGCGTTGAGGGACCCGAACTCGATCACGCCGAGCGGCTCGCCCTCGAACAGGACGGGCAGCACGACCACGTCGGCGGGACGCGCCCGGCCGAGACCGGAGCGGACCACCAGGTAGTCGCTGGGGGCGTCCTTGAGGCGGATCGCCCGCCGCGAGGTCGCCGCCTGGCCGACCAGCGACTCGCCCGGCGCGAACACCAGGTCGGTGTCGGGGCCGACGTAGCCGTAGGAGGAGGTCAGGACCAGCCGCTTGGGCTGGTTCTTGCCCGAGGTCATCAGGAAGAACGCGCCGACCTGGGCGTCCACCAGCGGCGTCACCTCGGTCATGATCATGCGGCAGACCTCGCCGATGTCGCGCTGCCCCTGGAGCAGCTCCGACACGCGCGCGAGGTTGGAGTTCATCCAGTCGGTCTCGGCGTTCTTGACGGTGGTGTCGAGCAGCGCCTCGATCATCTGGTTGATGTTGCCGGTCAGCTCGGCGACCTCGCCCTGCGCGTCGACGGTGATCCGCTGGGTCATGTCCCCGCGCGTCACCGCCGTCGACACCTCGGCGACCGCCCGCAGCTGGTTGGTCAGGGTCCGCGCGAGCTGGTTGACGTTGTCGGTCAGGTCCTTCCAGATGCCCGAGACGTCCTCGACCTGCGCCTGCCCGCCCAGCTTGCCCTCGACGCCGACCTCGCGCGCCACGCGCGTGACCTCGTCACCGAAGGACGACAGCTGGCTCACCATCCTGTTGACGGTGTTCTTGAGCTGCGCGATCTCGCCCTGGGCGTTGACCGTGATCTTCTGCGACAGGTCGCCCTCGGCTACGGCCGTGGTGACCTGGGCGATGTTTCGCACCTGGTCGGTCAGGTTGGAGGCCATCGAGTTGACGTTGTCGGTGAGGTCCTTCCAGATCCCCGACACGCCGTGCACGTGCGCCTGGCCGCCGAGTTTCCCGTCCGTGCCCACCTCGCGGGCCACCCGGGTCACCTCGTCGGCGAAGGAAGACAGCTGGTCGACCATCCGGTTCACCGTCGACTTCAACTCAAGGATCTCGCCCTGCGCGTCGACGGTGATCTTCTGCGACAGGTCGCCCTTGGCCACGGCGGTGGCGACGTCGGCGATGTTTCGCACCTGGTTGGTCAGGTTCGAGGCCATGAGGTTGACGTTGTCGGTCAGGTCGCGCCAGGTGCCGGCCGCCCGGCGCAGCTGCGCCTGACCGCCGAGCTTGCCCTCCGTGCCCACTTCTCTGGCGACTCGCGTCACCTCCGCGGCGAAGGCGGAGAGCTGGTCGACCATCTTGTTCACGGTGTTCTTCAGCTGGGCGATCTCGCCCTGCGCGTTCACCGTGATCTGCTGCGTCAGGTCGCCCTTGGCGACCGCGGTGGCCACCTGGGCGATGTTGCGGACCTGGGCCGTCAGGTTCGACGCCATGAGGTTGACGTTGTCGGTGAGGTCCTTCCAGATCCCCGACACGCCCCGCACGTGCGCCTGGCCGCCCAGTTTGCCCTCGGTACCGACCTCGCGGGCGACTCGTGTCACCTCGTCACCGAAGGACGACAACTGGTCGACCATCCGGTTGACGGTGTTCTTCAGCTCGGCGATCTCGCCCTGGGCGTCGACGGTGATCTTCTGCGACAGGTCGCCCTTGGCGACCGCCGTGGTGACCTGGGCGATGTTTCGCACCTGGTCGGTCAGGTTCGACGCGAGCTGGTTGACGTTCTCGGTCAGGTCGCGCCAGGTGCCCGAGACGCCCGTGACCTTCGCCTGGCCGCCTAGTTTCCCGTCCGTGCCCACCTCGCGGGCCACACGCGTGACCTCGTCGGCGAAGGCGGACAGCTGGTCGACCATCGTGTTGACGGTGTTCTTGAGCTCCAGGATCTCGCCCTGGGCGACCACGGTGATCTTCTGCGACAGGTCGCCGGTGGCGACCGCGGTGGCGACCTGGGCGATGTTTCGCACCTGGTCGGTCAGGTTGGAGGCCATGGAGTTCACCGAGACGGTGAGGTCCTTCCACGTCCCGGCGACGCCGGGCACGGCCGCCTGGCCGCCCAGCTTGCCCTCGGTGCCGACCTCCTGGGCCACACGTGTGACCTCGTTGGCGAAGACCCGCAGCGTGTCGGTCAGCGAGTTGATCGTCCCGGCCAGCTCGGCGATCTCGCCCTGCGCCAGCACGGTGATCTTCTGCGACAGGTCGCCCTTCGCGACGGCCGTGGCCACCTGCGAGATGTTGCGCACCTGGTCGGTCAGGTTCGACGCCATGAGGTTCACCGAGACCGTGAGGTCGTTCCACGTTCCCGACACGCCGGGTACGGCCGCCTGGCCGCCCAGCTTGCCCTCGGTGCCCACCTCGCGGGCGACGCGCGTCACCTCGACGGCGAAGCCGCGCAGCAGCTCCACCATCTTGTTCACCGTCCGCGCCAGTTCGAGGAACTCGCCCTTGAGGGGACGGCTCTCGTCGATCTGGAGCGACACGCGCTGCGACAGGTCGCCCTCGGCGACCGCGGCGATCACGCGGGAGATCTCGGCGGTCGGGCGCACGATGTCGTCGATGAGGGAGTTGACCGCCTGCGCGGCCTCCCGGAAGCCTCCGTCGAGGTGCTCCTCGGCGAAGCGCTCGGTCATCTGGCCCTCGCGGCCGACGACCCGGCTCATCCGGGTCAGCTCCCTGACCTGCGTGTCCTGCTTGGCCACGACCGAGTTGAAGCGGTCGATGACCTCTCCGCCCAGCCCGTGACCACGCGGAATGCGGACGCTGAAGTCGCCGCTCTCCACGCGCGCGAGAGCCTCGGCGAGGACGGTCAGGACCTCTTCGTTCTCATCGCGTCGTACTTGTGGCGCTTTGACAGTTGTCATCGATCGCCTCGCTGCGGTTGAACCTCGGTGGGGTGTTTCTATCTTTGATTGCGCATGGGGGACACTGCAAGCTGTGTCCGTAAATGCTCGACGACGTCTTCGCCTACCGGCCGACCACCAGTCGCCGGCGGCGGCACGCGCCCTCGTGCGCGAGGTGCTCGTCGAGGCCGGGTTCACCGACCTGCTCGACGAGGCCATGCTGCTGACCACCGAACTGTCGACGAACGGCGTGGTACACGCCGGCACCGACCTGGACGTTGAGGTCACGGCAGATGACGACGGCGTCACCGTAACCGTAACCGACTTCCGCGGCGGGCCGCTCGAACCGCTGTCCACCGAACCACCCGACGAGATGGCCGAGCACGGGCGTGGGCTGCTCCTCGTGGACCGCTTCGCCACCGCGTGGGGGACGACACACGACGCGACCGGCAAGGGCGTCTGGTTCCGCCTGGAGCACGGCACGCGCTCGACGCCGCAGCCGCACATCGGTGTGGCGCCCGTCGCCCCCGCGACCTCGATCGTGGAGCCCGTCGCCGCCGAGGACGCCGCCGAGCGCATCGCCTGGCTGGTCAGCGTCCCCGACGAGCTGCGCAGCCGCCTGACGCTGCCCCAGCTGGTCTCGGAGCTGCTGCTGAGGCTCTGCGAGGTCACCGGCGCCGCCGGCGGCGCGGTGTGGCTCGACGAGGGCGACGGATCCGGCGACCAGCAGATCGGGCGATACGGGCAGGTACCCGACACCGACCCCATCGGGGCCGTGACGGTGCCCCTGACCATGGCGCGCCCCCTGTCGGGACGCCTGGTGCTCTACCCCGAGTCCTACGCCGAGCGCTCCTGGGTGTCGCTGGCCTCCCTGTCGGCCGACCGGATGGCCCTGACCATCGAGGCCGACCGCCTGCGCGCCGCCGACGTGCGCCGCCGCTCCTGGCTGACCTTCCTCGCCGAGGCCAGCGAACTGCTCGCGCAGTCCCTCAACGTCGACCTGACCCTCGCGCTCGTGCCGCAGATCATGGTCCCCAGGCTCGGCGAGTGGTGCACCCTGTGGGTCGCCGACGAGTGGGGCGAGCTCAAGCCCGCCGCCGGGACGCACCGCGAGGAGTCCCAGTGGCCGGTGGTCAAGCGCCTGCTGTCGGGGCCCGACTCCGAACTCATCGAACGCCTCCAGGAGACCGTCGAGCTGGGACTCACGGTCCCGCTGACGCGCCCGCTCGAAGGCGTGGCCGTCCCGCTGAGCGCACGCGGCAAGGTCCTCGGCGTGCTGACCCTCGGCCGCCCGGTCGACCGCCTGCACGCGCCCGACGACATCACCGTCATCGAGGACATCGCCCGCCGCGCCGCGCTGGCCCTCGACAACGCGCGCATCCACGCCGAGCGCCAGCGCATCGCCCAGGCCTTCCAGCAGGCGCTGCTCCCGGCGGCGCTGCCCAGCCCGCCGGGCATCGAGTTCGCCGCCGAGTACGTCCCCGCCTCCACCGGCACCGACGTCGGCGGCGACTTCTACGACGTCCTGGAGGTCGAGCCCGGCCGCTTCCTCGTCTCCGCCGGCGACGTGTGCGGCAAGGGCCCGCAGGCCGCCGCCGTGACCGGCGTCGTGCGAGACGTCCTGCGCGCGCTGGCCCGGCAGGGCCTTCCGCTGCCGAGGATCATCGAACTGCTCAACCGGACGCTGCTCGAACAGCCCGACGAGGGCCGCTACGCCACGCTGATCACCGCGATGATCGAACGGCGCGGCGAGGAGCTGCACGTGGAGATGTGCCTGTCGGGGCACGAGCGGGCGCTGCACCTCAAGAAGGTCGGCGAGTGCGAGTTCGTCGGCATCGAGGGCACGGCCGTGGGGCTGCTGGAGCAGGTGAAGGTGACCATCACCGAGCTGTCGCTGGCGCCGGGCGACTCGCTGCTGTTCTACACCGACGGCGTGACCGAGCGGCGAAACGGTGACGTGATGTTCGGGCTGCGGGGCGTCTGTCGCGCGGTGACGCCGCTGGCCGGGCACTCGGCGGCGGTGGTGACGTCGAGGCTCAAGGCGATCACGATGAACTTCTCGCCCGATGCGCCCAAGGACGACATCGCGATCCTGGGCATTCACAACACCGCCTCCGACAAGGGGTAGGCCGGCCGCGCCGGGATTCCCGGCGCTCGCCGCGTGACCCTTGCCCGTCCCATCGCATCTGTATCGGCGAAGGGGCGGTGTACATGAAACCCGAACACGAAGCCGAGTTCGGCGACTTCGTCGCCGAGCGCTCGGCCCGGCTGCGGCAGTTCGCCTACATCTGCTGCGGTGACTGGCATCGAGCCGAGGACGCCGTGCAGTCGGCGCTGGTGCGGCTGTATCTGAACTGGGGGCGGCCGACGCGCTCGGTCGACGCCTACGCACGAAAGATCATCGTCAACATTCTCATCGCGCAGCACCGGCGCCTGTGGTTCACCCGCGAGCGGCCGTCGGAGGTCCTGCCGGAGCTCGGATCGCGCGACATCGCCGAGAGCACCGGCGACCGGCTGACGGTCGTGCGGGCGATGCTGCGGCTGCCCGAGCGGCAGCGGGCCGCGATCGCGCTGCGCTACTGGGAGGACCTGTCCGTCGAGGAGACGGCCCGGATCCTGGGCTGTTCGAGCGGATCGGTGAAGAACCTGACCATGCGCGGCCTGGCCAGGCTGCGCGAAATGCTCTCCGAGGCGGTAGTGCAGGACATCGAAGGGGCAACGACATGACCACCAGCGAACTGGGCCGCTCCCTCGACGCGGAGTTCGCCGAGCTGACGCCGCCGTCGGCGATCACCGGCGAGTCGATCATCCACAAGGGACGGCAAGTGCGCGTGCGCCGGCGGCTCTTCGGCGGCGGAGCGGTCATGGCGGGCCTCGCGGCGGTGGTGGCGGCGGTCCTCGTGGTTCCCGGTCTCCTGCCGGGGTCGGTCGATCCGGACGCGGCCCGCCCGCCTTACCCGCCCGTCGACCAGCCGGAGTTCCCGCTGCCCGAGCTCGATCCCGCCGGCATGTACGTGTGGTTCCCACGGGAAGACGCGTCGCGGACCCCCGAGACCGAGGCGATCTCCGCGGCGTGGCTGGAGAGCGTTCTGGCGATCGACGGTGCCATCGCCTACTCCTACGAGGGCGAGGACCCCACCAGTCCGTGGCAGCCGCTCGCCGAGGACAACTACGACCATGTCCTGCGGTCGTGGCGCGCTCTCGCGGTCACCTACCCGAGCGACCCCGAGGGGTTCTTCAGGCCACTGGACAGCGGCGAGTACCTGGCACCGCTGTACTCGGGCGGGAGCGTCGCCCTCGTATTCGCCGACGGCGTCTGGCCGGAGGAGCTGTCGGTGGAGGTCCACGCCAAGGGGTCCTTCCTGCCCGGAGTCGGCGAGGTGGACAGCCGCAGCGACTGGGAGCAGGCGCCATATGTCGTACACGGATGCGCCGGCATGGACGATGACCCGAACGTCCTCAGCTACTCGTGCACGAACTCCACCGGTCCGAACGGGGAAGCGGTCGCCACGGTCGAATACTCGATGGCACGCCCATCCGGCGTCGCGAGCCGGCGGCAGGTGGCCCTCTTCCGGACCGACGGGACCGCGGTCGTGGTCTCCGACAGCCTCACGCCGCTCAGCGAGGACGTCGGGATCATCGATGGCCAGGGCGGCGACTTCGTCCTGACCGGCGAAGACCTCCTCGACCTGGCCCTCGGCATCCCACCGGTACCCGTGAAGTAGCCCTCCCGGCCCCGCCCGCCCCCGGCGCGCGGGGCCTTTCCACGCCCACGTGACCTCCCACCCCCGTCGCGGCGTATCCCCCGATGACAATGTCCGTGACAGCCGGGAGCCTTCATGACCCCCGAAAGGGACGCCGAGTTCTGCGAGTACGTCGCCGGGCGCGGCGAGCGCCTGCGCCGTTTCGCCTACTTGTGCTGCGGTGACTGGCATCGAGCCGAGGACGCCGTCCAGACGGCGCTGCTGCGCCTCTACCGGGCCTGGCCGCGCGTACGTCCGGCCACAGTGGACGCCTACGCCCGCAAGGTCGTGGTCAACATCCTCATCAGCGAGCAGCGCCGCCTGCGCTTTCGCCGCGAGCGCGTCACCGGCGAACCCCCGGAGATACCCTCCCGCCCCGACGGC
This sequence comes from Phytomonospora sp. NPDC050363, assembly GCF_040655735.1. Taxonomy (NCBI): domain Bacteria; kingdom Bacillati; phylum Actinomycetota; class Actinomycetes; order Micromonosporales; family Micromonosporaceae; genus Phytomonospora; species Phytomonospora sp. NPDC050363. The sequence continues at coordinate 187,011 of NZ_JBFAKK010000007.1, forward strand.
ACCGTCGACCGGGTGACCCTCGTCGCCGCCCTGCTCCGGCTGCGCGGCCGCCAGCGAGCCGCGATCGTCCTGCGCTTCTGGGACGACCAGTCGGTCGAGGAGACCGCCCGGATCCTGGGCTGCTCCAGCGGATCCGTGAAGAACCTGACCATGCGCGGGCTGGCCCGCCTGCGCGAGGAATTCGCCGACAGTGAACTGCCCGAGATCGAAGGAGTCCGAGCATGACCGCCGGTGATTTCCGCTCCATGGTGGAGGCCGAACTCGACGAGACCGTCCCGCCCGAACCGCTCGACGGCCCCGCCATCGCGGCGATGGGCCGCCGCAGCATCCGCCGACGGCGGCTCGGCGGCGCGCTGTCGGCCCTGGCCGCACTCGCCGCGATCACGGTGGCCGCGGGCTTGGTGGTCGGCGGCCCGGGCGGGACCGACACGGCGGGGGACTTGTCGTCGCTGCCCCCAAAGGCCACGTACTGGTGGCAGTACGGCGAACCGGAGACGACCCCGCAGAGCGTCGCGATGACCCAGGCCCTCTGGGGCGCTCTGTCGGCGATCGACGGCTTCGAGTTCGGCCTCAGCGGCAACACGCCCTACCTGGAGCCGGAGGACTTCCCGTCGCTGCACCGCCTCGAAGCGCAGCTCTGGGACGACACCGATCCCCGGCACGACGAGCCCGACGAGGACCGGGTCGGACCGCAGGTGCCCGTCTACACCTTCGATCACGACATCTACCTGATGGTGTCCACGCCCGGTACCGCGGCGATGTCGCTGGACGTGCGTGTCCTTCCTTCCGGAAGCTATCTGCGGCAGCCGCCGTTCGAACGGTCCTTCAAGGACGTGCCCTATCCTGTCGACCCCTACGTCGAGCCGTACTGCGTCGACTGGGACCTGCCGGACGTCGACTCCGGCGCCGACCTGCGGGTCGAGTACACCTGTGAGAGGACGGCCCTGGAGTCCGGCGAGGAACTGCTGCGCGCCGAGGCCGAAGTACGGCCCGGCCCGGGAACGGGTGCCGGTGCGGGCTGGCTGAGGCGGACCGTCGTCGTCTACACCGCCGCCGGTGACGCGGTGATGCTCTCTGGTCTCGGTTCACCGGCGGGGCCCGACACGGGGCTGAGCGGCTCCGCCCTCGACCTCGACCAGCTCACCGCGATCGCCTCCGCGCTGGCCGCCGTCCCGCTCGACTGACATCGCCCTCGGCCACGCGGCCCCCTGTCCTCAAGGCGGGGGGCCGCTTCGCGTGACTTTCGAAGCGTCGATCCTCGTAGGTACGGGCGACAACGACGACGGATGATGGGGCCCGCATGAGATCCGAGCAGGAAGCCGAGTTCCGCCAGTTCGTGGCCACACGAACAGAGAGGCTGCGGCGCTTCGCGTACTTGTGCTGCGGTGACTGGCATCGGGCCGAAGACGTGGTGCAGACGGCGCTGCTGCGGCTGTACCACGCGTGGAAGCGCGCGCAGCGCTCGTCGGTGGACGGATACGTGCGAAGGATCATCGTCAACCTGCTCATCGACGAGCACCGCCTCGTGTGGTTTCGCCGGGTGCACGTCTCCGACCGGATGCCCGAGCGCGCCTCGACCGATCACGGCCCGCACGAGCGGATGGTGCTCACCTCGGCGCTGATGAGGCTCCCCAAGCGGCAGCGCGCCGCCGTCGTCCTCCGTTACTGGGAAGACCTCCCGATCGAGCAGACCGCGCAGATCATGGGCTGCTCGACCGGTGCCGTCAAGAACCTGACCATGCGGGGTCTGTCCACCCTGCGCGGTCTTCTGACGGAAGAGGCCCTCGTACCTTTCGAAGGAGCTCCATCATGACGCGCGACTTCGGTTCCTCGCTGGACCGTGAACTCGACACCGCCTCACCGCCGACCGCGATCACCGCCGACGGCCTGGTCCGCAAAGGCCGCTTGGAGACCCGAAGGCGCTCGCTGACCGCCGGTGCGGCCTCCGTGGTCATCGTGGCGCTGGCCGCCGGGCTGGTCTTCCAGCTGGCCGGCAGGGCCGGCGGAGACCGGGCCGACCCGGCGGCCTCCCCGTCCACGAGCTCGTCGGAGTCGGCCGCCCCCTCCTTTCCTCTCACACAGAGCGCCTTCCCGCTGCCCCAGCCGGATCCTGACAAGAAATGGTTCTGGGCCACCGTCGGCTCGGTCGAGCAGAACCCGGCGACCAGGGCGCTCACCGGCGCCTGGTACCAGGCACTGTCCAATATCGATGGCGCGGAACTGTTCACCAGCGACATGGACACCGGGGTCACCAGCGCGGCCACATCCGCGAACTTCGGCCCCTTCACCCGCCGGGTGGACGGCCTCGCCGAGAACGTCGCCACGGAACCCGGCGCCTTCGGCCGCGGCGAACTGCAGGGTTACCAGCGCCCGATGTACGAGCTGTGGAACGTCAACCTGCACTTCGACGGCGTGAAACGGCCCGACGGCATCCGGATCGAGTACTTCCCCAAGGGCTCCTACATCGAGGGCGTGAAGTCCATCCCCGGAGCCGTGCCGGGCGCCTCCGACTGGCGCTACCTGAGCAGCGGATGCGAGGACTACTTCTGGTCGGGCCAGGGCCGCGACGGCTGGAAGGCCGACTACACCTGCCGTGAGTCCACCGGTCCCAACGGCGAACGGGTCCAGGAGATCCTCCTCGACACGCACCGTCCCAACGACTCCAGCCCGCCCAGCCGCTCCAGCAAAGTGATCGTCTACCTGCCGGACGGCAACGCCGTCGTCGTCGAGGACATCGCACCCGAGCCGATGGAGCCCGGCGAGCCGTCCATCCCGGACGCCGAGCCCGGACTGACGCCACGTGAACTCGCCGAACTCGTCTTCTCCATTCCGGCCGTCGTCATCGTCTGACCCGGCGCGACGGGGCCCCGCCACTTCGGCGGGGCCCCTAGGGCGTGTCTGGTGGATCACTGCGGGGCTACGGCGGGCTCATTTCGCCCCTGGACTACGCCGTCGCGTCGGCCGAGTACAACACCGGTACTAGGCCGCCACCACGGCTTGCCAGAAACAAAATGATCTCCGCCTCGCACCCACAAGACCCACAAGACAAGCCCTAGCCTGTCAAGGGAAGCAGCCCACCGGCGTGACCGAAACAGGTCCCGCGGCCGTACAACCTTCGACCGGTGGTCTGCGGAGACGGGGGTTTCATGGATGAACGGCGTGACGCGGAATTTCGGCGATTCGTCGTGGAGCGGTCCGAACGCCTGCGGGGCTTCGCCTACTTGTGCTGCGGGGACTGGCATCGGGCGGAGGACGCCGTGCAGTCGGCGCTGATCCGCCTCTACGGAGCCTGGAACCGCGCGAAACGGGCCTCGCTGGACCCGTACGTACGAAAGATCATCGTCAACGTCCTCATCGACGAGCACCGCCTCGCCTGGTTTCGCCGCGTCCGCGTCGGCGACCACAACACGCCTGAGACGCCCGCCGCCGCCGTGCACGACCACACCGAGGAACGCGTCGTCCTGGTCGAGGCCTTACTGAAGCTCCCGCAGCGGCAGCGGGCCGTCGTCGTCCTGCGCTTCTGGGAGGACCAGTCGGTCGAGCAGACCGCCGAGATCATGGACTGCTCCCACGGAGCGGTGAAGAACCTGACCATGCGCGGCCTGGCCGCCCTGCGCGGCCTGCTGTCCGAAAGCGCTCTCGCCGAACTAGAGGGAGCCTCGCGGTGACCGACGAATTCAGCGGCCGCGTCGATCGGGAACTCGCCGCGATCCGGCCCCCGGCCGCGTTCACGGCGGCCGAACTCGCCGCACGCGGCCGCAGGCGCATGTGGCGCAGGCGCTCGGCGGGTATGGTCGCGTGCTTGCTGGCACTGGTCATGGGGGCCGTTTTCGTCGTCAAGGCACCGCTGTGGCTCGGCCTGCCAGTCGGCGGAGGCGACGCGGCCTCACCGAGCACGAGCCCGTCGACGATCATGCCGGCCCCCCGGCCGGACGAACTGAACGGCGGGCAACCCGAGATCGTGCTGGAGGTCCCGCCCGAGGGCGCCGATCTTCGCTGGATCCCGTACTCCGGGCCGAGCGTGACGGCGCAGACGGCGATGCTGACCCAGGGCTGGTGGGACCTTCTCGGCAGCGTGGAGGGCATCGAGCTGAGCCGGCCCACGACGGACGGCGGCTATGAGCCGGTGGACTGGTGGACCTTCCCCCCGGTCGAGCGCAGGACACAGGAGCTCGGCGAGGCCTCCAGCGGCGGGCTGTCACCGCTGGGTTCCCGCCCGATCTACAAGCAGCAGCTCGGCGTGCGCTTCGAAGGCGTGGCACGGCCCGACGACGTGTTCTTGACCTACTACCCGAGAGGGTCCTTCACACAAGGAGGACGGTCCGTGGTCGACGATCCGCTGAGCCCGCACTGGCGCTACCTCGCCCCGGGCTGCGGCGAGGCGAGCGGCGACCTGGCCGAGCTCAACGTCTGCGAGGAGTACGTGGCGGGCAACGGCGCGAGGGTCTTCGAGGTCCTCGCCGTCACCGGCGAGCCCGGACCGGCCCGCGAAGAGGTGCGCACGAGCGTCGTCTACACACCCGACGGCAACGCCATCGTGATCAGCGACTGGTCGCCCGACTCCCACGACGAGAACGGCGAACTCGTGGTCGAACATCCCGCGGCGGGCTTCACCGCCGAGCAGCTCACCTCCCTCGCCCTCGCCCTGCCACCGGTCATCATCGTCTGAGCCCGCCCGCCGGCGCCCGGGAGAGAAACCCGGGTTGTTGCCGTGACCTCGGCCCCCGGGGATCTCGTACAGATCCACGACAATCGCGGCCGATGAGCGGAGATTCATGAGAGCCGAACGGGAAGCCGACTTCCGGGAGTTCGTCGCCGGGCGCACCGAGGCCCTGCGAGTCTTCGCGTACTTGTGCTGCGGGGACTGGCATCGCGCGGAAGACGCCGTGCAGACGGCGCTGATCCGCCTGTACGGGGCCTGGAGCCGGGCGAAGAAGATCTCGGTGGAGGCCTACGTCCGGCGCATCATCGTCAACGTCCTCATCGACGAGCACCGGCTCGCCTGGTTTCGGCGCGTGAAGATCGGCGGCGAGAGCGCGGTGCCCAAAGGCACCGTCGTCGACGCGCGGCGGGCCGACGAGCGCCTGATGCTCACCGAAGCCCTTCAGCGACTGCCGAAACGCCAGCGCGCCGCGATCGTCCTTCGTTTCTGGGAGGACCTACCGGTCGAGCAGACCGCGCAGATCATGGGCTGCTCGACCGGTGCCGTCAAGAACCTGACCATGCGGGGTCTTGCCACCCTGCGCGGTCTGATGACGGACTCGGCCCTCGAAGACATCCAAGGAGCATCATCATGACAAACGACATCCGTTCGGTGGTGTCCCGTGAACTGGAGGGCGAGATCCCCCCGTCGGCGCTCACCGCCGACGGGATCGTCACGGCGGGACGCAAACGGGTCCTCGGCCGCAGGCTCGGCATCGGGGGAGCGCTCGTCACGGGCGTGGCCGCGCTGGCCGCGGGCATCCTCGTGTTCCAGCCCGCGACCGGCGGCGTCGCCACCGGCGCCTCGCCCGAGCCGTCCGTCTCCGCCGATGCCGCGCCGCAGGTCGAGGAGCAGCCGTCCTTCCCGCTGCCCGACCTCGACTGGAACGAGGGGTACTCCTGGACCGCGGCCAGTTCGGGAACCGGGACACCGGAGACCGAGGTGCTGACCGACGCGCTGTGGGAATGGATCGCGGCGCGAGGCGACGTGAGCCTGTATCGGCACGACGACGCGGGAGACGCCGACGTCCAGATCACCCGTGACAACCTTCCGCCCGTGGGACGGTCCAACGTCTTCCTGGTCGGTGACGCCGCCGGCGAACCCGCCGCCTTCTCGCGGCCGGTCTACGTCTTCGGCGACTCCTCCAAGCGCTTGCGCTGGGTCGTCGACGGAGTCCCCGACGACAGTGCGATCTTCCTGACGCTCTACCCCAAGGACTCCTATCTCCAAGGAGCCGGAAGCATCGACGGAGTCCTGCCCCTCAAACCCGATCCGCGCTACCTGGTCGCCGGTTGCGAGGACTACCGCTACGACTCCCAGACCCACGAGGGGCAACTCGCCGACTTCACCTGCGACGAGCGCACCGGCCCCGGCGGGGAGCGGATCCTCACCGTCGAGTGCGTACTCGACGCCGACGGCGACTCGACGCAGAAGATCGTCACCGCGCTCGTCTACCTACCCGACGGCAACGCCGTCGTGGTCAACGCGGAACCCATCGTGGGACACCAGAACACCGGCACCAACCCCGGCCAGGGCACCGGCCAGGGCACCGGCCCCGGCCCCGGCCTGACCGCCGACGACATGGTCGACCTCGCCCTGTCGATGCCACCGGTCATCGTCAAGTAGCACCCGCGCGCCACGGCCCCCTACCCCGGTAGGGGGCCGTTTTGGCTCCGCCGGGTGACGCCCGCAGGCGTGCCGCGACCGGATCGTGGCCACCATGACCCGACGCCTCCTCGCCCGCATCGCCCTGGGACTCCTCGCCGTCGGCCTGTGGCCCGGCAGCGCCGCCGCCTACGAGCCGCCCGGCACCGCCGCCTGGCTCGCCGACACAGTGGACGGACACCCGCTCCCCGACCCGGCGTCGGCCTCACCCGCCGATGTCGCCGCCTTCTTCGCCGCGCTCGCCCCCGAGACCGCCTCCGACCTCGCCCGCCGCCACCCCGGCGTCGTCGGCAACCTCGACGGAGCGCCCCTCGCCCTGCGCTACGAGGCCAACGAGCGCACCGCCGGGCTCCCCGGTCGGCAACTGCTCGCCTACGACCCGACCGGCGACGGCCGCATCGCCGAGGTGGTCGGCGATCTGGCCACCGCCGAACGCGTCGCCGTGATCGTCCCGGGCGTCGACACGACCTTGGGGAACTTCCACACCGGCCTCGGCGGCAGGCAGGAGCGATCCCCGCTGTGGCAGGCCCGGCAGGTCTTCGAGGCCGCCGGCGACGACCGGCTCGCCGTCATCGCCTGGCTCGGCTACGACGCGCCCGAGAACGGCGGCCTGAGCACCATGTCGCTGATCCGCTCCGACCGCGCCGAGAGCGGCGGCGAGAGCCTCGCCGGACTCCTCGACGGCCTCGCGCTCGCCAGTCCACAAGCGACGGTCACGGTCATCGGGCACAGCTACGGCTCCACCGTCGCGGCCTACGCCGCCCCCGCTTTTCCCGCCCAGGTCACCGATCTGGTCGCGCTGGGCAGCCCCGGCATGGACGTCGACACCGCCGCCGAGCTCGGCACGAACGCCCGCGTGTGGGCCGGACTCGCCGCCGACGATCCCATCACCAACGTCCCCGACCTGCGCGTCCTCGGCCTCGGACACGGCGAGGACCCCGCCGACGCCGAGTTCGGTGCCCTGCGCCTGGACGCCACCGGCAACAGCGGCCACGACGGCTACTTCGTGCCCGGGGCGACGGTTCTGCGCGGCCTGACCGCCATCATCGAGTCCACCAGGAGCGCGGCGTGAACACCGGACGCGACCGCTACCTCGACCTGCTGCGCGTCGGCTCGCTGACCGTCGTCGTGCTGTCCCACCTGGCCTTCACGGTCCTGAAGTGGACCGACGCGGGGCCGCGCACCACCAGCCCGCTGGAGTTCGTGCCGGGCCTGTGGATCGTGACCTGGCTGCTCCAGGTCATGCCGCTGTTCTTCTACATCGGCGGCTACGCCCACCTTCGCTCGTCGCGCGCGTTCCGGGGCGGGATCGGCCGCTTCACCCTCACCCGGCTGCGCGGCCTGCTCATCCCCGCCGCCGTGCTCGGAGCGGTCTGGGCCGCGGCGGGCCTGGGCCTGTCGACGGTGTACGACGGCGAGGCCGTCGGCAGGGCCGTCAAGCTCATCCTGAGCCCTCTGTGGTTCCTCGGCGTCTACGCGATGCTCGTCGCCCTGCTCCCGGCCGCCCTGTGGCTGCACCGCAGGGCGGGCCTGTGGGCGCTGCCGATCCTGGGCGGCGCGGCCGTCGTCGTCGACGTGGCCCGCTTCGGGTTCGACGTGCCGAACATCGGCTGGGCCAACCTCGTGCTCGTCTGGGGCGCGGCGCACCAGGCCGGGCTGTCCCACGAGCGCTGGCGGGACATGCCGCGCAAGGCCGCGATCATCTGCGTCGCAACGGGTCTGGGTCTGCTCTCCTACCTGGTCGCCGGTCTGGGCTACCCCGGCGCGATGGTCGGTGTGCCCGGCCGCGCCTTCTCCAACATGACCCCGCCGACGGTGGCGATCCTGGCGCTGCTGATCCTCCAGATCGGGCTCATGGCCCTGATGCGGCCGGCCGCCGACCGGCTGCTCTCGCGTCCCCGCGCGGCCCGCGCGGTCGACGCCGCCAACCGGTACGCGCTGCCGGTGTTCCTCTTCCACACCACCGGTGCGGCGCTGTTCGTCTACGGCCTCCACCGGCTCACCGGCGTCGCGCTCGTCGACACCGTCGCCGACGCGTCCTGGTGGTCGACGCGGCCGGTGATGCTCGCCGGTTCGGCGCTGTGCACGGTCGTCCTGGTCGTCGCCTTCGGCCGCAAGCGCCCTCAGCCGCGAGGTGTCCCGGGTGCCAGCGCGACCATCGCGGGAGCGTCGACGGCCGAGACGATCGACAGCGCGGCGGTGAACCGGTCCCAGGCGACCAGCAGGGTCCGGCCGCCCTCGACGTCCTGGACCGACAGCAGCAGCGTCGCCTCGTCGAGCCAGCCGAGGAAACCGAAGCGGGAACCGGTCTCGTGACTGGAGTCGCGGATCAGCGCGCGCTCCAGCGTCCCCTTCTCCGGATCCAGCACGGCGACGCAGTCGACGGCGTGCCCGTAGCCGCTCGGCATCTCGAAGACGGCGTCCTTCGGCAGGCAGGTCCGGGCGACCAGCGAGCGGCCGGTGGGTGACTCGCCCGGCGAGGTGAACTGGCCGATCCAGGAGGCGCCGGGCGCCAGGATCGTCTCCGACACCCAGTGCGCCTCGGCCGTGGGCCCGGGCAGGTCGTAGTGGACGGCGGTGAGGAAGGCGCCGCTGGGCGACAGCGGGCCGGGCTTGAGGACCAGCACGTCGCCCCACGTCGCCGGAACGATCGCGTCGACGCCGTGGAACGGTAGCGGCGTCCAGGTTCCCGAGGCGGTGTCGAGCAACGCCGTCGCACTGGCCTGGGTGACCAGCAGCGCCGACTCGTCGACGTACCAGGCGATGTCGACGATCGCGTCGCCGGCGCCCCCGGAGTTCTGCGGGAGTTCGTAGTCGCGCGTCTCCCCGTCGAGCGAGACGACGACGACTTTGCCCGGCTGCGCGAGCGCGACCTTCGTCCCGTCGGGTGAGACCGATCGCCGGGACAGCGCGCCTTCCATGTGTTCGCCGGTGTTCGCCAGCAGAGTGACGGTGTCGAGCCGGTGCGGCAGGCCCTGGCTGTCGAGGAGGAACACCGGCGTGGACGGCCCGCCCTGCACGGCGGCGGTGATGCGGTCGGGAGGGTCGGCCGACACGGCGGGCGCGTTGCCGTCCAGCGAGATCTCCGCGGGCAGGGCCGGGATCGCCGGCGAATCCCGCACCCACGCCGGGGCCTTCGGGAGGGTCACCGCGTTGGGCAGCAGGTCGACGCCGTCGAGGAGGAAGGAGACCCGGTCGGGGGAGTCGACCGTCCCGGGTTCGGGATCGGCGCGGTCGGCGACGCGCGTCGAGTAGAAGTAGCCGCCCAGCAGGATCGCGGCGACCAAGGCGATCACCGCGACGACCCGCCAGCGCTTGCGGCGCACGGACCTGCTGTACGCCCAGGCCGCGTCGGCGACGGCCAGTGCGGTGCCCGGGCGGTGCGGACCCTCGTCGTACTCGGCGCCGTCAACGGCGATCTCGTCGTCGGCGTCGTCGGCGTCGCGCAGGACCATCCCGGCGTCGCGGGCCATGGCGTCGTAGGCCAGCCGCTCGGGCTCGAACTCCTCGTCGGGCTGCGCCGGCCACGCCCGCGCGACCTTCGCCAGCGAGCGGACGAGCAGGATGTCGGTGAGCCGGTCGTCGCCGGTGACCTGATGGGCCTCGCGGCGAAGATCGTAGATCCGCGTGTGCACGAAGGCCAGGAACTCCTCGTAGGCGCCCATGTCTCACAGCCCTCCGCCGCTATCGACCTTTGCGCAATCGTCGCGTGACCGCGCGCGCCCGGGCAATCCCCCAACGGGCGCGGCGGTGCGGCTTTCCGGTAACGATCGGGTTTCGGCGGAGTGGATGTGCGGTGTTCTCGGCGGAAGGACCCGAAACGCTCGGCGGCGGAGGGGCCGCGGCGAGGCTTTCAGTGATTTCGGGTGCGAGAACGGGCGGGCACCCCGGCACGGTGCCCGCCCGTTCCAAGAGCCACGCTCGGTGGCTCAGGCGATCGGCTCCGATCCCCCCGGGGCCGATCACGACTCATACAAGTAAAGGACGCGCGAGCGCTCACCGAGGTTGCACACAATTTTCCCGGCTCTCACTCCGCGGACATCCGAAGATCAACGCGCGTACGGTGGAAACGTGGAACGACGAGACCGACTCAGCCCCACCGAGGTCGCCGAGGCCCTGGCCCTGGCCGACCTGTGCTCCCGCGCCGACGGGACGGCGCCGCTGGCCGAGCACGTCCGGCTCGCGCTGCGCCACCAGGATGACGGCGGCGGGGTCTCGCACCTGCTGGTGCGCGACGGTGGTGAACTGGTCGGGTACGCGTACCTCGAATCCGGTGATGACAATACGCCAGGGATGAGTGAACTCTGCGTCCACCCCACGCACCGAGCGCAAGGGATCGGTGGCGCACTGGTGTCGGAAGTCGTTGCGGCCGCACCGATCCGGCTCTGGGCGCACGGCGACCACCCCTCCGCCGGGGCCCTCGCCCAGCGCTACGGGCTGGTCGCGGCCAGGCTGCTCTACCGGATGCGGCGGCGACTGGACACAGTGGACGCACCCCGCCCGCCCGAGGGTGTGACGATCCGCACCTTCGAGGCCGGCCGCGACGAACGAGCCTGGCTCGACGTCAACGCCCGGGCCTTCGCCTGGCACCCCGAGCAGGGCGCCATGACCCGCCGCGACCTCGACCAGCGCCTCGCCGAACCCTGGTTCGACCCGGCGGGGCTGTTCCTCGCCGAACGCGACGGCGAGGTCATCGGCTTCCACTGGACCAAGGTCCACCCCGGCGAGCGTCCCGTCGGGGAGGTCTACGTCCTCGGCGTCGACCCCTCCGCGCAGGGCATCGGCCTCGGCGGCGTCCTCACCGACGTCGGCCTCGCCTACCTCAAGGGCCTCGGCCTCGACGCGGTGCTGCTCTACGTCGACGAGTCCAACCAGAAGGCCGTGCGGCTCTACGAGAAGACCGGCTTCACCCGCTGGTCGACCGACGTGCAGTACGCGGCTCAGACCTCGTCGTCGTAGTCGTTGCGGCCGTAGGAGAGGAACTCGCCGTTGACGCGCACCGGCCGGCCGGGCGCGAGCGGCTCACCCGTGAGAGCGGGCAGGTCGACGGCGCTCCAGTCGACGCGGGCTTCGGTGAACTTCCGGGGGCTCGGTCACCGGAGAGAGGATATCGGGGGCGCTGGAACCCCCTACGCGATCGGCACCAAGTCGTGGTCCGGCAGCGCCCGCGGGGGCGGCGACACGAACTTGTACCCGACCTGCCGCACCGTCCCGATCAGCGCCTCGTACTCGCTGCCGAGCTTCGCCCGCAACCGCCGCACGTGCACGTCGACGGTCCGCGTCCCGCCGAAGTAGTCGTAGCCCCACACCTCGCGCAGCAACTGGTCGCGCGTGAAGACCCGCCCGGGGTGCTGCGCGAGGAAGCGCAGCAGCTCGAACTCCTTGTAGGTCAAGTCGAGAGGGCGGCCCTTGAGGCGCGCGGCGTAGGTGTCGGGGTCGATGGTGAGGTCCCCGGCGCGCACGAGGTTCCCCCCGGCACCGGCGCCCTCCGACTCAAGCCGCCCGCCCGCCAGCCGCAACCGCGCCTCGACCTCGGCGGGCCCGGCGGTGGTGAGGATCAGGTCGTCGAAGCCCCAGTCGGGGTTCACCGCGATCAGCCCGGACTCGCTCAGCACGACCAGCAGCGGAACGTTCAGACCGGTCGTGCGCAGCAGCCGGCAGGTCGCGCGGGCGTCGGCGAGATCCCGGCGCCCGTCGACGAGCACGACATCGGGGCTGGGGCCGGCCAGGAGGGCGCGAACGTCGCGGTCGGCGGCGCGCAGCTTGTGGGGGAGAAGGTCGAGCGCCGGAAGAACCTGGGCGCCGTTCCCCTCAGCCGAGGTCAGGATCAAAATGTCCATGCCGTGCGTCCTCCCGCCGAAATGGCGTACCTGTCACAACCCGGCGTCAATGGCGGGCGGGGGGCGTTCACCGAATCATAACCATGGAGTTCGGTCACGCTCAAGATGCACAGATGACTCGCGGTAACAGCTTTGTTGCGGGCTTGTTACGCGCACCGCCCGACGAGCGGCCCCACCGACCGAAAACCGAAACACACGACACCGCGAACCGCAACCCCGCCGGGCCACGCCAGTGCGTGCCGACCGCCACACCATCGGCATCCCGGACGTGACACCATCACCTGCGTGTCGAACCCGCTCGCCCCGACCGACGACGACGTCCCGCGCGTACCCATCGCGCCACCCGTGCGACGCCTCGTGTGCGTCGCCGTGGCCGCCTGGGCCGGGCTGCTCACCGCGTCCCTCGTCGTCGGCGCGCAGATGTCGCACCAGTTCTTCGGGCTGATCACCTTCGCCGTCCAGGCCGCGCTCGTCGTCTGCCTCGTCTGGACCGCCCGGCCCAGCGCCCCCTGGATCGCCCTGTCCACCGGCCTCATCACCGCCGCCGGAGCCGACATCCTCGCCGTCTACCACCGGCCCCTGTCGCTGGCGCCCCTCGCCTACATCACCGCCGGCGCCTTCGGCCTCACCGTCCTCGGCCAGCTCCTGCGCCGCGACGGCCGCGAACGCCTCACCGATTCCTTCGCGGTGTCCCTCACCGTCTCCCTCGGCGTCGTCGCCCTCGCCATGCCCATCGCCCTGACCCGCCACAACGGCGGCACCCAGATCCTCGACGGCTGCCTCCTCGCCGCCGGCACCGCCGTCATCGTCGCCCGCATGTCCGACGCGACGCTCCCCCTGCCGCGCATCGCCCCCCACGTCGCCCGTGGCGCCTTCGGCATCGTCCTCGGCGCCATGGTCGGCACCGCCGTCAGCGCCTACTCCGGCGTCCTGCTCGTCGGGCCCTCCCCGACCCGCGCCGCCGTCGCCGGCCTGATCGTCGCGGTCACCGCCGTGCTCGCCGACCTCGGCGTGACCTACTCCAACGTCGCCCGTCGCCTCGCTGGCGAGCCCGTGGCACCATGGCCCGTACGACACGCCCTCGGCCCGCTGCTGGCCTTCGCCCTCGCGGCGCCGATGGCCTACCTGATCGGCGTGCTGTACCTGGCGCGCGGAATGTAGTCCCCTCCCGCTACCCCCAAGGAGCGCTCGCACCGTGCCTAAGCCGTGGTGGAAGAGAAAAGGCCTGCGCGTCACCCTCGTGATCGTGATCGTCCTCGGCGGACTCCTCGTCCTCACCGACCGCATCGCCGCGTCGGTCGCCGAGGACAAGGTCGCCGGACTGATCGCTCAGGAGGCCGGCAACCAGGGCGTCACGATGACGACCGAGCCGGACGTCGACATGGGCGGCTGGCCCTTCATCACGCAGGTCTTCGGCGGTGAGTACAAGCAGATCGACATCGCCTTCCGCGACATCACCGCCCAGGGCGTCAACCTCCCCGAGCTCAACGTGCACGCCGCCAACGTCCTCGCCGAGATGACCGACGTCCTCAACGGTTCCGGGCCCGTCGTCGCGCAGCGCATGACCGCCGACGCGCGCCTCACCTTCGAGTCGATCTCCGACACCCTCGCGCAGACCAACACGCCCGTCGAGCTCAGCGCCGAGGGCGAGCAGCTCGTCGTCAAATCCACCCTCGACGTCTTCGGCACGCAGATCCCCGTGCAGGGCAAGGCGAGCATCGAGATGGCCGAGAACGCCGTGCGCGTCACCATCTCCGAGATGAGCGCCGACGGCGTGCAGGTCCCACCCGGCGGTGAAGGACTCATCCAGGAGTTCGCCGGCGGCCTCAGCAAGGAGATCCCGCTGCCGCCGCTGCCCTACAACCTCGAACTGACCGACGTGCGCGTCGAGCCCGACGCGGTCGTCCTGTCCGCCTCGGCCTCCGAGGTCCCGCTCGTCTGAGCCCGGCGGAACTCGCCCGGCCGCACGCCCTTGAGGCGCGTGAAGGCCGCCGAGAGGGCGTAGCCGTCGCTGTAGCCGACCCGCCGCGCGATGGCACCGATGGTGTCATCGCTGCGGCGCAGCCTCTCGGCGGCCAGCCACACCCGCCAGCTCGTCAGGTAGGCCATCGGCGGCTCGCCGACCAGGTCGCTGAAGCGCTTGGCCAGGCCCGCCCGCGACACGCCGACCTTCGCGCCGAGTTCGGCGACGGTCCACGCGCGCGCCGGATCGTCGTGGATGAGGCGCAGCGCCGCGCCGACCACCGGGTCGCCGAACGCGCGGTACCACCCGGGCGCGTCGGCGCCGGCGCTGTCGAACCAGGTGCGCAGCGTCGAGACGAGCAGCAGGTCGAGCAGGCGGTCGAGGACGGCCTGCTGGCCCGGGCGGTCGACGGCGACCTCCCGCATCACCAGCGACATCACCGGGTCCCCCGACGGGTCGGCGGGGACCACCAGCACACGCGGGAGGGTGTCGAGCAGGCGGTCGCACACATCGTCGCGCAGCTGGTAGCCGCCGCTGAGGAGGATGTCGGCCGCGTCGACGCGCGCGCCCCACACGCGCGGCCCCATGTAGATCATCTCGGGCAGGTCGCCGCCCGACTCGTCGGTGCAGACCTCGGCCGACTCGATGATGATGCGCGGGTCGGTGGCCGGCGAGTCGGCGACCACGTACGGGTCCGGGCCGCGCACGATCGCCACGTCGCCGGGGCCCAGCCGCAGCGGCTCGGTGTCGCCGGTGACGACCCAGCCGCCGCCCCGGGCCATGGCCAGGACGGTCAGCGCGTTCCCGTCGGCGAAGCGGAGGGCCCACGGCGGGTCGACCAGCGACTGGCAGAAGACCGCCCCGCGGGCTCGGGTGTCGGAGAGGATTGTCTCTAGAGCGTCCACCCCTTGGACGCTCTCACATCGAACCTGGATTTGGGGCTATTGGCCGTCCAAGTGTGATGGAGTTCCATGTTCTACATGACCTATCTCGTTCTGGGCGCGACCGGCAAGACCGGCCGCCACGTGGTTTCCAGCCTCACCGCCCGCGGCGCCGAGGCGCGCCCCGCCTCCCGTGCCACCGGCTTCGACCTGACCGATCCGGCCACCTGGGACGCCGCCCTCGAAGGCGTCACCGGCGCCTACATCGTCGAGACCACCGAACACCCCACCCTCCCCGGCGAGTTCGCGGCGCGCGCCGTCGCCGCCGGAGTGCGCAGGCTGGTGTTCCTCTCGGCCCGTCTCACCCACCCGACCCAGCTGCCCGGCATCGAAGGCCGCGAGAAAGGCGTCGTCGACTCCGGCGCCGAGTGGACCATCCTGCGCCCGGCGTGGTTCACGCAGAACGTCACCGAGCTGGGGATGTTCAGCGAACCGCTGGCCGCCGACGGTGTCCTGTCACTGCCGACCGGCCAGGGCCGCGAACCCTTCATCGACACGCGCGACATCGCCGACGTCGTCGCCGCGGTCCTGCTGGAGGACGGGCACCAGGGGAAACTCTACGAACTGACCGGACCCAGGGCGCTGACGTTCACCGAACTGATCGACGGCTACGCCGAGGCCACGGGCAAGGACGTCCGCTACCAGGCCATCAGCGAGGAGGACTACGTCGCGGGGCTGCTCAAGGAGGGCATGTCCGACGAGGAGGCCGCGTTCATGGCGACCATGCTCGCCGAACTGCGGGAGAGCCGGGGCGCCGAGCTGACGACGACGGTGCGGGACGTGCTGGGGCGCGAGCCGCGCGACGTGACGGAGTGGCTGGGGGAGCTGCGGAGCGCGCGGTAGGCGGGGTAGGGGGCGCAGGGCAGGCGGGGCATGGGGCGCTCGCCTGCCCTCTGCCGCAGCCCTTCGCGCCGAGCGCCCACGCCCCCGCGTGCAGCCCGGTCGCATCCCCCACCCCGAACCCCACCCCCGCAACACCCCGAAACCCCCCGCAACCTTCCCGTATCGAGTACCCGCGCCCCCACCCACCGAGACGCCCCTGGTCCAGTGCTGCTCAGCGTGCTAACGTCGGCGCCATGCGTACGCCTTCGCCCTTGCTGACGAAGCGGCGTGCGATCGATTACTGCAAGATCGCCGCCTGCCTTTGTCGCCCCGGCCGCTGACCGGCCGCTTCTGCGTGCGCTCTTAAACCCCACCGCGCTCCGCCGTACGTGCGAAATCTCGCACGCGATTCGGCGCACCCGGTGTCCTGTGTCCCGCACGCAGTTCCCGCCCGGTTGATCCTCGTCATTCGAAAACATCAACCGAAGGACCACAATGAGTCGCGACAACGTGCTCGTCTCCGCCCAATGGGCCGAGGAGAACCTCAACACGCCCGGCATCGTCTTCGTCGAGGTCGATGAAGACACCGCCGCCTACGACCGCAACCACATCCCGGGCGCGGTCAAGCTCGACTGGAAGACCGACCTGCAGGACCCCGTTCGCCGCGACTTCGTCAACCGGGCGCAGTTCTCCGCGCTGCTCTCATCGCGCGGCATCGGCAACAACGACATCGTGATCCTCTACGGCGGCAACAACAACTGGTTCGCCGCCTACGCCTACTGGTACTTCAAGCTCTACGGCCACCTCGACGTGCGCCTGCTCGACGGCGGCCGCAAGAAGTGGGAGCTCGACGACCGCCCCCTGACCGGCGACGCCGTGACCCGCCCGGAGACCAACTACGAGGCCAAGTCCCCCGACAACAGCATCCGCGCGTTCCGTGAGGACGTGGTGAAGGCGATCGGCGAGGAGAACCTCGTCGACGTCCGCAGCCCCGACGAGTACTCCGGCCGCCTGCTGGCGCCGGCGCACCTTCCGCAGGAGCAGTCGCAGCGCGCGGGGCACATCCCGACCGCGCTGAGCGTCCCGTGGTCGAAGGCCGCCAACGCCGACGGCACTTTCAAGTCGGACGACGAGCTGCGCGACCTGTACGGGGAGGCCGGACTCGACGGCTCGAAGTCGACGATCGCCTACTGCCGTATCGGCGAGCGCTCCTCGCACACGTGGTTCGTGCTGCGGGAGCTGCTCGGGCACGCCCAGGTCCGCAACTACGACGGTTCCTGGACCGAGTACGGCTCGCTGGTCGGCGTGCCGATCGCGCTGGGCGACGAGCCCGGGAAGGTCGAGGTGGACGCATGAGCGCCCTCGCACAGCACCAGCAGGTAGCGGCGGGCTGCGGCGCGCCGGACCAGGCGGCTCCGCTTCCGGCGTCGGTCGACCTGGAGAAGGAGACCGTGATCACGGGTGTGGTCAATGTGGACGGTACGGCGGTCTCGGGCGCGTACGTGCGTCTGCTCGACTCGTCGGGTGAGTTCACCGCCGAGGTGGTGACCTCCCCGGAGGGCGTCTTCCGCTTCTTCGCCGCGCCGGGCACGTGGACGCTGCGTGCGCTTGCCCGCGCCGGTGAAGGTTCGACCGAGATCACCGCGACGACGGGCCAGAACGACGTCACGGTGACCCTCGCTGATTGACCCTCCTCCCTGGGTCTGTCGCGGCGGCCCCGCACCGGATTGTGAGGTTTCCGGTCGCGGGGTCGCTGTCTGTGCTCCTTAATCCGCCCTTAAGGCGCGGATCGGCTCTGTCGACATAGGATGATCAAGCGACGGTCGATCGTCCACTTCGGACGGTCGAGCGTCGTTTCATCGTGTACGACCAGGGAAACGACAAGGAGCCCCACATGCGCTTTCGCGCCCTTGCCGCACTGTCCACAATGGCCGTCGCCGCTTCGGTATCGGTGCTGGCCGCGACCCCCGCGCAGGCCATGCCGTTGCAGTACGCCGCGCTCGGCGACTCCTACGCCTCCGGTGTCGGAGCCGGCGACTACCAGTCGGGCAACGACTGCTACCGGTCCGCGCACGCCTACTCCCAGCAGATCGCCTGGCAGCTGAGCGAAACGCTGTGGTTCGACGCCTGTTCGGGCGCCAAGACCGCCGACGTCTCGGCCAACCAGCTCTCACACCTCAGCGGCGCCGTCGAGCACGTCACCGTCGGTGTCGGCGGTAACGACGTCGGCTTCTCGACGGTCCTGGGCGCCTGCGCCGGAACCGACACGGCCCTGTGCCTGAGCGTCGTGGAGGGCGCCAAGGCGCAGATCCGCGACGTCCTCCCGGGCCGACTCGACGCCCTCTACAGCGAGATCAGCGCGCGGGCCACGCAGGCGTCGATCGTCGCCGTCGGCAACCCGCGCCTGTTCAGCGGCGCCACCTGCGCGGCGTCCCTGGCCATCACGCCCGAGGAGCAGACCGCGCTCAACGAGGCCGCCGACCTCCTGGCGGAGACGACCAAGACGGTCGCGACCGCTCACGGCTTCGGGTTCGCCGACCCGCGCGACGCCTTCATCGGCCACGCGGTGTGCAGCGCCGACCCGTACATCCTCGGCTACGTGCCCGGGTCCAATGTGGAGTCGTTCCACCCGACCCGCGCGGGCCAGGACGCCTACACCGACGTCGTGCTGGCGAAGCTCTAGATCCGTGCGACACAGCCCCACCCCCGACTGCCGCGGGGGTGGGGCTGTTCTCATGCGTCGGTCCTATGCCGCGACGTGTACGCGCGAACCTTCGCGCGATTGCCGCAGACGCGCATGCTGCACCACCGACGTGTCCGGCTGCGCGTGGCGTCCCAGAACACCCAGCCGCATTCGTGGTCGGGGCACTGTTTGAGCCGCCGCCAGTCGCCCGAGGCCACCGTCATCGCCCAGGCCGCCGCGATCTTCGCGACGGCGCCCTCGGCGCGCAGCGGGTCGGCGGGTTCCGGGTCGCCGCCGATCCGGACCGTCAGCGGAGCCCTCGCGAGGACTGCCTCGGCAGCGGCGATCTCGGCCGGATTCGCCTGACCGTCGTTGTCGAGCAGCAGGCGGGCGCGCAGGCCGGCCCGCAAGGTCAGCAGGTCGGCGAAGGCGGTCTCGGCGGTGTCGCCCAGTTCGTGCGTTTCGAGCCATCCGGCCATGCCCTCGACAGTGGAGAAGACGTCCGTGCGCTCCTCGACGTCGAGGGTGTTGGCGAAGTCGAGGATCAAGCTCGCTGAAACCGATGGGTCCAACATGCTTCCATCTAATCACATAGCCGGTTAGTATCACACCACCTAACGATTTAGATGGCGTGACTGGAGTTCCCCCCATGACCCCCACGATGGCGCAGAAGACGCCGACGGCCTCGAGAAACGCCCCGATCCTCGTTGCCTTCACCGCGGTCACGAACCTCGCCGACGGTGTCCTTCGCGTTGCCCTTCCCCTGATGGCCGTCGCTCTGACGAGCTCCCCGGCGCAGGTCGCCGCCGTCGGGTTCGCCCTGACGCTTCCCTGGCTCCTCGTGGCCCTGCACGTGGGCGTGCTGGTCGACCGCGTCGACCGCCGCATCCTCCTGACGATCGCCAATGTTCTGCGACTCGGCGCCGTCGCGGGCCTGCTCGCCTCCCTGGCGACCGACACCCTCACCATGCCCGTCCTCTACGCCGCGGCCCTCACCGTCGGCGTCACCGACGTGATCGCCTCAACGGCCCTGAACGCGATCGTCCCCTCGGCCGTCGACAGCGCCCGCCTCCCGAAGACCAATGCCTGGGTGGCCGGCGCCGAGACGGTGACGAACGAGTTCGCCGGCCCCGCCGTCGGCGGACTGCTGGTGGGCCTGGGCGCCGCGATCTCCCTGGGCGCCACCGCCGCCGCCTACGTCGTCGGGGTCCTGCTGGTCCTCTTCCTCGTCGGCACCTTCAAAGTCGCCCCCACCGCCGCCCCCGCCGCGAGCGCCGACGCCCCCCGCCGCTCCATCAACGGCGACATCCGCGAAGGCCTGCAGTTCCTCTGGCGCAACCGTCTCCTGTGGACGTTGACGGCGACCATCTCCGTGCTGATCATTTGCTGGAGCGGCTGGCTCGCACTGCTTCCTACCCTGGCGACCCGCGACCTCCACCTCAGTGGAATCGCCTACGGCCTGCTACTGAGCAGCATCGGCGCCGGCGGCCTCCTCGGTGTCTTCCTCGCCGTGCCCCTCAACCGCCTCCTCGGCCGCCGGCTCACCCTCTTCGCCGACCTCATCGGAACCCTGGTGATGATGGCCATCCCGGCCCTCTTCCCCCACCCCATCCTCATCGGCCTCGCCGGCTTCGCCGGCGGCCTTGGCGGAACATTGTGGACGGTCACCAGCCGCACCATCACCCATCGCCTTGTCCCGCAGGACATGTACGGCCGCTACTCCGCCACCGCCCGCCTCATCAGCTGGGGAACCCTCCCGCTGGGAGCCGGCGCCGCAGGCCTCCTCGCCGAATACGCAGGTGTGCGGGTGACCTTCGGGGTGTTCGCCCTGATCGTCGTGGCCACGTTCGTGCCGTTCCTGCGCAACGTCAAGGAAGAAGCGCTGCCGCCGGAAGTCGAACGCGACGACAACGCCGAACCGGCGGTGGCGGCGGTGTGACGCGCGGCGGGGCGGGGTGGGGCTGGCGCGGGAGGATGCGGCGGGCCGGCCCCGCCTCGCCGGTCCCTGCGGGGTGGGGTGGGACGGCGGCTCTCGCGTCCCAGCCGATCGCCCCGGACCGTCCACCGCCGACTGTCAACGCCGGATGGTGCGGCGGCGGTCTTGTGCACGACGGAACGACCACACCGGTCTGGTGCCGGCAGACGATGGTCCCGGATCGTCTCGTTGCGCTCGCGCGTTCGAGGATGGCTGGGCGGAACCTGGGCGCACCGCTGAGCGGCAGCTGTCGTGGCCGTGCGTTGGTGTGGCACCTGCCGCCCATGGTCGCCCGATCGGTGGACCAGCGACGTCTGCGGCGTCTTGCGATGTGACGCTGGCGGTGGGCTGCGGCTCCAAGCACGCGGGCCAGAGGTGAGACGAGCGCGCGGCACAGACGGCAGGCAGCGGGGGCACAAAGGGGCGGCCCGGCCCAGCGCGTGGCGGTGGCGGTGGCGGTGGCGGTGGCGGTGGCGAAGCGAGGCTGACGCCCGGCCAGCAGCATGGCGGCAAAGACAGCGGCAAACACGTATGCCTCGCACGGCCCGAACCCGCGTCGGACGAGTGTCCGTGGCATTGGCCACTGGTATCCGCGTGACGCAGGGGCGACGAGCACAGGCGTGCGGCCAGCGCGGCACTGGCGCGCGGGTCGCCATTCCCTCCCGCCGCAGCCTCGTACCTCCGCTCGGCCCAGCCTCCCTGTCCTCATTGCTCAGCCGCGCCGTCCGTCACGGCCGGAACGGACGGCGCGGTGGTGGCGGAAGACGCGTCGGCGGCCCCTGGCGCAGTTCGCTCGAACTGCGTCCATATGGCTTCGCGGGGCGCGGCCCCAGCCCCGAACTGCGGGCACAACGCGCTGGGACGGAAGACGTGCCGGTTCAGGCTCAGCTGGGTGGGGGGTCTGGATCTGGCCGTTCACGTCTCCGGTTTCTGGCTCGCTCGGGCCTTCCGCTTCCGTTGCCCGACCACGCAGCTGTGGTCAGCCGCAGCCGCGACGTGCTGGCGGTGACAGCCGAAGTTGGGGCCTCGGTGGTGGCTGCGGGTGAGGTGCAGGTCAGGTGCGGCCCATTGACGGCCCAGCGGCATGGCATCGTCCGGCGCGGCCGGCGGGGCAAAGCGCGGCGTCGGGGCCCTAGCTCGGGCGTCACCGGTCCTGCGCAGGTCGCCTCGGCGGCCTACTCGACCACCGGCGTCGGCGTCCCTCGGTGTTCCCGTCCTAGTTCGCTCGCTGTGCTGCTGTCGCTAGCCTCCCGCCTTGCGGTGCTGGCGGCAGCGGCCGGTGGGGCCACGGTGGCGGTGGCGGAGGAGTCGCAGGTTGTGTGGCGCGGCCAGCGTGGATTGGCGCGGTGTGGTCCGGCTTCCGGCCTCCGGCGCGGGCGGTGTGGCGTGGCGTGGCGTGGCCCAGCGTGGCATGGTCCGGCCCGCATGCCCGGCACCCCGGTACCCGGCTTCTCCGGGCTCTTCGGTATGGCTGGCCGAGCGAGCAGGCGTGGTCAGCTTTCCGCTTGGTCGCGTCGGAGGTGGCGGCTCGGAGGTCTACCGGTGCTTGCTGGCCACGTGGTCCTGGCTAGCCAGCCCTGCCGCGCCGTCAGTTGCGGCTGGAATGGGGGCTGCGTAATGGCGGAGGAGGCGCAGGGTCTGGCGCGGATGTGCGGATGTGCGGCCGGGTCATGGGTCTGGTTGGTCTTTCCGGCCCCTGGCCCGGTGTGGCTAGGCGGAGCAAGGCGAGGCGTGGTTCGGCGAGGCCGGGTGGCGCGCCTGCGTGGCCCGGTCACGCGTGGCGCGGTCCGGTTCCGGCCTGATCCGGCGTGGCTAGGTCCGGAGGCGCGGCCCGGGCTGGCGTGGCGAGCACCGGCCCAGGCCCGGCGTGGTTCGGCGAGGTGTCGTGGCTCGGCTCGCATGGCCTGGCCTCGCGCGGCGCAGCCCGGGCTGGGGCGGTGCTCAGAGTGGCGCGTCCCGGTTCGGCTCCGGAGGCCCGGGCTGGCGTGGTTGGGCAAGGCGTGGAGGGGCGCCCAGCGGGGTGCGGCCTCTCGCTGCTCGGTCCGGTCCGGCTTGTCCGGGCGTGGCTCGGTCCGGCGGCGCGGCGCGGCGCGGCCCGGTTGGTGTGGTGCACCGTGGCCCGGCCTCGCGTGCGCCTGGGGCTGGCTTGGTCCGGCGTGGCCTGGCCTCGCGCGGTCCAACGTGGTGTGTCGTGTCTGGTTCCCGGCCTGGTCTGGCGTGGTTGAGCGAGGCGTTGTCCGGTGCCGTGTGCAACAGTGAGGCGAGGCGAGGTGCGGCGGGGTGTGGGGAGGCGAGGCGAGGTGCGGCAGGGCGTGGCTCGGTGGAGCCTGGAGCCTGGCTCCGTGTGGTTCTGGTTTTCGGGTTCCTTGAGTCCTCCGTTCCGGCTTCCTGTGGGGCGCGCTCGCCTTCGAGGGCGGCTGGTTTCGCCGCTTGGCGCCGCAGCGCGGAGTGGAGGGTTCCCGCCCGCCGCGACCGCCTGAGCGCCGGCTGTCCGCGTGCAGGACCAGCGCGATCAGCGGGGGGGGCAGCCCGGCTGACACCTGCGCGCGGATGGGGCACCTCGGCGCCCAACGGGAATCCTGAGGCTGAGGCTGCGGCGGCAGACGGGGCTGAGTCCGTCGGGATACCGGCGGCGTTTCGGGTCGGCGGGGCACGCTCAAGACCACAACCCGGCGAGCGCACGCACGGCCTTCGCGGCGGCAACGGCGGACCCGTCGCACGCACCTCGTCACCGCGACGGCAGCGGCGGACCTTCGGCAGTGCAGGGGAAGACAGAGCGGGGGCCGTCGGGAAGCCGGTGACCCTTCGGGCCGGCGTGGGGCGTGGGGAACCCGCCCGGCACCACAACCCGGTCAACGCCCGCGCGGTCGGCGGGGGGCGTGGGCAACCCGCCCGGCACCACAACCCGGTCAACGCCCTCGCGCCCGGCGGGCCTCGGCGGCCCGGCGGACCGGCGCACCGTGGCGTCTCCCGGGAAACCTCGCGCGGCGCGCGGGCCGGTGCCCTCAGCGACGCGAGCGGGCCCCACCTTGCTGGCCGGCGGAGCGGCCTGTCGGCTGCCGCTGGTTCTCCTCGGCGGTCTTCCGCCGTCAGCTTCCCGCCGTTCCGCCGTTCGGCCGTTCCCCCTTTCGGTCTGCCGCTACTGCCTGGGTGTCAGCGGCCGGGGTGGGTGGCCACTGTGGTGCCGGTGGAGGTGGTGCCGGCGGAGGTGGTGCCGGGTCTGGCCCAGATGGGGGCGGGGGTGCGGTGGTGTTGGGTGGGGTGCTCGGTGGCGGGTGGGTGAGTGGCGTGGGGGCCGGTGGCGGGGTGGGTGGTCGGTGGGGTGGGGGCGGCGGGGAGATGGGGTGTGGTGGGTGCGGGCGGCTTGGGGAGGCGCATGAGGGTGGCGGCCAGGAGCAGGTAGGTGGCGGCGATGAGGGTGGCGCCCACAGTGTCGGAGACGCGGTGCCAGCCGGTGACGATGGTGGAGGCGGCGACCAGACCGATCGCGAGCAAGGCTGGGGCGGCGAGGATGCCGCGCCAGAAGGGTGGGGCGGCGAGGATGAGCCCGAAGGCCACGGATGCGGCGACGGTGGTGTGCCCGCTGGGGAAACTGTTGTGCAGCGGCGACCCGCTGCCGTACACGTCCAGATCCGGGCGGGGCAGTGTTTGCTTCAGCAGCTCGGTGGTGGCGATGGAGAGCGCGGCGACGGCGGTGCCGGCGACGCCGTAGCGGACACGGCGGCGACCACCGGTGTGGTCCCGGGTGAGTACGCCGATCAGCAGGATGGCCGCCAGGGCACCGATGATGAGGGGCGGCGAGCCGACGAGCCCGAGCAACGCCAGCGCCGAGGGGTGGGGCACGGTCTCGGTCGTGATGTTGAGGCCCTGGTTCTCCAGGGCCTGCCCGGTGTAGGTCTGCACGGCCACGACGTAGGTCATGACCGCCGCCGAAGCGCACAGCAGCGCGCCGAGCGCGAGGGCGGCGGTGGCGGCCCAGGTGCGGCGGTGGGGCTGGGGGACGTAGGTGGTCATGGGTTCATGGTGGGGTGGGGATGTCCTGGAGGGTTCCGGGGAATGTCACGGTTGTGTAACAAGCCACAATTCGGGGTCACAGGAGCGGGCACTGACGGGCTTCGAAGCTGAAGTCGTCGCCCGCGACCAGCACCGAACCGTACCGATCGAAGGCGGCCACCGAACCGTATCGGTTCTCGGCGGCCACCGCGGTGCAGACGACCTGGTCCACCGCCAGGCCGCTCCAGCCGGCCACGGAGGTCTCGAAGCGGACCTCGATTCCGTTCCCGTCGGAGAGCACCGAGACATCGAAGTCGCCACCGGGCAACGCCGTCCCCAGATCGAACGCGAGCTCCGAGGGGGTCGGCCCCGCCATCAGCATCGCGACAGCCCCGTCAAGGTCGAGCGCCTCCCCCACCAACCGAGGCTGGGCGACGAGGCGGCCCTCCTCAAGCCAGTAGAGCATCACCTGGATCGTCGCGTGCTGCTTCGGTGCGTCACCCGCCGGGATCACCTCGCTCGGCCGCACCCCGCACCCCGCCAGCAGCAACAGCCCGCACACCAGCGCCAGCACCCGTTTCATCGCGACCCTCTCGGCAGCCTCATCGTGAACACCGCGCCCCCGCCCTCACGGTTCGCCGCCGACAGCTCCCCGCCGTGCAGCCGCGCGTTCTCCCTCGCGATCGCCAGGCCCAGGCCGCTCCCCGACGAACGCCCGCGCGCGGTGTCGGCCTTGTAGAAACGGTCGAAGACATGCCCGATCACGTCCGGCGCGAGCCCCGGACCACGGTCGGCGACCTCGATGACGACCTCCTCGGCGCCGCCCGACAAGCGCACCTCCACCGGCGCCCCACCGTGCCGCAACGCGTTGCCGACCAGGTTCGCCACGATCACGTCGAGGCGACGCGGGTCGAGGCGCGCGGTCAGCCTCGCCGGAAGCTCGACGGACACCTGCTCCGACCACCCGCGTGCCCGCAGGCTCGACGCCACCGCCTCGCCCATGTCCACGTCGTCGAGGATCAGCCCCGCCGACTTCGAGTCGAAGCGGGAGATCTCGATCAGGTCGTCGACAAGGCGGTTGAGGTTGCGGGTCTCCTGACTGACCAGCCGCGCCGCCGACGCCGCGTCCCCGGTGAGGTGCTCGGCCTCCTCGTCGAGGACGTCCACGACGGCGGTCATCGCCGCCAAGGGCGTGCGCAGCTCGTGGGAGACGTCGGCGACGAAGCGCCGCGCGTCGGCCTCGACCCGTTCGAGTTCGGCGACATGGTGGGCGACGGCGTCGGCGCTCTGGTTGAAGGTCCGCGACAGGTCGGCGAGTTCGTCGCGGCCGCGCACGTCGAGGCGGATGTCGAGTTCGCCCTGGCCCCAGCGTTTCGCCGCGACCGCGAGTTCCCGCACGGGCCGCAGCACGCTGTGCGCGGCGAGCAGCGCGAAGATGATCGCGATGACCACGGCGCCGATGCCGGTCCACTGGGCGGTGGCCATGCGGTCGACGCTCTCCTGCTCGGCGAGCATCGGGCGGGCGCTGTAGATCTCCAGGCCCGAGGCGGTGAGTTGCTTGTCGGGGGTCTGGATCAGGAAGGGCATCCCGATGGTCAGCACCGGGTCGCCCTCGATCATCACCCGCTGCCAGACGACGCTCTCGCCGGTGCGGATGGCCTCCCGCAGGCTCGTGGTGAACTGGTCGAGCGGGGGTCCGGACCGGGACCGGTTCGATCCGTAGACGACGGCGACCTCACCGCCGGCGGCCTCCTGCAGTTCGGCGGCCAGCTGGTCGAGTTCTCCCTGCTCGGGCGGCAGGCGGATGGAGTCGGCGAGTTTGTCGACGGCGTTGGTCAGCGCGCCGACCGCCGGGTCCTGGCTGTCGCGCAGGATCGTGGTGCGGGCCTCGACGTAACCGGCGGCCGCGGTGGCGCCCGCCGACAGGATGCTGATCAGGATGTAGGTGATCACCATCCGCGAGCGCAGGCCGGTACGCAGGAAACCCATGGTTCAGCCCGGAGGGAGCGGTCCGAAGCGGTACCCGAAGCCGCGCATGGTCTGCACGTAGACGGGGCTGGCCGGGTCGTCCTCGATCTTGACGCGCAGGCGCTGCACGCAGGCGTCGACGAGGCGGGAGTCGCCGAGGTAGTTGTGCTCCCAGACGGCTTGGAGGAGCTGCTGGCGGTTGAGGACCCGGCCGGGCGAGCGGGTGAGTTCGAGGAGGAGGCGCAGTTCGGTGGGGGCGAGGGCGATCTGGGCGCCGTTCTTGGCCACGACGAGCGCCGAGCGGTCGATGCTGAGCGCGCCGTGCTGTTCGCGTTCGGCGCGTTCGGCGCCGATGCGGCGAAGGACGGCGCGGATGCGGGCGTCGAGGACGCGGGGCTGGACCGGTTTGACGACGTAGTCGTCGGCGCCGGCTTCGAGCCCCGCGACGACGTCGATGTCCTCGGCGCGGGCGGTGAGCATGATGATCGGGACGTCCCCGGCGCCGCGGATCTGGCGGCAGACGGCGAAACCGTCGATGCCGGGGAGCATCAGGTCGAGCACGACGATGTCGGGGACCTCGGCCCGGAACTGGTCGAGGCCCCGTTCGCCGGTGGTCGCGACCCGCACGGTGTGGTCCTGCCGCCGCAGAGCCATCTGGAGGCCCTCGCCGATGGCGAGGTCGTCTTCGATCAGCAGTACGCGCGCCACCGGGTCACGTCCTTTCCGGTCAGTCGGATGTCAGGTGATCTCCACAGGCCCGTAGCGGGTGTGGGAGGCGTTGAGGGTGAAGGCCCAGTAGCGGTCCCCGTGGGACCAGTGCCACCACTCGGTCGGGTAGTTGACCATCCCGGCGCCGCGGAGGGCGGCGCTGAGGAGGTCCCGGTTTCTTCGCGCCTCGCCGACGACCGAGGGTGACTCGGTGAAGCAGGCGTTGGCGCTGGCCTCGGGGCTGTCGTTGACGGCGGTGCCCATGTCGAGTTCGACGCCCTCGGCGGTGCACAGGGTCAGGTCGACGGTGCCTCCGGTGCCGTGCGGGGCGACCTCGGGCGGGGAGACGTACTTGCTGGCCTCGACGTGCAGGCGGTCCTCGTCCCAGTCCGGGTAGGTGTCGCGCAGCTCGTCGCGGTAGCTCTCGAAGTACTTGCGCTGGAGGTGCGGGGGCCGGTAGGCCTCGACGATGAGCAGGCGCAGCCCGTCCGGCAGGGAGCGCTGGGCGCTCAGGAGCCGGTCGAGGACGCCTTCGCGCAGGCGGGCGAACATGCCGTCCTCGTCGGCCAGGCGCGGGTCGAGGCGCAGTTCGCCGACCCGGCGCAGGTCGATGAGGGCCTCGCCGTTGTCGTGGCCGGGGATGGCGGCGATCCGCGGGTCGGACAGCAGGATCACGCGGCGCTCCTCTTGCGGCTGTAGAGCTCGTGGCGCTCGAAGGCCAGGTCGAGGAGTTCGGCGGTCAGCTGCGCGTAGGTGATGCCGAGCGGTGCCCACACCTTCGGGTACATCGAGTGCGCGGTGAAGCCGGGCAGGGTGTTGAGCTCGTTGACGTAGATCTCGCCGGCGGCCTCGTCGTAGAGGAAGTCGACGCGGGCGAGTCCCCAGCCGCCGATGGCGCGGAAGGCGCGCAGCGACAGCTCGCGGATCTGCTCGGAGATCTCTTCGGGCAGGTCGGCCGGGACGATCATCGGGTCCTCGGTGCCGAGGTACTTCTGGTCGAAGTCGAACACGCCCTCGGCGACGGTGACCTCGCCGACGACCGACACGCGCGGCTCGAAGCCGCCGAGGACGCCGGCCTCCAGCTCGCGGGCGTTCTTGACGCCCTGCTCGATGATGACGACCGGGTCGTAGACGAGCGCGGACTTGACCGCCTCGGGCAGTTCGCCGAGGTCGTCGACGCGGCTGATGCCGATCGACGAGCCCATGTTGGCGGGCTTGACGAACAGGGGGAGTTCGAGGCCGTCGACGAACTCGGCGGGGTTGTCCGCGGCGTTCCAGCGGGCCTCGTCGATCCACACGTGCGGGGTGACCGGGACGCCTTCGGCCTTGAAGGCGCGCTTCATGGCGACCTTGTCCATGCCGACCGCCGAGGCGGCGACGCCGCAGCCGGCGTAGGGGGCGCCGAGCGATTCGAGGAGGCCCTGGAGGACGCCGTCCTCGCCGAAGGGGCCGTGCAGAACGGGGAAGAAGGCGTCGACGGTGTCGACGACCTCTCCGTCGAGGACGATGTGGACCCCGGCGTCCGGGCGCGCCGAGCGCAGCTCGACGGCCGGGCCGCCGACTTCGAGGCGGTCCTCGATGGCGAGGGTCGCGCCGCTCTGGTTGAGGAAAGCCTTGACGTCGTCTTCGGGGAGCAGGTGGAAGGAGCCGTCCCTCCCTACGCCGATGACCACGGGCGTGAAGCGCTCGCGGGGAAGGGCGCGGGCGACGCCCAGCGCGGATGCCGCCGAGACCGTGTGCTCGGCCGAGGGACCCCCGAAGAGGACACCTACACGGATGGCACTCATGCCGAAACCTCCTGGTACGTCGAGAGAATCGTGGATACCGAACCGGCGTCGACGTTGCCGCCGGTCAACAGGACGCCGATATCGTGCACCCCGCCCGCGGCGGCCAGGGCGAGCGCCCCGGCCAGTGCGGCCGCGGCCGATGGCTCGACGAGGAGTTTGGCCGAGAAGACGGCCTGTGTGAACGCGTGCGCGATCGCCTGGTCGTCGACCAGGAGGACGTCGGCGATGACGTCGCGCAGGATGCCGAAGGGGAGTTCGCCGACCGTGGACGGCCGCAGGCCGTCGGCGAGGGTCGGGGCGGGCGGGACGGTGACGCGGGTGCCGGCGGCGAGGCTGCGGTGGAGGGAGTCGCAGCCGACCGGCTCGACTCCGTAGACGCGCGGTGGGGTTTCCTCGCGTGAGGCGGCCAGGCAGGCACCGGCGACTCCGCCGCCACCGCCGACGGGGACGACCACGGCGTCGAGGCGGCCTCCGGCGGCGGCGACGTCGTCGAGGAGTTCGAGGGTGGCGGTGCCCTGGCCGCAGACCACGTCGGGGTGGTCGTAGGCGTCGATGACGGTGTGGCCGGAGACGGCGTGCAGTTTGGCGACGGTGTCGAGGCGCTCTTCGACGGTGGTGCCGACGAGGTGGACCTCGGCGCCGGTGGCCGCGATCAGGTCGACCTTGGTGGTGGCGGCGTCGACGGGGAGCACGATCGCGGCGGGCAGGCCGTGTTCGGCGGCGGCCATGGCCACGGCGTAGCCGTGGTTGCCGGTGCTCTGGGCGATGACGCCCTCGGCGGTGCCGGTCGCGGCGAGGCGCCCGACGGCGCGCATGGCGCCGCGGAACTTGTAGGAGCCGCCGTGCTGGAGGTTCTCGGCCTTGAGCCACAGGCGCACGCCGGCGTGCTCGTCGAGGGCGCGGGAGCGGACGAGGGGAGTGTGGACGACGCGTCCGGCGAGCCATTCGGCGGCGGCGACGACGTCGGCGTACCCCGGAGCCCCGGGCCGTTCGGAGCGTGGAGCCCCGCTCTCCGACGCGCCGGTCTCCGAAACACTGGGGTACGAAGCACTGTGCGGGTCGGGTCGACCCTGGCGGTTCGCGCGCACTGACGGCTCCCCTCTGTGAGGCTGGTCCGCCGGCGGGTGGTGACCCGTCGACTGAAGATCCACCATCCTCCCAAGTTGTTCCCGGCGGGTCTTGAGAAGGTCATGGGAACGCAACGATTTATCCGGTCCGGCCGGTCTGGCCCGGTTCGCCGGAAAAGTCGCCGTTCCCGTCGGCGGACGGCTTTGGGAACGGTACAAGGTGAACGCGAAGGCCCCCGAGCGGCGTGGCCGGCCCCGCGCGTCAGGGCCGGTCTCCATAATGGAGGAGCGGCCCTGAGCTGCGTTTTCCGCACGGGCATGGCGGGAAATCTCTCGTGACCAAGCCCACTAGGGGTACGTGTCCCGCTCGCGCGGCCGACGACGGTCCGACCGGCCATCTTCACAATTCGGGCGGGCTGCCGGAACGTATGGCGGCATTTGCCGGACGATTTCCGGTTCGGCTCCGGCGGCGCAGGTCCGGTCGGTGAACGGTCGCGGGAAACATTCGGCTCGTCGTGCCGTGAAAATGGGGTGACACCCGTGGCGCGGCCTGCCGAAAATCCCCCGGTGATGATCTCCGCCCTGCTCGGCCACGCCCGCCCGCCATCGCGCCTGGCCGGACGCCTCTCCCTCCAGTCGCTGCTGTTCGCACTCGGCGACGGCGCGTTCATGACCGGCTCAGCGGTGTTCTTCACCAAGATCGTCGGACTGTCCGCGGCCCAGGTCGGCGTCGGCCTGACGGTCGCCGGTGTCGCCGCCTTCCTTGCCGCCGTGCCGATGGGCAAACTGGTCGACCGCTTCGGGCCGAAGCGGATGTGGGCGCTGAGCGGCGCCGGGATGGCGGTCGTGTTCACGGTCTGGCCGTTCATCACTGACTTCACCGGCTTCGTCGTGATGGCCGTGTGCGTGGAGGTGATCGGCGCGCTCGGCATGACCGCGCACGGCGCTTACACGCTCGACGTGCTGCCGCCGGACGAACGGGTCAAATCGCGCGCCTACATGTACTCCGCGCTCAACCTCGGCTTCACCCTCGGCGCCGCGATCGGCGGTGTCGCGCTCGCGTTCCAATCCAGCGACGTCCTGCGGGCCCTGCCCTGGTTCACCGCCCTGATCATGCTGATCAACGCGGCCGCGGTCATCCGGCTGCCGAAGGCCCCGCACGACGAACGCAGCCCGCAGGAGCGCAAGACGCGCATCCCCGGACCTGGGCCCCTGCGCAACCCCGGCTGGCTTCTCACCGGGTTCCTGACCGGAGTGTTCTGGACCAACCAGGCGGTGCTCAACGTCGTCATCCCGCTCTGGCTGGTCCAGCAGACCGACGCCCCGCCCGTGCTGCTGGCCTTCCTCTTCGGCACCAACACGGTCATGTGCATCATCCTGCCGATGGCCGCCGCCCGCGGA
Source organism: Phytomonospora sp. NPDC050363 (assembly GCF_040655735.1). NCBI lineage: Bacteria > Bacillati > Actinomycetota > Actinomycetes > Micromonosporales > Micromonosporaceae > Phytomonospora > Phytomonospora sp. NPDC050363. The sequence continues at coordinate 218,526 of NZ_JBFAKK010000007.1, forward strand.
GTCAAGAACGTCTCCACGGCTCTCAAGGCCGTCCGCCTGTCGTCGGCCCTCTTCGTCATCTCCTGCCTGATCACGCTCGCCACGCACGAGACCGTCGGCTGGGCGACGATCGCACTGATCTGGCTGGGCCACATCGCGCTCACCGGCGCCGAGCTCTACATGTCGGCGGCGACCTGGACCTTCGAGGCCGAGCTCATGGACCCGCGGCGGCGGGGCGCCTACCAGGGCGCTTCCGAACTGACCATCACCCTCGGCAAGGTCGGGGCGCCGGCGGCCTACACGTTCCTCGCCCTGAACTGGGGAGCCGCCGGCTGGCTGGTGATTGCCGGCGTCATCGTGCTGGCCACCGTCTTCATCCACCCGGCCACCCGGACGGCCCGCCGATTCCTGGAACGGCACGTCCCCGCCGACGTGCTGGCCGCCGCCAGTGCCTCCGGCAGCGCCGCCGACGAAGCGGCCGCCGCGTCGTCACCTCGCATCGACGACGTCGTCGCGGCGGGAGACAGCCGGCAGTGACCCACACTGCCCAAAGTGGCCTGACGGCACCCGGCGATGAAGACGGGCCCGGGAAACGAAGCAGCGAGGTCAGGAAACCCTCCCTGACCTCGCTGTTCACTATGGAGCGGATGACGGGAATCGAACCCGCACTGTCAGCTTGGGAAGCTGAAGTTCTACCATTGAACTACATCCGCGAGAACCCCCACTGTAGCGGATGCCTTTCGAGCGCCCTCACTCCCCTATGTCGTGAAGCAACCTTCGTGTCCTCCCGAAGTGTCGTACGCTCCGGCAAAAGGTCGGGTTCGCCCGGCTTTCTGTCTACTTAGAGCACCGGCGAGGAGTAGTAATGACGCGAGTCCATCTCCCTCGAAGCCTCGGACGGGCGCTGGCGGTCGGCGCGGTGTGCGCCCTCTCGCTGGCGGCCTCCGTGGTCGGCGGCCCCGCCTCGGCGGCACCCCTCGAATGCGACCCGGCGGGGTCGGCGGGTGCGCGGGTCACGCCCGACGCGGGGTTCATCGACGACGGCGGCGAGCTCACCCCCCGAGAGGCGGCGGCCCGCGAGGGCGAGATGCGGTCTCGGCTCGACAGTCGCGGCGGTGTGCCCGGCGTGGTCGGCGGAGAGATCGTGATCCCCGTCGTCTTCCACGTCATCACCGACGACGAGGGCAAGGGCAACGTCTCCGATGGGCGCATCGACGACCAGATCGACGTCCTCAACGAGGCCTACGCCGGTGAGGTGGGCGGCGCGGAGACCCCGTTCCGCTTCCAGCTGATCCGCACGACCCGCACCGCCGACGACGACTGGTTCAAGGTCGAGCAGGACTCCAGCGCCGAGCGCGAGATGAAGTCGGAACTGCACCGCGGGGGCATGGGCACGCTCAACATCTACTCGGCGTCGGTGCCGGCGGGCCTGCTCGGGTGGGCGACCTTCCCCTCCGACCAGGAGGGCGACCAAGACGGTGTCATCCTTCTCAACCGCAGCCTCCCCGGCGGCGGCGCGGCCCCGTACAACGAGGGCGACACCGCCACCCACGAGGTCGGCCACTGGCTGGGGCTCTACCACACCTTCCAGGGGGGATGCCGCGGCGACGGCGACTACGTCGACGACACGCCCGCCGAGGCCGAGCCGCGCTTCGACTGCGCCAGCCGCGACTCCTGCCCCGGGAAACCCGGCGGCGACCCCTTCCACAACTACATGGACTACGGCACCGACGAGTGCATGACCGAGTTCACCGAGGGGCAGAGCGACCGGATGATCGACTTCTGGTTCGCATACCGGCACTGAGCACGGTGTTAGCAGATTTCCGGACGGTCGCACCCTGCGGTGCGACCGTCCGTTGTTTCCCGGCCTCGGTTAGGGTCCGTTCCATGCTCTTGTCTGACCGGGACCTCACCGCCGCCGTCAAAGCGGGTCGCCTCGGCCTCGAACCGTTCGAGCCGACCCTCATCCAGCCCGCGTCGGTCGACGTGCGCCTCGACCGGTGGTTCCGCGTCTTCAACAACTCGAAGTACACCCACATCGACCCGGCCGTGCAGCAGGACGACCTCACCTCCCTGGTCGAGATCACCGACGGCGAGCCCTTCGTGCTCCACCCCGGCGAGTTCGTGCTCGGCTCCACTCTGGAGACCGTGAGCCTCGCCGACGACCTGGCCGCCCGCCTCGACGGGAAGTCGAGCCTCGGCCGCCTGGGCCTGCTGACGCACTCCACCGCCGGGTTCATCGACCCCGGCTTCTCCGGCCACGTCACGCTCGAACTGTCGAACGTGGCGAACCTGCCCATCACGCTGTGGCCGGGCATGAAGATCGGCCAGCTGTGCATCTTCGGCCTGTCCTCGCCGGCCGACCACCCCTACGGCTCGGCCGTGTACGGGTCGCGCTACCAGGGACAACGCGGTCCCACGCCCAGCCGCGCGTGGCTCAACTGGCGGACTTGGCCGACCTCCTAGTACTTCCGGAGAGAGCCCGTCCAATAGCGCCAAATAGGACCAAAATCACTCATAGCCGGTTTAGCCTCCGGCTATGGACATCTCACAGAGCTTCCAGAACGCACTGGACGCGATCGTCGCGTTCATTCCACGCGCGCTCGCCTTCCTCGCGATCCTGGTCATCGGCTACATCGTCGCCCGGATCCTGCGCACGGTCGCCGTCAAGCTGCTGTCGAAAGTCGGCTTCGACCGCGCCGCCGAGCGCGGTGGGCTGCGCCGCTTCACGGGCCGCTACAGCGCCAGCCAACTGACCGGCATGATCGTCTTCTACGCGATCATGCTGTTCACCCTGCAGCTGGCCTTCGGCGCCTTCGGGGCCAACCCCGTCAGCACGCTCCTCAACGGGATCGTGGCCTGGCTGCCGCAGCTGTTCATCGCACTGGTCATCATGGTCGTCGCCATGGCGGTCGCCAACGTCGTCTACGACCTGGTCTCCAACATGCTCGCGTCGGTCTCCTACGGCCGGACCGTCGCGATGATCTCGCGCATCGCCATCGTCGTCATCGCCGCGATCGCCGCGCTCAACCAGATCGGCATCGGCACCACGGTGACCATGCCGCTGTTCATCACCGCCCTCGCGATCATCGGCGGCGTCGCCATCGTCGGCCTCGGCGGCGGCCTCATCCAGCCGATGCGGGATCGCTGGGAGCGGGTCCTCGGGCGCGTGGAACAGGAGTCGGCCAGCCTCAAGGCCTCGGTCGGCAACCAGCAGCAGTCCTCGCAGTTCGGGCAGAGCGCCTACCAGTCGTCGCAGTACGGCGTCTCGCAGCAGGCCACGCAGGACGCCACGCGCCGCACCCAGCCCGAGGGCACCGCGCACCCCCAGCAGTCCTCGGACTCCGGTGAGTTCGGCGCGCACCAGTAGCCGCCACGACCACGAGGCCGCCCACCCCCAGGTGAGGCGGCCTCGTCGTGTCAGTACTTGATCAGCGACAGGGTCCGGTAGTTCTCCAGCGCCGCAGGGGCGCCCAGTCCCGCGAACTCGATGACCGCCGCGCACGCCGCGACCGTCCCGCCGAGCCGCTCCACCAGGCGGCAGCCGGCCAGCATGCTTCCGCCGGTGGCGATAACGTCGTCGAGCAGCAGCACCGACTCCCCGGCCCCGATCGCGTCGTCATGGAGCTCGACGGTCTCCACCCCGTACTCGCCCTGGTAGCTCTCGGTCAGGCGCGCACGCGGGAGCTTCCCGGCCTTGCGGATCGGCACCAGCGGCAGCGCCAGCTTGTAGGCCAGCGGCGCCGCCCATAGGAAACCCCGGGCGTCGAAGGCCGCGATCCGGTCGACCGTGAGCCCTTCGACGAGGTCGGCCAGCCTGTCCACGGAGGCGCCGAAGGCCTCCGGGTCGGCCAGCAACGGCGTGATGTCCTTGAAGGCGACGCCGGGGATCGGGAAGTCGGCGACGGGCGCGATGTACTGGCTCAGGTCCACGCCGACAGCGTATGACCCTCGCCCGGCACTCTTAAATCGCACCTAAATCACTGTTGGCGAGGGCACCGCGACTGTCACGATGCGAGTACCGCGAAGGCCACCGAAATCCCGAAATACTACCCATGGGTAACCGGTGGTGAGCAGGCATGACACCTCAGTCCACAATGGATTAAAACTGCTGACGGGGTGTCCCCGGGAGGCCGAATCGGCCACCGGTAGCATCGGCGGCGGCACAGACGCGATCTCGTCAGGATCCTTCCCTCAGCCGGGCCGCCGAGAACCCCTCGAAGCATCAGCCTCGACACGCCCGCGCACATCCTGCCCCCATTGCGAAAGCAGGCGACATGACAGCTGCCGAAGCCCCCTCCTACTACGACCAGCTCGGTGGAGCCCCCACCATCAAGGAGGCCGTCGAGCGTTTCTACGTCCGCCTCCTCGACGACCCCGAGCTCGCCCACTACTTCGTCGACACCGACCTCGCCCAGCTCAAGCGCCACCAGGTGCTGCTGCTGTCGCAGGTCCTCGGCGGTCCCACCGAGTACGGCGGCCGCGAGCTGTCGGCCGCACACCGGGGGCTGGCCATCACCGGCGCCCACTACGAGAAGGTCGGGGCCCACCTCCTCGGCGTCCTCGACGACATGGGCGCCCCCGGCGAGATCGCCGACGCGGTCGCGCAGACCCTCAAGTCGGTGCGCGACGACATCGTGGACCCGAACGCGGGATCCTGAGTGGTCGACGCAGCACGGTTGAAGTGGAGCTGGGGCGAGGCCGCCGCCTACGGCGACCAAGTCCCGCTCTTCTTCTACTCGACGTTGTTCCTGGAGCACCCCGAGACGCGGGAGATGTTCCCCATCAGCATGGCCGCCCAGCGCGACCGGCTGGTCACCGCGCTCGGGCGGATCGTCAGCGACGTCGACAACGTCGACGCGCTGGTCCCCTTCCTGCAGGACCTCGGCCGCGACCACCGCAAGTTCGCCGTCCTCGACGGCCATTACCCGGCGGTCGGGTCGGCCCTGCTGGCGACCCTCGAGCACTTCCTCGGCGCCGACTGGACCCCCGAACTGGCCGCCGACTGGGAGGCCGCCTACGGCATCGTCGCCCAGGTCATGTCCGAGGCCGCCAACGACTCCGCGAAGGAGACCCCGGCCTGGTGGGACGCCGAGGTCGTGTCGCACGAGCGGCGCACCCTCGACCTCGCCGTCATCCGGGTGGCCCCGCACGAACGCCTCGTCTACAGCGCGGGGCAGTCGCTGACGATCCAGCACCCCCACCGCCCGCGCATGTGGCGGCAGTACTCCCCGGCGAACGCTCCGCGGGAGGACGGCACCATCGACTTCCACGTGCGCATGGCCGACGCGGGGCAGGTCAGCCCCGCGCTCGTCGAGTTCACGCAACCCGGCGACACACTGTGCATCGGCCCGCCCATGGGCAACGGCCTGCGCCTGCCCGACTCTCCGCCGCGGCACGTCCTCATGCTCGCCGGCGGCACCGGACTCGCCCCCCTGAAGGCGATCGCCGAGCAGATCGCGCAGAACTACGACGGCCGCCAGGTCTACCTCTACTGGGGCGCGCGGCACCACCGCGACCTCTACGACCTGCCCGCGCTGCGCGACTTCGCCGGCCGCCACGACTGGTTCCACGTCGTGCCGAGCGTCGCCGAGGGCGAGCAGACCCAAACGGTCCACAAGGGAAACCCTGTGGGCATCGCGCTGCGGCAGGCCCGCTGGCTGGAATGCGACGTCTTCGTCTGCGGTCCGCCCGGGATGGTCGCCACGAGCGTGTCGGCACTGGCGCACGCGGGCGTGCCCGAACGCCAGATCCACCGCGAAGAGTTCGACGGCACAGGTGAGGAGGCGCCGGCATGACCGGTGACGACGCCACGGCGCCGCGAGGTGGCCCCAAGTTGAGCCCCGACAAGGTCCGTCACACGGACTTCAGCCGCACCACCCTTGGGCGGCGCGGTTACAACACCGAGGAGGTCGACCGTTTCCTCAACCGCCTCGCCGAGGAACTGGCGGCCCGCGACGCCCGCGAGGCACGGCTTCGGGTCGAGGCCGAGAAGGTCAAGAACGCGCTGAAGGACTGGCAGAGCGCCAACGCGCGCGGCCACGTCCCGACCGTCGCGCCGATCCGCCCGACCGCCGAGGCGGTCAACCTCCTGTCGCAGGCGCAGCAGCAGGCCGACTCCTACATCGCGCAGGCGCAGGAGTACTGCCGCCAGCTGATCTACCAGGCTCGCGGGCAGGCCGACTCGGTGCTGCGCACCGCGCAGACACACGCCGAGGCCGCCGCCGCGCAGGCGGCGCAGGCCCTCGACCAGCAGGCCTCGCCGGAGGAGCTGGAGGAGATCGAGGCGCGGTTGTCGCGCACGCGGGCGTTCCTGGACGCGATCGGGACGGTCGAGGCACAGCTGAAGACGGCGCGGGAAACCCTCGCGGTGGAGGTCGACCGGCTCACCACCGGCAACGGCCGCCAAGAGCTCGGGTCGATGCCCCGCTACGAGCAGGCCTACCGCATCGACTAGCCCACGCGCGCCCGTCGCCCGTGTTCGCCGCAGCCAGTCGCGGGCGACGGGGCGGGGTTTCCTAGTCGAGCGCGGTCGAGAAGTGGAACGCCGGGATGTGCATCCCGTTGGCCAGGTAGAAGCGGTGAGCCCCGTGCCGCTGCGTGCCCGAGTCGAGGTGCAGCTGCTCGCAGCCGTTGGCCTTCGCCTCCTCGCGAAGCCAGGCGAACAGCTCGCGGGTGTGTCCCTGCCCGCGAACCTCGGGCAGGGAGACGAGGTCGTCGACGTACATGTGCTTGCCCGCCGCCAGCGACTGCGTGTACCGGTACCCCGCGACGGCAACCGCGTCCCCCGCGATGTCGAGGAACGCGCCGGCGAGGAGATAACCGCCGGGCCGCAACTGCTCGTCGACGATCGCGGTGAACTCCTCGACGGTCGTCAGCGAGGGCCGCAGCTCCCGCATGGCGTGGAAGGCGACGTGGGTCCGCCCGGCCGGGATCGGCGCGATGTCGGCCATCACACGTCCGCGTCGGCGAGGAGGGGTTCGAGCATGATGCCGGGGTTGTCGGTCTTCACCGTCTGCATCCGCCACTTGTTCAGGAACGCCGCCAGCACCACGCCGTCGCGCGCCCGCACGAAGGTCTCCGTGCCCGGTGAGCGCTTCATCTTCTCGGCGCTCTCGGGGTCGGTGCGGCGCGCCAGCTCGTAGGGGAGGTGGTCGAGGGTCGTGGGAACCCCGAACTCCTCGGTGAGGCGGTGCGTCGCGACCTCGAACTGCATGGTGCCGACCGCGGCGAGCACGGGTGTGGCGTCACCGCGCCGGTCGGAGTAGAGAACCTGCACGACGCCCTCGGCGTCGAGCTGGGCGATGCCCCGGCGGAAGCGCTTGGCCTTCGAGGTGTCGTCGGTGCGGATGGTCGCGAAGTGCTCCGGCGCGAAGGACGGCAGCGGCGGGTACAGCACCTTCTTGTCGACGTACAGCGAGTCCCCGATGCCCAGCGCGGTGGCGTTGACCAGGCCGATCACGTCGCCGGGGAACGCCTCGTCGAGAGTGTCGCGGGAGGCGCCGAACAGCGACTGCGCGTACTTGGTCGCGAAAGGGCGCCCCGACTCGGCGTGCGTGACGACCATGCCCCGCTCGAAGCGGCCCGAGCAGACGCGCACGAAGGCGACTTGGTCGCGGTGGGCCTTGTTCATGTTCGCCTGGATCTTGAACACGAAACCCGAGAACGGCGAGTCGACCGGTCGCGGCTCCCCCTCGGCGTCCTCGCGCGCGCCAGGGGCGGGCGCGTGCTCGATGAGCACGTCGAGCAGCTGGGCGACACCGAAGTTCGCCACCGCCGCGCCGAACAGGACCGGCGTGGTCACCGCCGACTCGAACAGCTTCTGGTCGTGCGTCGCGCCGATCTCGGTCAGCAGCTGGACCTCCTCGACGGCCGTGGCGTAGTCCTCGCCGAAACGCTCGGCGGCCTTGTCGCCGGTCAACCGCGTCTGGATCGCCTCACGCGTCCCGCCCGGGGTGCGCTCGAAGTGGACCATGTCGTTGGCCGTGGCATCGTCGTCGCCGCGGCGGTCGATGACACCGGCGAACTTCCCGCCCGGACCGACCGGCCAGGTCAGCGGCGTGCACTTGAGGCCGATGCGCTCCTCGATCTCGTCGAGGAGCTCCAGGGCGGCACGGCCCGGCCGGTCCCACTTGTTGATGAACGTGATCACCGGGATGCGCCGGTGCCGGCACACCTCGAACAGCTTCAGCGTCTGCGGCTCAAGGCCCTTCGCGGCGTCGATCAGCATGACCGCGCAGTCGACGGCCGTGAGCACCCGGTAGGTGTCCTCCGAGAAGTCGGCGTGACCGGGCGTGTCGAGGAGGTTCACCACGCAGTCGGCGTAGTTGAACTGCAGCGCCGCCGACGTGATCGAGATACCGCGCTGCTTCTCCATCGCCATCCAGTCCGACACCACGCCCTTGCGGCCGCCCTTGCCGTGGACGGCACCGGCCTCGCCGATCGCGTGACCGTGCAGCGCGAGCGCCTCGGTGATGGTGGATTTACCCGCGTCAGGGTGACTGATCACCGCGAACGTGCGCCGACTCGACGCCTCACGCGCCACCGCGGACCCCTGGCCCGACATGCTCTACCTCATTCAATGCTCGTTCATGCGTTCACGGCGGGCACACGGCCCCCCGGACCCGACCCTCGATCATATCCGCCCCCGCCCGCACCGCCCGCTCCGCTTGCAACGGGCGTGGCCACCGGCATAGCGTGGGGGTGAGGAGGCGTACGCGATGCACGATCCCGCCCCGGCGGACACACTCAGCCGCGACGACCCGTTCACCGTCGACACCCAGTACTGGCACGCGCTGCCCGACGGGCGCATCCAGTGCGACGTGTGCCCCCGTGCCTGCAAACTCCGCGAAGGCCAGCGCGGACTGTGCTTCGTGCGCGGCCGCGTCGACGACCGGATCGTGCTCGCCTCCTACGGCCGCTCCTCGGGCTTCTGCGTCGACCCGGTGGAGAAGAAGCCGCTCAACCACTTCCTGCCCGGCACGCCCGTGCTGTCCTTCGGCACCGCCGGCTGCAACCTCGCCTGCCGCTTCTGCCAGAACTGGGACATCTCCAAGTCCCGCGAGATCGACACGCTCTCCTCGGCCGCCTCGCCCGACGCGCTCGCCGAGGCCGCCGAACGCCTCGGCTGCCGCGCGGTGGCCTTCACGTACAACGACCCGACGATCTTCCTGGAGTACGCGATGGACGTCGCCGACGCCTGCCGCGCCCGGGGCATCAAGTCGATCGCGGTCAGCGCCGGCTACATCAACGCCGAGGCCCGCGCCGACTTCTACTCGCACATGGACGCCGCCAACATCGACCTGAAGGCCTTCAGCGAGCAGTTCTACGAGAAGGTCACCTTCGCCAAGCTCGGCTCCGTGCAGGAAACCCTGCGCTACCTGCACGAAGAGACCTCGGTGTGGCTGGAGGTGACGACGCTGCTGATCCCCGGGCACAACGACTCCGACGCCGAGATCGCCGCCGAGTGCGCCTGGTTCGCCGAGCACCTCGGCCCGGACGTGCCGCTGCACTTCTCGGCCTTCCACCCCGACTTCAAGATGCGCGACATCCCCCGCACCCCGCCCGAGACCCTGCGCCGGGCCCGCCGCATCGCCCTCGACCACGGACTGCGCTACGTCTACACCGGTAACGTCCACGACCCCGAGGGCCAGACCACCCGCTGCCCCGCCTGTGGGAAACCCGTCGTCGAGCGCGACTGGCACGTCATCAACCGCTATGACCTGACCGAGACCGGGGCCTGCGAACATTGCGGTGACATGATCGCCGGGGTGTTCGATGGACCCGCCGGCGACTGGGGCGCCAAACGCCGACCGGTCAGACTGGCAGAGAAGCCCGGCCGCCCCGGGAAACACGACAGACGCCGGCTGACACTGCTGCCGGCCGAGACGAATCCGCGAGGAGACCAGGAATGATGCGACCCGAAGCGCGACCAACGGCGGTCGCGGGCCGTTTCTACCCCGGCGACCCCTCCCACCTGCGGACCATGATCCGCCGGATGCTCAACAAGATCGAGGTCCCGGCGGACGAGCAGCTCGCGCCCGCCTACGTCGTCCCGCACGCCGGCTACCGCTTCTCCGGGCCCGTCGCCGCGACCGTCTACGCGCGCCTCGAACGCTTCGCCGGGAAGGTCGACCGGGTCGTCATCCTCGGGCCCTCGCACTTCGCGAGGCTCGAAGGCTGCGCCGGTTCGCCCGCCGGGATGTGGGAGACCCCGCTCGGCGACCTGCACACCGTCGACGCGCCCGGACTGCCAGCCGACCCCGTGCCGCACCAGCGCGAGCACTCGATCGAGGTGCAGCTGCCCTTCATCCAGACCGTCCTCGGCGACGTGCGCATCACCCCGATCGCGGTCGGGTACACCCCCGCCGAGGAGGTCGCCGACCTCATCGACGCCACCGTCGCCGACGACCCCCGCACGGTCGTGCTGTGCAGCACCGACTTCTCCCACTTCCACCCCGACGAGGTCGCCCGCGACCTCGACCGGCGCACCGCCGCCGCCGTCTGTGAGCTCGATCACGAGCGCATCGACTCCGGCGACGCCTGCGGGGTGTTCGCCCTGCGCGGACTGGTCGCCTGGGCCGCACGGCACAAGTACCTGCCCCGGCAGCTGGCGCTGCGCACCTCCGCCGACAGCTACGGCGGGAACCCCAACCGTGTCGTGGGATACCCGGCGTTCGCGGTCGACGCGTAACGAGCCGGGAGGGTCACCCGTTCGCGCGGAACCAGTCGAGCGTCGCCGCGACCCCGTCGGCGTGCGAGGTGACCTTCACCGGCCCGAAGGCAGCGCGGAACGCCGAGTCGTCGGCGACGAACGGCCGGTCGCGCTGGTACCAGGTGTCCCCCAGCTCCCGCACCACCGGATTGACCAGCCCCAACACGCGCTGCATGCCGCGCCCGAGCCCCGCGACACGGGGTTTCCCGCCCACCTGAGCCCGCACCAGCTCGCCGAACTCCCGTCCGGTGACCGCCTCGGCGGCCGGCAGGTGCCACGACCGGCCGTCGGCCTCCGCGCGCTCGCCGAGGGTCACCAGCCCCGCGGCGACGTCCGGCAGGTACGCGACGGTGTGGGGCTGGTCGAGGGCGCCGACCCAGCGGACGGTCTTCCCGGCGAGGGCGGCGGCGAAGACCGTCGGGCCGAGGATGGTGTTGACGCCGCCGGGGCCGTAGTAGTCGGAGGCGCGGCCGAGGGTCGCGCGGATGCGGCGGGCGTCGTGCGCGTCGAGGATCAGCCGGTCGACCTCGGCGCGGACGCGGCCCTTCGGGTCGGTCGCGGCATGGGGGAGGTCTTCGGTCATGGGGCCGTCGACGGGGCCGTAGACGTAGAGGTTGTCGGCCATGACGAGCTTCGCGCCGGCCGCCTCGACGCCGGCGATGACCGTGCGGGTGAAGGCGGGAAACTTCGCCGCCCACTCGGCGTAGGGCGGTTGCGCGCACTGGTAGACGACGGCGGCGCCCGCGCAGGCCGCGACGGCGCCCTCGGCGGTGGTGACGTCGGCGTGGAGGTCACCGGGGCCGTCACCGGCGTGGCGGCTGACGGCGCGGACGTCGTGGCCCCGGTCCTTGAGTTCGGCGACGACGGCCTTGCCGACGGCGCCGGTCGCGCCGAGAACGACGTGGAGCTCACTCATGTTCTTCTCCTGCCGAGAGCTTTTGTGACGCTGTTATATAACCACGTTACGATACGATGGGCAACATGCCCAGGCCAAGGAACCGCGACTACGCCGAACTCCGCCGCGAACTCGTCGACGCCGGTGGCCGCCTCCTGGCCGAGGAAGGGCCCGCGGCGCTGAGCACCCGGCGGGTCGCGCAGGAGGTCGGGGTGTCGACGACGGCCGTGTACAGCCTGTTCGGCGACAAGGCCGGGCTGGTGCGGGAGATGTTCCTGGCCGGCTTCGAGCGGCTCGCCGAGGCCTTCGACGCCGTCCCGCGCACGGACGATCCGGTCGCCGACCTGCTCGCGCTCGGTGGCGCCTACCGGGCGAGCGCGCGCGCCAACCCGCATCTTTACGAGCTGATGTTCGGGCGGCCGGTGCCCGAGTTCGAGCCGGACGGCGAGACCGGCGAGCGGATTCGGCCGACCTTCGACGCGCTGGTCGCGGCGGTCGCTCGGTGTGTGGACGTGGGGGCGGTGAAGGGGCGGCCGGACGATGTGGCGGTGCAGCTGAACGCGCTGGCGCACGGGCTGAGCAGCCTGGAGCTGCGGGGGGCGCTGGGGGGCGCGGAGGAGGCGGAGGGGGTCTGGGGGCGGGCGTTCGGGGCGATGGTGCGGGGGTTGGGGTGACCTGGGGCCTCCCGGCCTCCTCCCTACGTTCGACGGTAGATGCGCGCCGGGCACAGCCGTCGAACGCGAGCCCCGCTCGCTGTGGACAACCGCCAGGCTGTGGACAACCCGGGCCGAAAGCCCTACCCCTGCTGCGGCTTGCGCTGCTCCGGAGCCGGCTCCGCCCGCCGCGCCTCGCGCCGCGCCGCGTTGGTCCGCCGGATCTCCTGCGAAGTCTGCGCCTCGGCGGACTTCTTCGAGCGCCAGAAACTCAGTGTGATCACGATCCCCACCGTCGCGGCGATCATGAGGATCACACCGGTGACCTGAAGGTCGATCCAGTCGGGGCTGGCCTTCACCGCGAACTTGAGGATCGCACCGAGCACGAGTAGGAAGATGCTGCCGCCGATTCCCATTTGCCACCCCTCGTCTTCGGTGTCCACAGGCTACTCCGAACGCGCCTCCCGGTACATCCCCGTGAACTCGGCGCGGCGCTCGCGAGACTCCCGGCGGCCCTCGCGCCGGGCGCACTAGGGTGGGTGGGCCGCCCTGAAGAAGTCCCGTCGCGCAAGGAGATGATCACCGGTGCCGGATCGGTCTTTCGTACACCTGCACGTGCACACCGAGTACTCGATGCTCGACGGCGCCGCCCAGCTCAAGCCCTTGTTCGCCGAGGCGAGCCGCCTCGAGATGCCCGCCATCGGCATGACCGACCACGGCAACATGTTCGGCGCCTACGGCTTCTACAAGCAGGCGAAGGCGGCCGGCGTCAAGCCCGTCATCGGCATCGAGGCCTATCTCGCCCCGCACGACCGCTTCCACAAGAAGCCGGTGTACTGGGGCGATCCCGGTCAGCGCTCCGACGACCTCTCCGGCAACGGCGCCTACACCCACATGACGATGCTGGCGGCCGACGCGACCGGCCTCCACAACCTCTTCGCGCTGTCGTCGAAGGCGAGCATCGAGGGCTACTACTACAAGCCCCGCATGGACCGCGCCCTCGTCGAGCAGTACTCGCAGGGCATCATCGCCACGACCGGCTGCCCTTCGGGCGAGGTCCAGACCCGGCTGCGGCTCGGCCAGTTCGACGAGGCCCTCCAGGCCGCGGCCGACTACCGCGACATCTTCGGCGCCGACAACTTCTTCTGCGAGGTCATGGACCACGGCCTCGACATCGAGAACCGGGTCCGCGAGGGCCTCAAGAAGATCGCCGACCAGCTCAGCCTGCGCTGGCTGGCCACCAACGACTCCCACTACGTCACGCAGGACCAGGCCGGCGCGCACGAGGCGCTGCTGTGCGTCCAGTCGGGCAAGACCCTCGACGACCCCAAGCGCTTCAAGTTCGACGGCGACGGCTACTACCTCAAGTCGGCCGCCGAGATGCGCGCGATGTTCGACGACGAACTCCCCGGCGCCTGCGACTCCTCCCTCCTGATCGCCGAGCGCGTCGAGTCCTACGACTCCGCCTTCGGTTACGCCGACCGGATGCCGATCTTCGAGGTCCCCGAGGGCCACACCCAGGAGACCTGGCTGCACCACGACGTCGTCGAAGGTCTCAAGTGGAGGTTCCCCGACGGGATCCCCGACGGCTACATCGAACGCGCCGAGTACGAACTGGGCGTCATCAACCAGCAGGGCTTCCCCGCGTACTTCCTCGTCGTCGCCGACCTGTGCCAGTACGCTCGCTCGCAAGGGATCCGGGTCGGCCCGGGCCGTGGTTCGGCGGCCGGTTCGCTGGTCGCCTACGCGCTGGGCATCACCAACGTCGACCCGATCGAGCACACGCTCCTGTTCGAGCGCTTCCTGAACCCCGAGCGCGTCTCCATGCCCGACATCGACATCGACTTCGACGACCGCCGCCGCGGCGAGATGATCGTCTACGCGACGAACAAGTACGGCGTCGACAAGGTCGCCCAGGTCATCACCTTCGGCACCATCAAGGCCAAGGCCGCCCTGAAGGACGCCGCCCGGATCCTCTACGGCCCGGCCGGTTTCGGCATGGCCGACAAGATCTCGAAGGCGATGCCGCCTCCGGTACTGGGCAAGGACATCAGCCTCAAGGGGATCGTCGACGATTCCGACCCCCGCTACAAGGAGGCGACCGAAGTCCGGTCCCTTTTGGACACCGACCCCAACGCCAAGAAGATCTTCGACACCGCGCGCGGCCTGGAGGGCCTGATCCGGCAGCCCGGCGTCCACGCCTGCGCGGTGATCCTGTCGAAGGATCCCGTCATGGACGTGATCCCGGTGTGGGCGCGGCCGCAGGACGGGTCGATCATCACCGGCTTCGACTATCCGTCCTGTGAGGACATCGGCCTGCTGAAGATGGACTTCCTGGGCCTTCGCAACCTCACCGTCCTCGGTGACGCGATCGACCTGGTGAAGGTGAACCGGGGAATCGACATCGACCTCGACACGCTCCCCATCGACGACGGCACGACCTACGAACTGCTCCAGCGCGGTGACACCCTCGGCGTGTTCCAGCTCGACGGTTCGGCGATGCGCGAGCTCCTGCGCCGCATGCAGCCCACCGAGTTCGCCGACATCTCGGCCGTCAACGCCCTGTACCGCCCCGGTCCGATGGCGATGAACGCGCACAACGACTACGCCGACCGCAAGAACGGCCGGCAGGACGTCAAACCGATCCACCCCCAGCTGGCCAAGCCGCTCGCCGAGATCCTGGAACCGACCTTCGGTCTGATCGTGTACCAGGAGCAGATCATGAAGATCGCGCAGAAGGTCGCCGGCTTCACCGCCGGTCAGGCCGACGTTCTGCGTAAGGCGATGGGTAAGAAGAAGCTCGACGTCCTGGAGAAGGAGTACGAGCGCTTCCACGCGGGTATGCGGGCGATGACAACGGAGAAGGACCCCGACGCCCCGGCCGACGGCTACTCCAACGAGGCCATCAAGACGCTGTGGGACACGATCCTCCCGTTCGCCGGGTACGCGTTCAACAAGTCGCACGCCGTGGCCTACGGGATGATCTCGTACTGGACGGCCTACATGAAGGCCAACTACCCGGCCGAGTACATGTCGGGACTGCTGACCTCGGTCGGCGACTCCAAGGACAAGATGGCGGTGTACCTGTCGGAGTGCCGCAAGATGGGCATCAAGGTGCTTCCGCCGGATGTCAACGACTCGCTGGGCTCCTTCGCGGCCGTCGGGGAGGACATCCGCTTCGGGATGGGCGCGATTCGCAACGTCGGCGAGAACGTCGTGTCCTCGATCGTCAAGTGCCGCAAGGAGAAGCAGCCCTACGAGTCCTTCCAGGACTTCCTGTCCAAAGTGGACGCGGTGGTGTGCAACAAGCGCGCCATCGAGTCGCTGATCAAGGCGGGTGCCTTCGACTCGCTCAACCACAGCCGGCGCGGTCTGGCCGAGGTGCACGAGCAGGCGATCGACGCGATGATGTCGATCAAGAAGGAGGAGGCGCGCGGCCAGTTCGACCTCTTCGGCGACATGTTCGCCGCCGAGGAGTCGGCGTCCACATTGGGCGTCGACCTGACCGTCCCGGAGTACGAGTGGGACAAGCGCGACCTGCTGACCTTCGAGCGCGAGATGCTCGGCCTGTACGTGTCCTCGCACCCGCTGGTCGGTTACGAGCGGCACCTGAGCGCCAACTCCGACCGGCCCATCGCCGCCCTCTTCGGCGACGACATGCCCGACGGCATGATGGTCACCGTCGCCGGGATCCTCACCAGCGTCGCCAAGCGCGTCACGAAGCAGGGAAAGCTGTGGGCCTCGGCGTCCATTGAGGACCTTGAGGGCGGCATCGAGGTGCGGTTCTTCCCGGCCACCTACGAGGCCGTCGGCGACTATCTCGCCGAGGACCTGGTGTGCTGTGTGAAGGCCAAGCTCGACAAGCGCGAGGGGACGCCCCAGCTGATCGCCCAGGACCTGAGGATCCTCGACGTGTCCACAGCGGACAAAGAGGGTGTCGCCGGGCCGGTGACGCTGTCGCTGCGGGCCCAGACGGTGACCGAAGGCCTTGTGGGGAAGCTGAAGGAGACGCTCTCGACGCACCGCGGGGACTCCGAGGTGCGGGTGCGCCTGACCGGCGCGGGGCCGTCGCCGAAGCTGTATCGCCTGTCGTCGAACTGGAACGTCAACCCCTCGACGGCGCTTTCGGCCGACATCAAGGCACTGCTCGGCGCGGGGGCACTGGAGTAGCGCCCCCGCACGCCGGTCACTTGCGCAGGTCGTAGCGCAGGTGCGTGACGCCCTCGCCCTCGACGACCGTTGGCTGGGTGAGGGCGATGGGCGTGTTCTTCAGGCCGTCGAAGAAGCGGTGGCCCTCGCCGAGCAGGTAGGGGACCAGGTTGACCTCGATACCGTCGAGGAGGCCCTCGTTGAGCAGGCCGGCGACCGTGCGGGTGCCGGAGGTGCCGACCATCTTGTCGCCGGCGATCTCGCGTGCCAGTGCCGCCGCCTCGGCGAGGGTCGGGGCGAAGCGCATCATCTCGGTGTTCTCCCAGCCGTCGGGGATCTCGCGGCTGTAGACGACCGTCGGCTGTCCGGCGGGGTGCGTGCCGCCCCAGCCGCCGGTGATGTCGAACAGCGCCCGGCCGGCCAGGATCGCGCCGATCCGGCCCCACGCCTCGCGCAGGTAGCGGGCGTTGGCCTCACCGACGTGGAACCGGAACTCGGCCATGTTCGTCTCGAGCTCGATGTCACCGTTCTGGTACCACGAGAAGACCTCGTCGACGCGGTGCTCGGGGCCGGCGATGAAGCCGTCCAGGGACATGGACATTGATGCAACGATGGTCGCCATATCGGTGCGCTCCTCGGGTTCTTGTTTGTTGTGTACCCGTTGGTCGCGGCGGTGTCCGGGATTTCGACATGGTCGGGCGGATTAGTTTCCGCGTGCGGGTCTCGGCCGGTGGCGAGCCGGGCTCGCTCTTCGCCCCAGTGGGCCTCGGCGCCCCCGCGCTGCACGCGATCTAAGCTCGATCAACATGAGCGATATTCGAGTACTGACGGCCGCCGAGCGGCCGATACCGCCGGAGGGCGTGCTCGCCCTCTACGCCGAAGCCGGCTGGTGGCCGGAGCGGACGGCGGCGCACGTCGAGAAGATCCTGTCGGCCGGGCCCGCCGTCGGCGCCTGGGATGCCGAGGGTGTGCTGGCCGGCTTCGCCCGGGCGGTCAGCGACGGCGTCTGCCGCGCCTACGTCGAGGACGTCGTCGTGGCCGTATCTGTTCGGGGGCAAGGCATCGGGCGTCGGCTGATGGACGCGCTCGGAGCCGAGCTCGCCGGGATCGACGTGGTGTCACTGTTCTGCGGCGACGACCTCGTGCCGTTCTACGAGGCTTCCGGCTTCACGTTCACCGGGCAGCGGATCGCCCACAAGGCGGCCGCGAGTGCCTGAGGCGCTGCTGATCGGTGGGCGGTCCGGGGTCGGCAAGACCACCGTGGGCTGGGAGGTCTCCGGACTGCTCGGCGAGGCGGGGATCGCGCACTGCCACGTCGAAGGCGACACCGTCGGCAACGTCGTGCCGCCCCCGGCCGACGACCCGCACCGGTCGCGGATCACCGAGGTGAACCTGACGGCGATGTGGGCGAACTTCGCCGCGATCGGGTGCACGCGGCTGGTCTACACCAACACCGCGAGCGTCCTGGAGCCCGAGATGTTCGAGCGGGCCCTCGGCGGGTCGGCGCGGCTGACGCGGGTGATGCTGACGGCGGCCGACGAGACGGTGGCCGGGCGGCTCGGCGGGCGCGAGATCGGCAGCGAGCTGGAGCTGCACCTGAAGCGGAGCGCTTTCATGGCGCCCTACCTCGACGAGCACGTGCCGGCGGGAACGATTCGGATCGCCACCGACGGTCGGACGGTCACGGAGATCGCACGGGACGTCATCGCGGCGACCGGGTGGGGGTAGGCGCTGGCACGACCTACGCGACCGTCGACGGGTTCACACCGAGGTGCGCCCGAACGCGGCACCCGAGACGATGGATCTGGGCAGGTACGGGGATCCGACGGTCACCGGCATGCCCAGGTCGTGGGCGGCGCAGGCGAGCGCCAACGGGCCGCCTGCGGTGAACCCGTATGGGTTTTCGAGTAGATCGGGCTCCGAAGACCAGAAGTGGTCGTGGAGGTCCACCGCTTCCTCCAGAGCCTCGTTGAACCCGTCAGGCTCTTGCAGGGCCAGGAAGTACAGGAGTTTCATCGCCGGGTAGGAGATGAGAAGAGCGTGTTCCGGGCTCACCTTGAGGGTTTCCGGGTCGGTCGCCTCCATGGCGGCGTACAGCAGGTCGAGAGCGTCCGGGCTGTTCGCGAAGTAGCCTTGGAGGGCCCTGACCCAGGTGAAGACGTAAGGGTCGACGGTCAGACCGCCCGTCTCCCGCAGCCGGTTCTCGGTGATCGTGCACAGCCTCCGCAGGCTTTCGTCGTCTCGGAGGATGACCGAGAACCACAGTGCGTCCAGCCACGCCTCCACCGAGGCGAACCCGCGGATGATGGTGCCTCCCGCCATCGTCCGTGGACCACGCACCGGGCTGCGCACCACGCTGCCCTCCGGCGCCAGGGCGACCGCGAAGAGCGCCGAGTAGGCCTCATCGGCGAGGACGAATGCCTCCCGGGTGATCTGCCGGCTCGCGGAGGGATCACCGACGCTGCGGTAGCCGATGACGGCCTGCGCTTCGTACGCGAGGTCGCGAAGCAGGCCGGGTGACCTTTCGATCCGCTCGGCGGCTTGCTCTACCGCGCTCTTCCAGAGGCGGTCCGCCGTGCGTTCGGCGTGCTGGGGGTCGATGGAACGTCCGCGCACGAATTGCCCCCATGGGGTAGGTCTGCGGCAAGAGGAGTCCGCAGTCTATGCGCGGATAACTCCTCTTCCGCCGGTCGCAGGTGCTCGAAGGCCGCCAGGTTCCGCGTCGACTCTCCGCGCGACAGCCGCCACCGCCACTCGCGGCGGATGGACTCGGCGAATCCCAGCTCCAGCAGGGGATCGAAGGCCTCGTCGGCGTAGGTGAGCACACTGCCGAGGATGCGGTCGATCTCCTCGGCGGTGATGGCCGCCAACGGCACCCTGCCCATCAGCCACACGTCGCCGTGACCGTCCACAGTGAACGCCACGGCGTACATGCGGGCGTTGCGGCGCAACAGTTCGGCGTGCACACCGGCGGTGTTCTCGTCGGGGTGCCGGATCACGAAGGCCTCGATCCGCAGTGCGTGATCCTCGACGTGCAGCAGGCACACCGTGTTCAGCTTGTGCGTGCCCGGCAGGGTCACCGAGTACGACGAGGGGCCGGCGGAGGTCCAGTCGACTTCGAGTTCGGTGAGGATGCGCTCCAGTACGTGGGTCACCTCGACATCACAGCACAGCCGGGGCCTTCGCGTCCTGCGGGACGCCGACTCCGGGCCCTTCGGCCGTGCCCGTCCACTTCGGACGACGCGCGGCCGCTAGGCCCGGCGGCGCAGTGAACCCGACGACTGCCGGGAGCGTTGCGCCGCCTGCGCGTACAGGGTTTCCCGGTAGGCGCACAGCAGGCCGGCGGCCGTCTTCGACCACGAGTACTTCTCGGCGTGCTCCCGCGCCCCGACGGCCAGCAGCTCCCGCAGTTCGCGCTCGCGCAGCAGGCGGCCGATCACGCGGCCCCACTCCTCGGCGCCGTGCCCGTTGATCAGCACGCCGCTGACACCGTCGGCCACCGCGACGGGCAGCCCGCCGACGGCGGCGGCCACGACCGGCGTCCCGCACGCCTGAGCCTCCAGGGCGACCAGGCCGAAGGTCTCGTTGAAGCTCGGCACGCACACGAGGTCGGCGGCGCGGTAAATGTCGACGAGCGCGTCCCCGGCGCGGGGCGGCAGGAAGTGCACGCGGCGGGCCAGGTCGAGGTGCACGGCCAGTTCGTGGAGCTCGTCGGGGCGGTGCAGACCGGTGCCGGAGAGGCCGCCGACGTAGAGGATGTGCAGCTTCTCGACCAGCTCGGGGTCGCGGGCGCGAAGCTCGGAGACGGCGCGGAGCACCAGGTCGGGGGCCTTCAGCGGCTGGATGCGGCCGAGGAAGGCGAGCACGTGGGCGTCGGGCGGCAGGCCGAGGGCGCGGCGGGTGGCGGAGCCGTCGCCGGGGGTGAAGCGGGTCAGGTCGACGCCGGGCGGGACGACCGAGATCTTGGCGGCCTCGGCGTCGTAGCGGGTGATGAGGTCCTCGGCCTCCGACGGCGTGTTGACCACGAGGCGGTCGGCCTCCCCGACGACCTGTTCCTCGCCGACGACGCGGGAGAGGGGCTCGGGGGTGTCGCCCTCGGCGAGGAGGGCGTTCTTGACCTTGGCCAGGGTGTGGGCGGTGTGCACGAGCGGCACGCCCCAGCGGTCCCGGGCGAGCCAGCCGGCGTGGCCCGACAGCCAGTAGTGGGTGTGCAGGAGGTCGTAGTAGCCGGGCGGGCGGGCGGCCTCGGCGCGCAGGACGCCGGCGGTGAAGGCGCACAGCTGCGCGGGCAGGTCCTGCTTGAGCAGGCCCTCGTAGGGGCCGGCGGGGATGTGCCGGACGGTCACGCCGGGGGCGGCCATGACGCAGTCGGCGAGGTCGCTTGAGGTCGCGCGGGTGAAGATCTCCACCGCGACGCCGGCCTCGGCAAGGCGCGAGGCGACCTGGAGGACGTAGACGTTCATGCCTCCCGCGTCGCCGGTGCCCGGCTGGTCGAGGGGGGATGTGTGCATGGACAGCATCGCCACACGCCTCGGCGCCACCCGGTTGCGGCACAGGTGGGAAACTCCGCGGCCACTCCCGCGTTCCATCGCAGCTCCTGCTCTCGTCGTGCGGCCCGACCGCCGTCCGGGCCGGTCCAATAGTCGTCCTTCCAGCCCCCGGATGGCCGTCCGCGTGATGTCCGACACAGAGGCGGCCCGTGGCAGAGTGGGCGGCGACACCGATAAGGGGAGTACCCACATGAGCAGGCCCGTAGCCGTCGTGACCGGAGCTTCGAGCGGGATCGGCGCCGCCACCGCGCGCGCCTTGGCGGCCGACGGTTTCCACGTCGTCCTCGCGGCACGCAGGCTGGCGCGGCTGACGTCGCTGGCGGCCGAGGTCGACGGTACGCCCGTCGAGTGCGATGTGACGTCCGACGAGGGCGTCGCCGCGCTCACCGAAGCGGTCGCCGGGCGCGACGTGCGGGTGCTCGTGAACAACGCGGGGGGCGCGTTCGGCGCCGATCAGGTCGAGAACGCCGACCTCGACGGGTGGCGCGCGATGTACGAGGTGAACGTTCTGGGTGCCGTGCGGGTGACGAAGGCCCTGCTACCGGCCCTGGAGGAGTCCGGCGCGGGGACGATCGTGTGGGTCTCGTCGACGGCGGGGCTGATCGTCTACGAGGGCGGCGGCGGGTACGCGGCGGCCAAGCACGCCGAGACGGCCGTCGCCGAGACGATGCGGCTGGAACTGTGCGGGCGGCCGGTGCGGGTCATCGAGATCGACCCGGGCATGGTCCGCACCGACGAGTTCGCGCTCAACCGCTTCTCCGGCGACCAGGAGGCCGCCGACAAGGTCTACGCCGGTGTCGCCGAACCCCTGACCGCGGAGGACGTCGCCGACACCATCGCGTGGACGGTGTCGCGGCCACACCACGTCAACGTCGACCGGCTCGTGCTGCGGCCGCTGGCGCAGGCGGCGCAGCACAAGGTCCACCGCGTGCTGTGAAGCCGGTCGGCGAGGTCACCCGGGGCACGACCAACCCCAACCGGCTGCGGCGGATGGACCACTGGCTCGCCGACCGCTACGGGACGCTGCTGCGGACGGCCGCCGACCCTCTCGTTGTCGATCTCGGCTACGGGGGTGCGCCGGTCACGACCGTCGAGCTTTACCGGCGGCTGCGGCGCGTGCGGCGCGATGTGCGCGTCGTCGGGCTGGAGATCGAGCCCTCGCGCGTCGAGCAGGGACGGGCCGTCGCCGACCCTCCGGGGCTGAGCTTCGCGCGGGGCGGGTTCGAGCTCGCGGGGCTGCGGCCGGTGCTGGTGCGCGCGGCGAACGTGCTGCGGCAGTACCCGGAGGAGGCCGTCGCGGGGGCGTGGACGCTGATGAGCGCGCGGGGAGCGGTGGTGGTCGACGCGACCTGCGACGAACTGGGGCGGCTGGGGGCGTGGGTCGCGGTCGAGGGTGGCGTGCCGGTGACGCTGACGCTGGCGGCGCGGCCGTCGACACTGGAGCGGCCGGCGGCCTTCGCCGAGCGGCTGCCGAAGGCGCTGATCCACCGCAATGTTCCCGGGGAGCGGGTGCACGCGCTGCTCACCGCGCTCGACGACGCCTGGCGGGATGCCGCGGGGGCCACGGTCTTCGGGGCCCGCGACCGTTGGCGGCGCACGGTCGAGGCCGTACACGGGGCGGGGGTGCCGGTGTGCGAACCGCCCGCGCGGTGGCGCGACGGGGTGATCACGGTCCCGTGGACGGTCGTCGCGCCGGGGGTCGCGTGAGGCGCGGGCGGCGGGGCGGTTATCCCCTTCGTGGGCGCTGAGGGCGTGCGGTAGAGTAGCGACGTTCCTTGGCCAGGTAGCTCAGTTGGTACGAGCGCTCGCCTGAAAAGCGAGAGGTCGCCGGTTCGACCCCGGCCCTGGCCACCGAGGAAACCCCCGCCGGACATCCGGCGGGGGTTTTTGCATTGGGGACCGATCGGCGTTCTCGAAGCCGTTGACCGCCCTGCCATCGTGTCCGCATGACCTTCGTCGACCCCGAGACCTACTACGCGTCGCTGCCGTCGGTGACCTTGGCGGCCGGTGGGCTCCTGTCCGACGGCGCGGGGCGGATCCTGCTGGTCAAGCCGACCTACCGCGACTACTGGCAGCTTCCGGGCGGCACCGTCGAGGACGGCGAAGCCCCTGACGAGGGGTGCCGGCGGGAGGTGTTCGAGGAGGTGGGGCTCGACCGGGAGGTGGGGCGGCTGCTGCTGGTGAACTGGACGCCGCCGCGCGGGGGGCGGCGAGGGCTGGTCCTCATGGTCTTCGACGTGGGCGTGGTCGACGCGGGGGGTGAGCTTCGCCTCGCCGAGGGCGAGCTGGAGGCCTCGGCGTGGGTGTCGCCGGAGGAGGCGGTGGCGATGGTGTCCAAGCGGACCGCGCTGCGGCTGCCGGAGGCGCTGGCGGCGCTCGCCGACGGGGGGACTCGCTACCTGGCGTGCTGACCTACCGGGCGCCTACCGGGTGCGGTCTTCCCACGACGGCTGCCGGGGTTTGTCGTTGTGCACGACGATGTCGGCCAGTTCGGTCGGCTTGATCGTGTCGAAGTAGCGCTGCTGGGAGGGGATGTAGCGGGCGCGGAAGCGGGCTTCGGCCTTGTCGGCGGAACCGTTGAGCTCCTTGTCGCGGACGCGGCCGCGGGCGATGGTCTCCTCGAAGGCCGCCGACACGAAGATGCGCAGGTCCCAGCCGTCGATGAGTTCGGGGCGCATGAGGAAGACGCCGTCGAAGAGGAGCACGGTGTCGGGAGCTGCGTGCTCGAAGGGGGCGGCGAGGGGGATGTCGGCGACGTTGTCGTAGACGGTGTCGCGGAACTGGCGGTCGCCGCCGGGGCCGAGGGGGGTGAGGAGGACGCCGTGGATGTTGTCGAAGTCGAAGCTGTCCTCGTAGCAGGCGATCGGGGAGTCGGCGCCGCGCACGTACCGCCGTGAGCGGGGGTAGAGGAAGCTCTCGATGGAGACGCGGATGACCTGGCGGCCCTGGGCGCGCAGGACGGCGCCGAGTTCGTCGCCGAGGGTGGTCTTGCCGGCGGCGGGCGGGCCGTCGATGGCGACGCGGGTCGGGTGGCCGGGTGTGACGGCGGTGATCGCCTCGGTGAGGTGGGCGAGGAGGTCTTCGCGGGTGCCGCTTCGCATGTGGGGCCGCCGATCTCGGGGTGAGCGTGGTCGTCGGGGACACCCTAGTGGGGTGTTTCTGTGCCGATGCTGAGTCCGGCGCGCGCGGCTACCGTTGGGGCATGGACGTTTTACTGGTGGTGCTGCTCGTCTTCCTCGGGTTGCTCGCCGGCTGGGGGATCACCGAGGCGGTGCTGTCGGTGCGGCGCCGCCGGCGTCTCGCGCGGGATCCGCGGGTGGTGTGGCGCAACGGCCGGAAGGTGCTGCCCAGGGAGGCGAGGAGCCTCAAGTCGACCAGTGGGTCTTCGGGCGAGACGGGGATTCCGCTCGGAAGCCGCTACGACAGTGAGATCACCTAGCCCGCACTGTCCGACGCGGACCGCCCGCCTCCACCGGCGCTGAGGATCCTCTCCCGCAGCGACCGCCGCCCCAGCGCGTCCAGCACCGCCAGCAGCACGTCCGCGAGGGGTGCGGGCAGTTCGTCGTCCAGCTCGCGCATGGCCGCGACGACCAGCCGCCACTCCGCGTCGACGGCGGGCATCAGCTCCTGTGCCCGCTCGGTGAGGTGGGCGATGCGCTGGCGGGCGTCGGCGCCCGGCCGCAATTCCAGCAGACCGTCGCGGACCATCATGGCCGCCGACTGGCTGGCGGCGGAGTGGGTGACGCCGACGGCGTCGGCGAGCTCGCGGATGGAGAGGGGCCCGTGGGTGGCGAGTGCCCGCATCAGCGGTGAGTGCCTGGGCCGGTAGTTGTCGGGGAGTCCCAGGTCGGGGTAGGTGCGGGCGATGTCGGCGTCCAGGAGGTCGTGGACGTGTCGCAGGAGGGTGCCGATGGCCTCGGGGTCGGGGGTTCTCGCCATGCCCTAATGTAACAGCGCTGTTAGATCTGAGGAGATCCGCATGGACAAGCGCTACCCGCCCATCGAGCCCTACGCGACCGGCATGCTCGACGTCGGCGACGGCAACCGCGTCTACTGGGAGACCTGCGGGAATCCCGACGGGAAACCCGCCGTCATCCTGCACGGCGGCCCCGGCTCGGGCGCCTCGGCGAACTGGCGCCGCTACTGCGATCCCGAGGCGTACCGGATCGTCGTCTTCGACCAGCGCGGTTGCGGGCGCAGCACCCCCGACGCCGCCGACTTCTCCACCGACCTCGCCACCAACACCACCGCGCACCTCATCGCCGACACCGAGGCCCTCCGCCGCCACCTGGGCATCGACCGCTGGCTCGTCATCGGCGCCTCCTGGGGCACCACCTTCGGCATCGCCTACGCCGAGGCGCATCCCGACAGCGTCAGTGAGGCCGTCTTCTTCAGCCTCACCACGACCACCCGCCGCGAAGTCGACTGGGTCACCGGCGACATGCGGCGCGTCTTCCCCGCAGAGTGGACCCGCCTGCGCGACGGTGTTCCGGAGTCCATGCGCGACATGCGCCTCATCGACGCCTACGCCGAACTCCTCGCCGACCCCGACCCCGCCGTCCGTGAGCGGGCCGCCGAGGACTGGTGCGCCTGGGAGGACACCCACGTCGCCACCGTCCCCGACTACCAGCCCGACCCGCGCTACAAGGACCCCGTCTTCCGCATGCGCTTCGCCCGCCTGGTCACCCACTACTGGCGCCACTGCGCCTGGTACCCCGACGGCGCCCTCCTCGCCGGGGCCGCCGCGCTCGGCGACATCCCCGCCGTCCTCGTCCACGGCCGGCTCGACATCAGCGGCCCCATCGACATCGCCTACGACCTCGCCCAGGTGTGGCCGGGCGCCGAACTGGTCGTCGTCGACGACGCCGGCCACGGCGCCTACCCCGGCATGATCGAGGCGATCGTCGCGGCCACCGACCGCTTCGCCGCACGCCGTTGAATCCCCCCGAAAACCGGTGCCGCCGCGATGATCGACTCAGGCATGATGGCGCGATGACCAAGCCCCCCGTGACCATCCGCAAGGCCACCGCCGACGACGATGACGCCCTCAAGGCCGTCGAGGCGGTCTCCTGGGACTCCAGCAGCGGTTTCCCCTCGATGCGCGAGCCCAAGGAGACCTTCTTCAACGAGCGCGTAGGCCCCGAGCGCTACCTGCTCGCCATCCACGACGACCGCGTCGTCGGCTACTCCCGGCTCATGCCGAAGACGCCGATCCCGGAGAACGCCCACGTCCTGGGCGTCTTCGGGTTGGCCGTGATCCCCGACGCGCGCGGGCTCGGCGTCGCCTCGGCGCTGCTGGAGGCCTCCGCCGACGAGGCGCGCAAGCAGGGCTGCCGCAAGCTCAGCCTCCAGGTCTTCGCGACCAACCACGCCGCGCAGAAGCTCTACGCCAAGCACGGCTACGTCGTCGAGGGCGTCGCCAAGGATGAGTTCCTCATCGACGGCGTCTACGTCGACGACATCATGCTCACCAAGGTCCTCTAGCCGCGCGCCGGGCGCGCCTGGCAGGATCATGACCATGCCAGCAACGACGCTGATCACCGTGGCCCCCACCGGCGCCGAGACCGACAAGTCGAAGGTCCCCGCGCTTCCCGTCACCATCGACGAGCTCGTGGCGACCGCGGTCGCCTGCGAGAAGGCGGGGGCCGCGGTCATCCACGTGCACATCCGCGACGACGACGCCAAGCCCAGCCTCGACCTCGGGCGCCTCAAGGCGACCGTCGACGCCCTGCGCGACGCGACGAACCTCATCGTCCAGCTCTCCAGCGGCGGCTCGGTCACCGACCCCGAAGAGGACCGCCTGCGCGTCCTGGAGGCCGCGCCGGACATGGCCTCCTGCACGATGGGGACGGTCAACTTCGGCCCGGACGTGTTCATGAACCGCTGGGACTTCATCGTCGAGCTGCACGAACGCATGCAGGCGGCGGCGGTGGTCCCCGAGTACGAGATCTTCGACATCGGGCACATCGCCTCGCTCGGGCGTCTGCTCGACAAGCACGGCCTGCCCTTCGGCGGTCACGTGCACATCGACTTCGTCCTCGGCGTCCCCGGTGGCGCGCCCGGCACCGCCGAGACGGTGATCGCCGCCAAGCAGCAGATGCGCGAGCACCTCCCCGCCGGCGCGACCTTCGCCGCGACGGGAATCGGCCGCTCGACCCTGCCCGTCATGCTGGCGACGCTGGGCGCCGAAGGGCACCTGCGGGTCGGCATGGAGGACACGCTCACCTACGCCAAGGGGCAGCCGGTCAGCGGAAACGCGCAACTCGTCGCCCGCGCGGCGGGCCTGGCCAAGATCGCGCAGCGTCCCCCGATGGACGTGGATTCGGCGCGGGCGATGCTGGGTATCAGATCGTGAGCTAGTTCGCGAAGACTTGCCCGCGATCTTCACCGAAAGATACGTTTCAACCGTGGTTTACAAAGGTGGCGCTCCCATAGCCGAGGTCGTCAGGTCCGGATTCGTCGAAGGCCTGCACCGCGGTTCGATCGTGCTGCTCGACGCACGCGGCGACGTCGCCTACGCGGCCGGGGACATCGACGGACCGGTGTTCCCGCGCTCGGCCAACAAGCCGCTCCAGGCGGTCGGCATGCTCCGCGCCGGCCTGCCCCTGCCGGCACCGGCCGACCTGGCCATCGCCGCGGCGAGCCACTGGGGCGAGCCCTTCCACATCGCCCGGGTCCGCCGGATCCTCGTCGGCGCCGGTCTCACCGAGACCGACCTGGCCTGCCCGCGCGACCTCCCGGTCGACGCCGCGGCCCGCGCGGCCGTCATCGCCACCGGCGGAGGCGCGACGCGGCTGCTGATGAACTGCTCGGGCAAGCACGCGACCATGCTCGCGACCTGCGTCGCGGCCGGCTGGTCGACCTCCGACTACCTCGACCCGGGCCACCCGCTCCAGAAGGAGATCGCCCGCACGGTCAACGACATGGTCGGCGAGCCCATCGCCGCGACGGGCGTCGACGGCTGCGGCGCGCCCCTGTTCGCCTTCAGCCTCACCGCGCTCGCGCGCTCTTTCGCGGCGCTGGTGTCGGCCGAGCCGGGCAGCAACGAGCGGGCCGTCGCCGACGCGATGCGCGCCAACCCCGAGCAGGTCGCCGGCACGCGCGGCCACGACACGCGCTTCATGCGGGCCGTGCCGGGCATGCTGTCGAAGGTCGGCGCCGAAGGCGTGTGGGCCATGGCCATTCCCGGTGTCGGTGCTCTCGCCGTCAAGATCGACGACGGTGCCCGCCGCGCCGCGCTTCCCGTGGCCGTCGAGGGACTCGCCCGCCTGGGCGTCACCGGCGACGAGCTCAGCAAGGCCGGCGAGGCGATCCTCTACGGGCGTGGGGTGCCGGTCGGCGCCGTCCGCGCGACCCTTCCCTAAGGAGCCCTGCGGGCATGCCCCAGATCGTCGTGTCCTACTCCGACACCATGCTGCGCTTCCTCGACCGCGTGGCCTTCGCGCGTGAACTCCATCACGAGGCCGCCAAGATCATCGACGCGCCCCTCGACGACTTCAAGACCCGTTTCCTGCCGATCGAGACGTGGGTGATCGGCGACCACGAGCAGGGCGAGCAGCTCGTCCACGTCGACTTCGCGATCCTGACCGGCCGCAACGAGGAAACCCGCGCCGAGCTGGCCCGCAAGACCCTCGAAGTACTGCGGGCGGGCCTGACCGACGACGTCACGGACGACGTTGCGGCCAGAGTGCACCTGACCGTCGAGGTCCGCGAGATGGACCGGCCGGCCTTCGCCAAGCACATCACCACTTGACCTGGAGCGCACTCCAGATGCGACCTTGGGACTCCCCAAGATCTGCGAAGGAAACTCCATGACCGTCAAGCTCGCCCTCGGTGTGATGAACTTCGGCACGACGACCGACGAGGAGACCTCGGTCGCCCTGCTCGACCGCTTCGTCGAGGCCGGCGGCACCATGATCGACACCGCCAACTGCTACTCCTTCTGGTCCGACGACAGCGGCCTGGGCGGACAGAGCGAGGAACTCCTCGGCCGCTGGTTCGCCGCCCGGTCGGGCGTGCGCGACCGCGTCGTGCTGAGCACCAAGTGCGGTGCGGAGCCGACCGAGGCGCACGGCGACTGGCCCGCCAACCGCGAGGGCCTGGGCACCGCCGCGATCGGGGAGGCCCTCAAGGCCAGCCTCAAGCGCCTGGGCACCGACCGCGTCGAGTACTACTGGGCGCACATGGAGGACCGGCGCGTTCCCGTCGAGGAGACCGTCGCCGCCTTCGGCGCACTGGCGGCCGAGGGCCTGGTCGGCAAGCTCGGCGCCTCCAACCACGCGACCTGGCTGGTCGAGCGGGCGCGCGCGATCGCCGCCGCGCAGGGCGTCGCCGGGTACACCGCGCTCCAGCTCTCGCACTCCTACGTGAAGCCGCGCCCGGAGGCGGGGAAGCTGTCGGGCCACCGCTTCGGCTTCTTCACCGACGAGACCATGGACTACGCCGTCACCGAGGGCCTTGAGGTGTGGGCCTACAGCCCGCTGCTGGTCGGGTCCTACGTGCGCGCCGACCGCCCGCTCCCCGAGTCCTACGACCACCCCGGCACCACCCGCCGGCTCGCCGCGCTGGCGAAGGTCGCCGACGAGCTCGGCGTCACCCGCAACCAGGTGGTCCTGGCCTGGCTGACCGGCGGCGAACCCAACGCCGTGCCGATCGTCGGCGTCAGCAGCGTCGCACAGCTCGACGAGGCGATCGCCGGCGTCGCGCTGGAACTGAGCCCCGAGCACCGCACGGAGCTCGACGCGGCGGTATAGGGCTCGTCACTCGGCGACGAAGTCGAAGCCGTAGTGCAGGTCGGTTCCCGGGGGCGGCAGGCCGGGCGGCAGGCGGGCCAGCCGCCAGGTCGTGTCGGGGTCGCCGCCTCCGGCGGCGGTGTGCAGTTCCCGAAGGGCGTCCACGACGCCGCCTAAGTGGACAGTGCCCACAGGCCGGCGACGGCGATCACACCGAGGCCGTTGGTCGCCCAGTGCAGACCGGCGGCGGCCAGCAGGCTGCCGCTGCGCCTGCGCAGTTCGCACAGCAGGAGACCGGCGAGCCCGGTGAACAGGACGACGGCCGTCAGGATCGCGATCTTGGCCAGGCCGCCGGTGCCGAAGACCTCGATGACGGCCTGGTTGCGCTCGCCGAGCTTCAGCGAGGACAGGATGTGCCAGGCGCCGAAGAGCATCGAGGAGACGCCCGAGGCCCACCACACACCGCGGTGCTTGCCGACCAGGCCGAACAGCACGCCGCGGAACGCGACCTCTTCGAGGAGGATCGTGCCGAGCGGGATGAAAACGAAGGCGGTCATCAGCGCCGCGCTCGGGTGGAGCTGGTAGCGCATGTCGATGAACGCGTCGCGGGAGAAGGGGAGCGCCACGCCGAGGGCGTAGATCCCGCCGACGAACATGACCGAGGCCAGCGCGTACAGGGCGCCGCGCGCCCAGGTCTTGCGGCCGAGGCCGAGGTCGTGCCAGGAGAGTCCGTGCTTGCGGGCCAGCACGATCAGCCAGACGGCGGCGATCGGGCCCGCGATCAGTCCGGAGTTGACCGGACCGAACTTGCGGAGGATGTTCACCGCGATCAGGGTTCCGAGGACCACCGCGAGAGTGATGGCGAAGCGGCGGTGGCGGCCCCCGAAGAGGGCGGCGCGCACGCGGTCGGGGATGGACCGGGGTGCGATGGCGAGGTCAGGTGTCGCGGGAATCGTCTGTGTATCAAGCACTAGATGCGAAGCTCCGTGTACCGGGGACGGCTGCCGGGGAGTGCGTCAGCCTGGGACAGTACACGACGAAACCGTGGACGAAGCTGGTGCATAGGCGTGCGGGCCGGACATTCTCGCCCGGCCGGGTGAGCCTTGGGGGGCCGTCCGGCCCACCCGCCGGGGAGTCGAAAATCAGAAGGCGACGTACGGACGGTCGGCGCGCGCGGTCCGCAGAGCCTGTGCCCACCAGCCGAGTTGTTCGAGGAGCGCCTGCGCGGCGCGGTTGACCGACTCGGGGTCGCGTGGCTCACCGTTCTCGTCGAACTGCGCCCAGGCTCCATGGAAACTCACAGTTTCGCGGATGGTGACCGCGTGGAGTTCGGAGAAGACCGGGCGGAGCGCCTCGACGGCCCGCAGGCCGCCGGAGATGCCGCCGTAGGCGACGAAGGCGACGGGCTTGCCGCGCCACTCGGCGCCGACGGAGTCGATGGCGGTCTTGAGTGGGCCGGGGAAGCTGTGGTTGTACTCGGGGGTGACCACGACGATCGCGTCGGCCGCGCCGATCCGCGCGGTGAAGTCGGCGCTGGGCGCCTCGTCCTCGGCGAGGTCGATCACGTCGGGCTTGATGTCGTCGCGTTCGTTGATCTGGCCGCTCAGCCAGTTCTTCACGACCGGTGCGAAGCGGCCCTCGCGGACGCTGCCGACGATCACGGCGAGCTGGTAGCGCTCGGCGGTTTCCCGCGTAGATGTGCTCATGGAGCGCAACGTTAAGACCTCAACTCCCCTTGAGGTCAAGCCCAGTGGGCTATGTCTCCGTGACCGCGGTGAGCAGGACGACCGCGTCGTCGGTGGCGGTCAGCGAATGGCGCTTCTGGGGAATCGCCTCCAGCTGGCCGAGCGACACCTTCATCTCCTCGCCGTCGGCGCTCGTGACGCACACGCTGCCGTAGAGGACCTGGAGGCTCGCGGCGGCCGGCGCCTCGTGCTCGTCGAGCGACGAACCGGCGGTGAGCGCGATGATCGTCTGGCGCAGTGGACCGTCGTTGACCAGCAGATGCGCGCTGCGGCCACGCTCGTCGGCGTAGGCCTTCTCGATGTGCTCACGGATGAGCAGGGGCAGATCGTGCATGCGGGGCCTCCGGCGCTCGGGTGCCTTGTGGATACCCGCCGATCGTCGCAGTTAACCGGAAGCGGGGTGCGGAATTTCTGGTTTGCGCGACCCCGCCCCGGTTTCGGTCACTCGGCCCGCGCCTGCGCGACCTTCGCCAGCGCCGCGCCGATCCAGTCCTCGGCACGTTCGCGGGTCACCCCGAGCGCGTCGAGTGCCTCGGCGCCCGGGCCGCCCTTGTCGCGCATGAGGCCGAGGAGCATGTGCTCGGTGCCGATGTAGTTGTGGCCGTAGCGCAGCGCCTCGCGCAGGGTCAGGTCGAGCACCTTGCGCCCGTCCTTGCTGAAGGGGATGTGCTCGCCCGGCTCGCCCGGCTCGGCGGGGTGGGCTTCGAGGACGGCCGCGCGGACGCGGTCGGCGTCGGCGCCCTGGTCGGCCAGCGCGAGGGCGGCCAGGCCCTGGCCGTCGGCGACCAGCGCGAGCAGGATGTGGTCGCCGCCGACCTCGTCGTGCCCGTAGGTGCGCGCCTCGACGGCCGACTGGACGGTCACGCTGCGGGCGCGGGCGGTGAAGCGCTCGAAGGCGCCGCTGAGCTTCGACGGGAGGTCGCCCTCGTCACCTTTGTCGCCCTTGTCGACGAACCGTTTCTGGGCGGCCTGCTTGCTGACGCCCATGTACTGACCGATCTCGCTCCAGGAGGCGCCCGCGCGCCTGGCCTGGTCGACGAAGTGGCCCATGAGGTGGTCGGCGACCTCGTCGAGGTAGACGCCGAGTTCGGCCGCGGTGGACAGATGGTCGAGGGGGCCGCCGGGCTGCTGGCTGACGTACTCGATGAGGTCGCCCAGCCGGACGGGGTACTTTTCGATTCCCATGCGTCAACCATAGGTTGACGCATGGGAATCGTCAACCTCGGGTTGACGGAAGCCGCAGGTTCCGCTGCCCTAGGCCGCGGCGGGCTCCAGGACTGGTTCGGGTCGCGCCGGCGGCGCCAGCCTGCGCTCCCGCGAGCGCTCGGCGAGGAGGTTCCCGCCTGCCGAGGCGAGGCCGATGAAGGCGGCCAGGAGCCACCATCCGGCGCCGAGGTACTGGAGCGCCAGGCCGCCGAGAACGGGCGCGGTCAGCGTCGCCGCCTGGTAGGACAGCGAGAAGGCCGCCTGGTAGCGGCCGCGCATCTCGGCGGGGGCGAGGTCGGCGACGGTCGCGGAGTTGGCCGGGGTCTGGAGCATCTCGCCGATGGTCCACACCAGCACGGTGAACATGAAGACCGGCACGCCGGTGGCCAGGCCGGTCAGCCCGACCCCGGCGGCCCAGAACAGCGAGGCCAGGGCGAGCACGCGGGTGCGGCGGGCCCTGCCGACCAGGCGCGGCACGAACAGCTGCCCGACGACGATGATCACGCCGTTGGTCGCGATGATCCAGCTGTACTGCTGCTCCGACAGCCCCACGCCGGTGACCTGCAAGGGCAGCAGGACCTCCAGCGAGGACATCAGGAAGGCCGGCAGGAAGGTCAGGCCGACGAAGGCGAGGAACACGCGGTCGCGGGCGATGGTGCGCAGCGCCCCGCGCGGCTGGGCGCCGCGGGCGGTGTCGGGCACCGGCACGAGCGTCGGCTTGGTCTCGGGTACGAGGAACAGCACGATCAGGCCGGTCGCGGCGATGGCGGCGGCGTTGACCATGAAGATGAGCCGGTAGTCGTAGTGCGCGACGACGCCGGCCAGCAGCGCCGCACCGGAGAAGCCGAGGTTGATGGCCCAGTAGTTGAGCGTGTAGGCGCGCATCCGGTCGGCGGGCGGGATCAGGTCGGCGATCATCGCCGAGAAGGCCGGCCGGGCCAGGTTCAGTGCGGCGCCCATGGCGCCCAGCAGGAGCCCGATCGACCACTTGTCGTCGGTGAAGGACAGCGCGAGCAGGACCACGACGGCCAGGAAGTTCGACAGCAGCAGCGTCTTGCGGCGGCCCCAGCGGTCGCGAGGACCCCGGCGACCTGGGTGCCGATGATCGCCCCGGCGCCCTGCGCGGCGATGAGCAGCCCGACCTCGAAGGGCCCGAACTTGCGCACGACCGACAGGTAGAGGGTCATGTAGATGACCACGAAGGAGCCGAGCCGGTTGATGAGGGTGACCAGCCACAGGTGCCAGAAGGCGCGGGGCAGGCCACCGGTGGTGTCGCTGAACCAGTTGCGTGCCGCACGCATCGCGGGCCTCCCGGGGTAAGGACTGTCGAGAACAACAGTCATTACACGTCCGGGAGGCCCGCGATGTCGCGCGCTTAAGCGGTGAGCCTGCTTACAGCCGTCTAGGCGGCTTTCACGGCGTTGGCGGCCGTCAGCGCGGCCCGCTCCCGGGCGGCGCGCTCGCGTGCCGGGCCGGTCAGCAGGTGACCGGCGGCGGCGCCCACGCCGACCAGCGCGACGATCAGCCAGTGCCAGTCGCCGAGGTACTGGAGGGTGAACCCGCCGGCGGTCGGCGCGACGAAGGCCGCCGCGGCGAAGGTCACGCTGAACACGCCCTGGTAGCGCCCGCGCATCGGACCGGGCGACAGCTCGGCGATGATCGTCGCGTTCGGCGGCGCGGCCAGCATCGAGGCGACCGTCCACACCAGAACGCACGAGACGTACAGCGCGAAGGTGTCGGCGAAACCGAGCAGTCCGAAGCCCAGGCCCGAACCGGCCAGCGACACCGCGAGGACCTGCGCCTTGCCGAAGCGGTCGATCAGGCGGGGCACCGCCAGCTGCCCGGCGACGACCAGGGCCGTCCCGATGGCCAGCGCCGTCCCGAACTGCGTCTCCGACAACCCGTCGGCCGTCATCGCCAGCGGCAGCGTGCTGCTGGTCTGCGAGAACATCAGCGCCTGCATGAAGGTCAGGCCAACGAACAGCATGTAGGGCCGGTCGCGCAGGACCCGGCCGAGCGTCCCGCGATCGGGCTCGGGCTCGCCGGTGACCACGTCGGTGCCGCGCGACAGCGACTCCCTCACCCCGAAGAGCACCAGCAGTCCCGCCGACAGCGCGCTGAGGGCGTCGAGGGCGAACAGCAGCGGGAAGGAGAAGGCGGCGAGCAGGCCGCCCAGGAGGGTCGCGGCGCCCATGCCGAGCGTCTGCGCCCAGTACATGATGTTGAACGCGCGCGAGCGCTCCCCGGGTTCGACGACGTCGGCGATCGCGGCGACCGAGGCGGGCCCGGCCATGACGCTGACGAAGCCGAGGATCGCGACGAGGCCCGCGATGGCGAAGACGTTGTCGACCACGACCAGCACCGACAGGACGACGGTCGTGGCGAACATCGAGGTGACGATGGTCTTCTTGCGGCCGATGCGGTCGCTGAGGACACCGCCGGTGAGCATGCCGCCGATGGCTCCGGCGCCGTGGGCGCCGACGACGATGCCGGTCATGCTCGGGGACAGGCCGCGCTGGTCGGTCAGGTAGATCGTCATCATCACCATGACGAACCCGCCGGTCTTGTTGATCAGCAGCGAGGTCCAGATGATCCAGAACTGGTACGGGAGGCGGGGCGGCTTGGTGCGCGGCGAAGAGGCGCGGCGAGGCAAGGGGGACTCCGTAAAGAATGTCGCCTGGGGGTTGGCGAAGCTGACGTTACGGCTCCCCCGAGGGGACACAACGGGATCTTCCCGACCGGTGGATCACCGCGTTTAGTCATCTTGGTCACTGGGCCTCCCATGGAAGGTGGGCCCAGGTCCCCCCGCGATAGGCGCGTTGGGTCCACTGTCGACTGCCGAGGTCACCCATAACGTTTCGGTCATGAAGACACGAACGAAAGCCCTGGCCACCGCCTCGGCCGCGGCTCTGCTCCTGGCCACGCCGGGGCTGGCGGCCGCCGGTCCGCGCCATTCCGATCGCGGTGACCTCATCGCCGGGACCTTCGTGCGCACCGTCGGTCTCGAAGAGCTGCGCGACGGCCTCGCCGAGGAGGGCTTCGACAACGCCACCGTCCGCTACACCGTCGACCTCTACCGCCTTGAATACGCCACCGTCGACGCCGAAGGCGAGCCGACCACCGCCAGCGGCCTGCTCGCACTGCCGCACAACCGCGACCGCAAGCTCACCGCCGTCTCCTTCACGCACGGCACCGAGAGCACGAAGGTCGGCGTCCCCTCCCTTCCCGGGGACGTGTGGGACCAGGCTCCCTCGTGGACCTACGCCTCGGCCGGGTTCGCCGCCGTCGCGCCCGACTACCTCGGCCTGGGCACCGGCCCCGGCCTGCATCCCTGGATGGACCTCCCCTCGGCGACCACGGCGTCGATGGACATGCTCCGCGCCGCCGACGAGAAGGTCGCCGACCTCGGCCGCCGTCTCGACCGCGACGTCATGGTCACCGGCTTCTCACAGGGGGCCTCGGCCGCGCTGGGTCTCGCCCGCGTCCTCGACGAGGGCCGCGACGACGCCGGCCGCCACCGCTTCGAACTCGGCGCGGTCGCCGCCATCAGCGGCGCCTACCACCTCGGCGGCGAGGAGATCCCGGCCCTGCTCGCCGGGGACCTGCACCCCAAACT
Source organism: Phytomonospora sp. NPDC050363 (assembly GCF_040655735.1). Taxonomy (NCBI): domain Bacteria; kingdom Bacillati; phylum Actinomycetota; class Actinomycetes; order Micromonosporales; family Micromonosporaceae; genus Phytomonospora; species Phytomonospora sp. NPDC050363. The sequence continues at coordinate 254,765 of NZ_JBFAKK010000007.1, forward strand.
CAGCGTCATCTACACCGCCTACCTGCTGGTCTCCTGGGACCGGCTGCACGACCTCTACGACTCGACCTTCGACGTCTTCGAGAAGGACTACGCCCCCACCGTCGAGGGCCTCTTCGACGGCTACACCAGCGGGGAGGACCTGTTCAACGGCCTGCCGAACAGCGTCGACGAGCTGCTCACCGACGAGGGCGCGGCGCTCCTGGAAAACCCCCGGGGCGAGTTCGCCGACGCGCTCGCCGCCGCCGACGCGCAGTGCGCCGACTGGCGCCCGAAGGCTCCGGTGCGTCTCTACGTGACGCCGACCGATCTGGAGGCCGCGCCGTCGAACACGGAGGCCTGCCGCGCCGACTTCGCCGACGAGCGCAAGAAGGTGACCGTGGTGAACGTCGGGGACACCGATCACACCGACTCGAACAAGCTCGGCACCGCCGACGCCGTCCGGTGGTTCCTGGCGCTGAGCTGACCCAGCGCCGAAAGGTGCCCGGAGGCGGGGTTTCCCGCCTCCGGGCACCTTTTCGCGCGTGGGTGAGTGGGTGAGTGGGTGAGTGGGTGGGTGCGTGGGCCGCCCCCAACGACCCGCAACCCACGCCGAGGACCGGGTCCAGGGACGGAGTCCCTGGCAGGGTCCGGGACAGCGTCCCGGCGGGGGTGCTGGGGGCGGAGCCACCCAGCCGGTCGAACGCCGGGAACCCAACCGAGCCGAGTGCGGTCCCCCTACAACCTCCCCAACGCCCCCCGCACCGCCTCCCGCATGTCCCCCTGCACCGTGTCGAACTCGCCACCCGCGTCGACCACCGTGAAGCCCTCGTACTCCGGCAGCGAACGATAGGCGTCGCGAAAGCCCGTCAGGAACTCCAGACTCTCCTCGTCCACCCCCCGCCTCTTGATCCGCTGCTGCGCCTCGGCGGGCTCCACGTCCAGGTACAGCGTCAGGTCCGGCACCGGCAGCTCTCGGTTCAGCCGCCGCAGGACGTCGACGTTCCCCGCCCCGAGCACCCGCGCCGCCGCGTACTGACAGAACGTGTACCGGTCGACAACCGTCACCGGGGCCGGCTCGACGAGTGCGTCGTGCAGCGCCGCCAGGCGCGCGCCGGCGGCCAGCAAACGCATCGTGTCGGCGTCGAGCAGCTCGGTGTGGTCGTTGAGGCCGTCCTCGACGGCGATGCGGTCGAGGGCGCGCCGGACCGGCAGCAGCGTCTGGTTCGGCACGTACCGCACGTGCCAGTCCCAGGCGCGCAGCCAGCCGGCGAGCTCGTGCGCCTGCGAGGTCTTCCCGGCGCCGTCGATGCCGACGACGGCGATGAGGACCGGTCTCACAATCCCTCGGAGACCGCCGCGGCGATCTTGAGCCAGGCGTCCTTCGTCGCCTGGGAGAGCATCGCGTAGCGGATCGGCTCGCCGGAGTCGAGGAGCTTCTCGTAGGGGGCGAGCAGGACCTGGCGGGTGCGGGCGGCGAAGTGGCGCTGCACGGCCGGCAGGTCGAGGTCCTTGCGGTGGGCGGGCATCGACACGACCGTCACCGCGCGGCGGACGAGGTCCTGGCGGCCGGTCTGTTCGAGGTGGTCGAGGGCGCGCGCGGCGGTCTCGGCGGAGTCGTTGCGGGCCGACATGGTGACCACGAGCTGGTCGGTGGCGTCCATTGACGACTGCCAGTTGTGCGCGCGGACGTTGTTGCCGGTGTCGACGACGATCAGCTTGTAGAAGCGCGAGACGATCTCGCGGATCTCGCCGAAGGCGGCCGAGGTGAGCATCTCGCCGGCGGTCGCCGACTCGTCGGAGGAGAGCACGTCGAACATGGCCTCGCCCTGCGCGCGAACGTACTGGGAGAGATCGCCGACACGTCCGGTCGGGCCGCGGAACTGGTCGATGTCGCGCAGGAGGTCGCGGACGGTGCGGACGTGGAAGTCCTGCTGGGCGCGCATGCCCAGGGTGCCTTGCGTCTCGTTGTTGTCCCAGGCGAGGACGTAGCCGCCGCGCCGCTGCCCGAAGGTCATGGCGAGCATGAGGACCGCGACGGTCTTCCCGGCGCCGCCCTTGGGGTTGATGACGGTGACCTGGCGCAGGCCGCCGAAGTTGCGGCGGACCATCTCCACCGCGCGGCTGACGTCCTGCTCCTTGCGGCTGGGGCCGAGTTTCGCGGCGCCGAAGGTGGCCTTGCGCAGGACCGCGCGAAGGCCCGTGGTCGCCACCGGCTGCGGGGGCTTGACGGCGCGGCGCAGGGCGAACTCGTCGGCGGTGACCTGCTGGTGCTCAAGGGATCCGGGCGTGTCCGGGTAGGGGACGAGTGCCTGGCCCGGGGGAGGCTGGTGCGCGGGGAAACCCGACACGGGTGCCTCGGGGGGCTGGGGCGCGTACTCGTGCGGCGGCGCGTACTGGGAGTGCTGCTGCTGGTACTGCCCGGAGTGATGCTGTTGCTGCTGCGCGGGCGGCTGGGCGTAGTCGGCCAGCGGCGGGTCGACCTGCTGCGAGTAGGGCTGCCCGAACTGGGAGGGCTGCGGCTGCGGCTGGTAGATCGCCCGCTGCGGCGGCTGGTAGGCCGGCGGCTGCGGCGGGACCTGGAGGGGGTGCTGCGGTGCCGCGGTGGGGACCTGCGGGAGTTGCCCGGTCGGCTCGTCGAGGGCCGGGTGGGCGCCGTTGTGCTGGGGGACCTGGGCGACACCGTGCGGGTTTCCCTGGTGCGCCGGTGGCCGTTGACCGGCCGGCGGGCCGCCCGCCGGCGGACCGAACGGGGACCACTGGACGGTGGTGCCCTCCTCGATCTCGGCTTCGTCGGCCGGCGCGTGCGCGGGCGCTGGCTGGTGGGATGCGGTCTCGTGCTCGGTGTGCGGCCTGTCCACCGGGCGCTCCTCGGGAAAGAGTGGCTGGTACCTGCCGATTGTTGCGCATCAAGTCCAGTGCCGACACCGGACGGCCCGGACTGAGATCGTCACGTGACGTAAACGGCCGCCGCTTCGCGTTCGTTCCACCACGTTCTCTTGCGTGCGAGGGTGCCCACGACGCCGTCGTCGATGTAGGGGACCTCGGATCCGGGCGTGATCGCGACCGCGCGACCCCGGGCGCGTCGCACCTCGATCCTGATCTTGCGGCGGATCAGGCCGCGCTTGACGACGGGCACGGCGACGGCGACGTCGAGGGCGCCGTCGGCGGGGTCCGGGTCGGTCAGGGGAAGGCCGTCGACGCTGGCGTAGCCGGAGGCGTTGGCCACGACGCAGGTGAGGATGCGCTGGGTTCCGTCGGCGAGGATCAGGTCGTCGACGGCGATCTTGCCGAACCACGGCGTGTCGCCGCCGCCGAGGCGTACACCGTGGACGGTCGCCGAGCCGCCGTCGTGGCGGAGCAGGTCGATGCGGCGGGTCCGTCCACCCAGGACGGCCGCGGCGACGTCGGCGGGCGACGTGGGCAGGCCGAGTGCGGCGACGAGGTCGGGGGCCTGCGCGAGGGGGAGGATCCCCAGCGTCGGCAGGTCGGGGACGGTGCGGCCGGCGGGCATGTCGTCGGGGCGCTTGCTGGGCGGCGGGGCGAGGATCTTCACGGCCCGGCGCCAGATCGCGCGGACCTGCGCGTCGGTGTCGGCGGCCAGGACGAGCGCGGCGCCCGAGGCGGCCGTCTCCTCCAGGATCGCGTCGATGCCGGCGTCGTCGACGGCCTCTTCGAGCCGGACGGTCGCGTCGCCGTTCTTGAGCGCGTCGGAGCAGGCCAGGACCTGGGTCCGCGGGCCGCAGCTCGGGGCGCCGTCGGCGAGGCTGAGCAGTACAACGTCCACGGGGTGAGGGTATGCCCGCCCACGGCAGAGGGCCGGGGAGGGTGGCCGGGTGGTCGCGCGGGCCACTAGGCGCCGCCCACCCCACCGCCCCAGACGTACTGGAACTGCTCCCACGGGCCGACCGTGCTCGCCCGCGCCCGCAGCATCCCGTAGCTGCCGCCGGCGTAGCCCAGCTCGGCCGAGACCACGCTGTCATCGATGTAGGGCATCGCGATCTCGAGGACGTCGGAGTAGTCGTCGGGGGAGATCGAGGTGATGAACATCGATGACCAGCCCACGTCGGCGGGCAGGACGTTCGCGCAGAGCATCATGTGTTCGTCGCCCAGCACAGCGCCGACTCCAAAGGCACCCCCGCCACCTCCGCCAGCTTCGCCCGCTGCGCCTCCAGCGCCGGGCTTCCCGTGCCGAGCGGCACTCGCGGCGGCTTCGCGACCGGGGCCGCGCCGGCGGTCGGGGTCGTGGCGAAGACCAGCCCGGTGGTCAGGACGGCGAGCATGACCGTCCGCGGAAAACGCCGCATGCCGGGCCTCCTTCGGGCCCGACAGCCGGGCACTTCGTCGACGCTAAGGCGTCGGCGGCCGCGTCCGGCGAATTCCCGCGACCTGCTTCCCGCCGGCCGGTGATGCGCTATCCGACCAGTTCGCGCAACCGGTCGAGCCGGGCCTTCGCCGTTCCCGGCCGGTCGCGGGCGGCGCGCAGGTCGCTCAGGTGCGACAGGTGCGCCACGACCACGTCGAGGGGTGGCCCGCTGGCCGACATGGTGCTCATTCGCTCGGGCGGCGCCTGGGTGGCGGGCGCGACCAGGAACGGCAGCACCAGACGGTGGTGGTGGAACGTGTAGGCGGCGCCGTGGGCGCGGCAGACGGCGAGGAACGCCTCGGCGTTGGCCTTCAGCGACCCGGTGGCCGGGCCGTCGCCGACCTCGGCGAGCAGACGCGTCAGCAGCGAACCGGGGCCGTCGGCAAGGGCGATCGCCCGGCGGGTCGCCTCGGCGTCGCCGGGCGGCAGGTAGGCGTCCTTCTCGGCCATGAGGTGCAGGTAGAACGGGTCGCGGGGGCCGACCAGGCCCAGCAGCAGGTCGATCTCGTTGACGCCGGAGAAGTCGCCGGCGTTGACGCCCCGAAACTCCATCCCGCCGACCCGGTGGGGCTTGAAGTAGGGCCGGATGTTGTAGAAGAAGCGCTCGGTGTCGAGGTCCTCGGCCAGCGCGCGGTTGAAGGCCAGCACGTCGCCGAGGGCGGCGGCGGCGCTGTCGAACAGGTACGCCGCCGACGGGTTCGACACGCCCATCGACGCGATCGGCCGCAGCGCCTCGGCCGCGCGCTGGTAGGCGAGCACCCCGAGGGTGTTGTAGCGGATGAACGCGGCCTCGTCGGGCAGCGTCGTGAAGGTGATGAACTCGCCGTCGACGGCCGTGTTGTACAGCGACTGGTGCGAGAACACGAAGCGCGGCGCCACTCCCAGCGTCGAGCCGAGCAGGCGCGCCAGAGTCCATGCCGGCGCCAGCGTGGAGGCGTCGCCGGTCTCGTGGCGGCGGCAGGCGGCGAGGTGGAAGCCGACCAGGCCCAGGAGGCGGTAGCGGTCGGCGGTCGCGGTGGGCAGGTCGCTGATCCGGTCGATCAGCGAAACGCCTTCGAGCAGGATCTCCTGCTTGACCTTGTCGAGCCGCGGACCGCCGAGGATCTCGGCGCGTTCGGCGAAGTAGGCCTCTTCGAGGAGGGTGTTCGCCTCGGCGAAACGCCCGCGCAGCCATGCGTCGTAGGCCTCGATGGGGGTGTGGGGCACGAACCATGTCTACCAGCCCGTGGCGCAGATCATCCCGTGTGCACAGTGCCGGGTCCGTATCGTTGAGGGACCGCCCTGGTCACACCGCCCAGGTGACGGCCTGATCAGCCACCCCATTACCCTTGGTCGGTAATCGGGTGTCACCCGGGAAGGCGAAGAGATGCCAGCGATCGTGCTCGTCGGGACCCAGTGGGGCGATGAGGGCAAAGGTAAGGTCACCGACCTGCTCGGCGAGCGGATGCACTACACGGTCCGCTACCAGGGCGGCAACAACGCCGGTCACACGGTGGTCACCCCCGACGGGGAGAAGTACGCCCTGCACCTGACGCCGACGGGCATCCTCACGGCCGGGTGCGTTCCGGTCATCGGCAACGGCGTGGTCATCGACCCCAAGGTGCTGCTGCACGAACTCGACGGGCTCGCCGCGCGCGGCGTGGACGTCTCCCAGCTCAAGATCTCGGCCGACGCCCACCTGATCATGCCGCACCACCGGGCCCTCGACCGCGTCGTCGAGCGCTACCTCGGATCGGCGCGGATCGGGACCACCGGGCGCGGGATCGGCCCGACGTACGGCGACAAGGTCGGCCGCGTCGGAATCCGCGTGCAGGACCTCCTCGACCCGAAGATCTTCCGGCAGAAGCTCGAACTGGCGCTGCGGGAGAAGAACCAGGTCCTGGTCAAGGTCTACAACCGCAAGAAGATCGACATCGACGCGGTCGTCGAGGAGTACATGGGGTACGCCGAGAGGCTCATCCCCTTCATCACCGACACGCGTCTCCTCCTCGACGAGGCCCTGACCCGTGGCGACTACGTGCTGCTGGAGGGCGCGCAGGCGACTCTCCTCGACGTCGACCACGGCACCTACCCGTTCGTGACGTCGTCGAACCCGACCACGGGCGGCGCGTGCGTCGGCGCGGGGATCCCCCCGACGCGCATCGACCGGGTCATCGGCGTCATCAAGGCCTACACCACCCGTGTCGGCTCCGGCCCCTTCCCGACCGAGCTGTTCGACGACAACGGCATGCACCTGCTCAAGGTCGGCGGCGAGTACGGCACCACCACCGGCCGCGAACGCCGCTGCGGTTGGTTCGACGCGGTGATCGGCCGCTACGCCGTGCGCGTCAACGGCATCACCGACCTGTTCCTGACGAAGCTCGACGTGCTGTCGTCGCTGGACAAGGTGCCGATCTGCATCGGCTACGACATCGACGGCGAGCGCCACGACGAGATGCCGATGACGCAGACCGCGCTGCACCACGCCACGCCGCTGTACGAGTTCCACGACGGCTGGTGGGAGGACGTCTCGGAGTGCCGCCGCTTCGAGGACCTGCCGAAGAACGCGCAGTCCTACGTCGAGCGCCTTGAGGAGCTGTGCAAGGCGCGCATCTCGGTGATCGGTGTCGGGCCGGCCCGGGACCAGAACGTGATCCGGCACGACCTGCTGTCGGCGTAAGGGTTTTTCAGGTTTCGCGGACCCCGGGGCGAAGGCTCCGGGGTTCGTTCGTGTGCGGGGGTGGACGTGCGGGGAGTGGCGGTGAACCCGGCGGCGCCGGCGGAGGTGCTGTTGCGGCTGCTGCTTCCGGAGGCGGCGCGGGGGTCCTGGTGGTGGCTGTTCCACCGCCGGGCGCCCTTGCCGGAGGCGGTGTACGACGCGATGGTCGCGCACCCCGACACCGACGTGCGCGTGCACCTCGCCGAGGGCTGGTACGTCCCGGCGGCGCAACGCGCGCGCCTTGTCGACGATCCGTCGGCTCGCGTGCGAGCGTTCCTCGCCGCCGGGCCGCAGCCGTTTCGCGAGCCGGTCGAGGATCTGCCGGCGGCGGTCTACGAGCGGCTGGCCGCCGACCCGGTGGCGCGGGTCCGCTCGGCGGTCGCGGGAGAGTCGCCGATCGGCGCCGGGCTGCGGGAGACCCTCGCCGCCGACCCCGTTGCGGAAGTCCGGGCCGCCGCGATCTCGGCGTGGCCCGACCCGCCCGAGGCCGTCGTCGAGCGCCTGCTCGCCGACGGAGACGAGGGCGTCCGGCGCGCCGCGATGCCCAAGGCCTGCGGCCGCAACCCCGACTTCAGCGACCTGCTGCTCGAAGGCCCGATGCTCGTCCGCGCGAAGGCCATCGACGACGGGATGCTGCACCCCGCGACCGCCGAACTCCTCGCCGCCGACGACGGCGAGTGGACGCGCGCCGCCGTCGCCGCCAACCCGAGCCTCCCGGAGCACCTGGTCGAACGCCTCGCGGCGGACCCGTCCCGGCACGTCCGGCTCGCGGTCTCGATGCGGCCGGAGCTGAGCGAGTCGCGACGCATGGCCGTCGACGTGCGGGTCCGTCCCTTCGACCGGCTCCATTCGCCCGGCTGGGTCGTGCGCGGGTTCGCCGACCCCGAGCTCATGCGGGCCTGCGCGGCTTCGGCGCACATCGGCCTGCGCCGGGCCGCCGCCTGTTCACCGCACCTGCCGTCCGACGTGGCCGCCGCGCTCGCCGCCGACGCCGACCCCGTCGTGCGGCTGCTGCTGTGCGAGAACCATCCGGACGTGCCGGGCGAGCTGCTGCTGAGCACGTTCCTGGAGGCGCGGGTCGTCACGCGCGGGGCCCTGCTGCGGAAGGCGAGCTTCCCGCGGGCCGGGCTCGCCGCGCGCTTCGGTGGCTCACCCGACCCCGAGGAGGCGATGCTGGCGCTGCTGGACCCGGAGGTGCCGGATGCGGTGGTGGACCGGCTGAGTCGCGATGAGGACGCGGGGGTGAGGGGCGCGGCCGCCGCGCATGCGGGGTTGGGGGTCGAGCGGGCGCTGGAGCTGCTGGGGGACCCCGACGCCGAGGTGGCGACGGCGGCGGCGTCGAATCCGGGGGTGCCGGTGGCGGTGATGCACCGGCTGCTGGACGAGGCGGGTGTGCCGGGGATGGGGTGAAGGCCGAACGGTCGCGTCCGTGGCGGGCTTCGCCGGGCCGCGCGAAGTCCTGCGGTTCAGGGGGTGCCGGCTTCGCGCTCGGTGTTGATGCGCTGGGCCTCGGTGAGCTGGTCTTCGAGGATGATGATCCGGCAGGCCGCTTCGAGCGGAGTGCCGCGGTCGACGAGTTCGCGGGCTCGTCGGGCCAGGCGTAGTTGGTAGCGGGAGTAGCTGCGGTGCCCGCCGCTGGAACGCTGTGGCGAAATGAGGTCGGCGCCGCCCAGACTGCGAAGGAACGCCTGGGTGACGCCGGCTAGCTCGGCGGCCCGGCCCATCGAGTAGGCGGGGTAGTCGTCGTCATCGAGTTTGTCGGTCGTGCCGGCGCCCGGGGGCGTCATGTGTGCTGGTTGTCCCATAGAACCTTCCGAACGCGGCGAGGGGCCCCGGCGCGCAGCGCGCCGGGGCCCGGAATCGTTCAACACCATCTACCGGTGGATACCGACCGGTGTCATCGTGCGCGCCGACCGTGAAACGGTGGGGCGCGATCGCGTAGTCGTGACCGTGGACCACGTTCGTACCCGTGGAACCCCGGTGTCCGCGCGCCGATATCTCAAGCGAGCGCGGGCGATCTGACGACGGCGTTGGAACTCCTTTCCCATGACTTACCGAAAACACCGCGGCCCTACTCGCTGACCGCCTTGGCCTGGTCCGGAGGAACTCATCGGTCCGATATCCCCGGCCTGTACACGAACTGGTCCTTCTGCTTTCTGACGAGCGGCCTGGAAGTACGCCACCCCTTCGGCCACCGCCAGAGCCCTCATCTCGAACTCGGCTCTGACGCGCGTGACCCTGCGATCTCAACCGGCACGTGCGACTCACACTTGCCGTGGTACGTGTCGTTCGACTTTCACTTCCACGGCCACCGGTCGTGGCCGTCGGCAGCGCCATCGTTCGAAGCCCTCTTGATTTCCTGGCTTCGACCAGCCTGACCTGCCAGTTCATACTTAACGGGCAACTAGTCTCTGCTGCCCCGCATGGACTCTCTCGCGCTTCAACGAGAGGAAATCTAACACGCTCCAAAACCAATGTCTACCGTGACCGCTGAAGATTTTCGCTTCGTCGAGGGCGAGGAATTCCGCCACCCCGAAATGAGCATCCGGTACCCGCCGCCCACTTCAAAAACCCACACCCCCCGCTCTAGAATCCGAACCATGAGCCGTCGCTCCTACAACCAGTACTGCGCCACCGCCCACGCCCTCGACATCGTCGGCGAGCGCTGGACCCTCCTGCTCGTCCGGGAGCTCCTGACCGGGCCTCGGCGCTTCGGCGACCTCCAGGCGAACCTTCCCGGCATGGGCACCGGCCTGCTCGCGGCGCGTCTCAAGTACCTGACCGAGGAGGGCGTCGTCGCCCCCGTGACGCTTCCCGCGCCCGCCAACACGCCCGCGTACGCGCTCACCGAGGCGGGCCATGCCCTCGGTCCCGCGGTCCTCGCGTTGGCCGACTGGGGCATGACGTGGGCGTTGGGGCCCCGGGCCGAGGGGGAGGTCTACCGGGCGGGGTGGGCGGTGCTGGCGATGCGGTCGGCGTTCGTCCCCGACGCGGCCGAGGGCGTGGCCGGCGTCTACGAGTTCCGGGTCGCCGACGAGGTCTTCCACGCGCGCGTGGAAGACCGGTCGGTGGAGACGGTGCACGGCCCCGCGCAGCGCCCCGACGTCGTCCTCACCGCCGCCGACGGCGACACCTTCAAGGCGCTGCTGCTGGGCGGCGTGTCCTTCGCCGACGCCGAGAGGGAGGGCCGCGCCACCGTTGCCGGTGATCGCGGCCTCCTCGACGTGCTGGTCTCGCTGTTCGACTGGCCGCAGCCGCGCGAACGCGTCAGCTCAGCTCGACCCCGTTGACGCTGAGGGCGACGGCGATGTTCCCGCGCGTGGCGTTCGAGTAGGGGCACAGCTGGTGGGCGGTGCGCACGAGCTTCTCGGCCTCGGCGGCGTCGGGGATCGACGGGAGGGTGACGTCGAGGGCGGCGCCGAGTTCGAAGCGTCCGCCGCCGGCGGGCACGAGGCTCACGCGGGCGTCGATGACCGCGTCGGCGGCCTCCACGCCTTCCTTCTTCCCGACGAGCCCGAGCACGGCCTCGAAGCAGGCGGCCCAGCCGACGGCGAACAGCTGCTCGGGATTGACGCCGTCACCGTCCCCGCCGAGTTCCTTGGGCATCGCCAGGCGTACGTCCAGTTCACCGCCGGGGGTGGTGCCGCGGCCGCCGTCGCGGCCTCCTTCGACGTGCGCGAGCGCGGTGTAGACGGGCTTGGTCATCGCGAACTCCCTGCTTAACTTAAATCAAGTGAGTGCTTCCTGTTTTTGAAGCAGGCTCAGCCTAAGCGGATGCCGCCCGGGAAGCAAGCGCAGGGCACGGCGAAGCCCGCCCAGGGGCGGCCCCTGGGCGGTGCGGTCGAGACGTCCTACAGCCCGTTCGGCTCGTTGCGCGCCGTCGCCGGGTGGATCGCGATCAGCCCCGACTTGCGTCTGGCCTGGCACAACTCCACCAGCCGCTCGTAGGCGGGCTTGCCGATCAGCTCGGCCAGCTCCGCCGCGTACGACTCGTACAGCGCCACCTTGCTCGTGTGCGCCTCCGGCGCCGACGTGCACCACCAGTGCAGGTCGTGCCCGCCTTCGCCCCAGCCGCGCCGGTCGAACTCGGTGATGATCACGACCTGCTTCTCGGTCCCGTCGGCGTGCCGGACCTTGTCGTAGTCGCGCTTGATCGGCAACTGCCAGCACACGTCCGGCTTGTACTCCAGCGGGTGAACCCCGTCGCGGAGCGCCTGGGCGTGCAGCGCGCATCCGAAACCGCCGTCGAAGCCCAGGCGGTTGTGGAAGATGCAGGCCCCGTCGACGGTCGCGGTGCGCAGCGCCGGTTCGGGCTCGCCTTCCTCGTTGTCGAGCTCGTCGGTCTCGGTCGCGTCCTTGAACCTCGGCCGGTAGTGCTGCCAGGTCTCGGGCGTCAGCCTCGCCGCGGCCTTGCGCACGCGCTTGACGTCGTCGGTGTCGGTGAAGAAGGCGCCGTGCGTGCAGCAGCCGTCGGCGGCGCGGCCGGCGTTGATGCCGTGGCAGCCTCCACCGAAGATGCACGACCAGCCCGACAGCAACCAGGTCAGGTCGGCGCGGATGAGGATTTCCGGGTCGTCGGGATCGAGGAACTCGATCCACTCACGCGGGAAGTCGAGGGCCACCTCGTTCTTACGCGGATTGTCCGCAAGTGTCACCGCTCAAGCGTACGTGCTGCGCAAGGGCAATGCCGTCAGCCGGTAGCGTGGCGCCATGAGGCTCGGTGTGCTCGACGTGGGATCCAACACCGTCCACCTGCTCGTGGTGGACGCGCATCGCGGCGCCCACCCGTGGCCCCTGCACTCCGAGAAAGAGGCGTTGCGCCTGGCAGAGCGCCTCGACGGCGACGGGAACATCGAGGCCACGGCCGTCGACGAGCTCATCCGCGCCATCGACAAGGCCCAGCGCTCCGCCCAGAACATGGGCACCGAGGGCCTCATCACCCTGGCGACCTCCGCCGTGCGCGACGCCACCAACGGCGAGGAGGTCCTCGCGCGCGTCCACAACGAGACCGGCGTCGAACTACAGGTCCTGGCCGGCGACGACGAGGCCCGCCTCACCTTCCTCGCCGTGCGCCGCTGGTTCGGGTGGTCGGCCGGGAAACTCCTGGTCCTCGACATCGGCGGCGGCTCCCTCGAAGTGGCCGCCGGCGTCGACGAGCTGCCCGAGATCGCCCTCTCCATGCCCCTGGGCGCCGGGCGCCTCACCCGCGACTGGCTGCGCGAGGACCCGCCCACCTCCAAGAGCGTCGAGTCCCTCACCGACTACGTCACCGAGTCCCTCAACGACGCCGCCGCCCGCGTCGCCAAACTCGGCCCCTTCGACCGCGTCGCGGCCACCTCGAAGACCTTCCGGACCCTGGCCCGCCTGTCGGGCGCCGCGCCCTCGGCGGCCGGCCTGCGCGCACCCCGCTCGCTGACCCTGACCGGCCTGCACCAGACGCTCGGCTTCGTGCGCCGCCTGCCCGCCTCGGCGCTCGCCGAGCTCGACGGCGTCAGCCCTCGCCGCGCCCACCAGCTGATGGCCGGCGCGATCGTCGCCGAGACGGCGATGTGGCGGCTCGGCGTGCGCGAACTCGACATCTGCCCGTGGGCGCTGCGCGAGGGCGTGATCCTGCGGTACCTCGACCAGCTCGCGAGTTGACACGCCCTTCCATCTACCGCCCGACCCACTTCACCGTCGGCCGGTCCGACGAGCGGGTCACCGTGACCGCCTACGTCGAGTGCCTGGTCCCGCCCGGCGAGCCGGTCCCGGCCTGGCGGCCGCGCAGCGAGACCGAGTGCGTGGGAGCGGCCTTCGAGCAGGGCCCCTTCGTCACCCTCCTGCCCGTCGACCTCGTCGATTTCGTCGGGCGGCGGATGGTCATCGACGGCTCGAACGGGGCGGTCCTCGAACCGTACTGACGCATCGCGGGCCGACCTGGGCTGAGACCGTCGCCACTCCCGCCGCGCGTCCCGGACCGATAGGGTCACGGCGTGGACGCTTACCTCATCGACGCGGTACGCACGCCCTTCGGCCGGTTCCGGGGCGGACTGTCGACCGTGCGCACCGACGACCTGGCCGCCCTGCCCATCGCCGAGCTGATGGCGCGCAACCCCGACGTGGATCCGTCCGAAGTGGACGACGTGCTGCTCGGCGACGCCAACGGCGCCGGCGAGGACAACCGCAACGTCGCGCGGATGGCCGCCCTGCTGTCCGGGCTGCCGGTCACCGTCCCCGGCGTGACGATCAACCGCCTGTGCGCGTCCGGCGGCGAGGCCCTCGTGCAGGGCGCGCGCATGGTCGCCACCGGCGATGCCCGCTACGTGGTCGCCGGCGGCGTCGAGAGCATGAGCCGCGCGCCCTTCGTCATTCCCAAGCCCGACGAGGCACTGCCCCGGGCGATGGAGATGTACCCGACGCACCTCGGCTGGCGCATGGTCAACCCCGAGTTCCCCGGCGAGTGGACGCAGTCGCTGGGCGCCTGCGCGGAGAACGTCGCCGCCGAACTGGGCATCGAGCGCGCGGCGCAGGACGAGTGGGCGCTGCGCAGCCACCGCCTCGCCGCGGCCGCCTGGAACAAGGGCCTGCACACGCCCTACGTCATGGAGGTCAACGGGGTCCGCCGCGACGAGAGCATCCGCGGCGACACCTCGCTCGCCAAGCTCGCCTCGCTGAAGTCCTCCTTCAGCGCCGACGGCGCGGTCACCGCGGGCAACTCCTCGCCCATCAACGACGGCGCCGCCGCCGTGCTCATCGGGCCGCGCGCGGAGGGCTCCATGGGCCGCATCATCGGCTCGGCGACGGTGGGCATCGCCCCCGAGCGCTTCTCGATCGCGCCCGCCGACGCCATCCGCAAGCTCCTTGCACGTCTGGGCCTCTCCTTCGCCGACGTGCACGCCTGGGAGATCAACGAGGCCTTCGCCGCGATGGTCCTGTCGAACCTGGCGCTGCTGCCCGAACTCGACGCGGACGAGGTCAACGTCGACGGCGGCGCGATCGCCTACGGCCACCCCTTGGGGGCCTCCGCCGTTCGCGTGATCATCGACCTGTGCGCGCAGCTGCGCCGCCGAGGTGGGGGCGTCGGCATCGCGGCGGCCTGCATCGGTGTCGGTCAGGGGATCGCGGTGGCGGTGCGCGTTGACTGACCTGCCCACCGGCTCGCGCGGCGACGTCCGGGCGCTGCCGCCGGCCTTCGCCGAGCACGCCCGCGACTTCTACGCCGCCGAGACCGCGCCCGTCGAGCCGCGCAAGGCCGCCACGGTCCTGCTGCTGCGCGACGCCGACGAGGGCGTCGAGGTCTTCATGATCCGGCGCTCGGCGACGATGGCCTTCGCCGGCGGCCTCTACGCCTTCCCCGGCGGAGCCGCCGAGGCGGCCGACGCCGACATCGCCGCGACGGCCGCGCGCGAGCTGGCGGAGGAGACCGGTGTCGTCGGCGTCGACCTGCGCGCCTGGTCGCGCTGGGTGACCCCGGAGTTCGAGCCGCGCCGCTACGACACCTGGTTCTACGTCGCCGCCCTGCCCGGCGGGCAGGAGCCGGCCAACCTCGGCAGCGAGGCCGACCGCACGACCTGGGTCTCGCCGGAGCTCGCGCTGGACCGCCACCGCGAGATGATGCTGCCGCCGACCGCGGTCACCCTCGACGAGCTCGCCGGACACCCCTCCACCGCCTCGGTGCTGACGGCGGCGCTGACCCGCGACCTGGCGCCGATCCTGCCGCGCGTGCTGCTCGACGTCGACCCGCCGCGCATGACGATCCCGGGCGACGCGGAGTACCCGGCCTGAGGTTTCCCGCCTGACCTCGGCCGAGGTCAGGCGGACTTCGACCGCTCGTAGTGCGCGCGCACCCGGTTGCGGTTGCCGCAGTCGGCGGCGCTGCACCAGCGCCGGTTGTGCTGCCGGGAGGTGTCGAGGAAGACCCACCCGCAGTCGCGGTCCTCGCAGCGGTGGAAGCGCACGACCTCGTCGGAGGTCAGCAGTCGCGCGAACTCCCACGCCAGCAGGTGACGCGGCGCGGCGAGGTCGAGCGCCGCCGGGACCCACCGCCACGACCCGCCGGGCTCCCGGTCGAGCCGGCCCGCAGCGTGCGCGTCGAGCAGGCGGTCCTGGAGCACCGCGGGCGACCCGCCCTCGTTGAGCGCGTCGTAGGTGTCGTCGCGCAGCTCCACCACCAGCGTGTGCTCAGTCTCGGCGAGTTCGGGCCGCTCGGCGGCCTGCTCGGCCAGGGCCTTCGCCTGCTCGTGGGGAAGAAGCCCGGCGCCCTTCATCCACGCGAGCATGTGCGGATAGTCCGGCAGCCGTTCGTTGCGGCGCGAAGGGTCGAAGCGCCAGTCGACGGTGTTGAGGAAGTCGACGGCGAGGTCCCCGCCGATGCGCGAGATCGCGATGTCGGGAAGCGCGGCCACCCTAATTCCTTTCGGCACCTTTGCATGTTAGCGTACCGACCCTAACGGTCAATAACGGTCTAAGGGGTTAGGCGATGAGGAAACTCTCCGCATTCGGCGCGCTGTGGACCTCCCAGGGGGCCTCGAACGCCGCCGACGGGATCCTGGCCGCAGCGGCGCCGCTCCTGCTGGCCTCGCTGACCCGCGACCCCCTGGCCGTGGCGGGCATGACGGTCGTGCAGTTCTCGCCCTGGTTGCTGTTCACCCTCCCCGCGGGAGCCCTCACCGACCGCATGGACCGCCGGCGCGTCCTGGTCGCCGGAAACCTCCTGCGCGGCGCCGGATTCGCGCTCCTGGCGACCGCCGTGGCGCTGGGCTGGGAGAGCGTCGGGCTGCTCTACGCGGCCGTCTTCGTCGCCGGAACCGCCGAGACCCTCGTCGACAACGCCGCCCTCACCGTGCCGCCGCGCATCGTGCCCCGCCGCAACCTCGAACGCGCCAACGGCAGGCTCTTCGCCACCCAGTCGGTGATCAACACCTTCGTCGGCCCGCCGATCGGCTCGTTCCTGGTCGCGATCGCCGCGACCCTGGCCTTCTTCGGCAGCGCGGGACTCTTCGCCGTCGCCGCCCTCGCCGCGCTGCTGCTCCCGCGACTGCTGCCGACGGCGGCCGAGGAGAGCGCGGCCGGCGATTCCCCCACTTCCATGCTGTCCGACATCAAGGCGGGCTGGCGCCACTTCTGGACCCACCACCTGCTGCGCCGCGTCGCCTTCATCTCGGCGGCGATCAACCTCTTCGGCACCGCGACCGGCGCGATCCTCGTCCTGCTGGCCACCGGACCCCTCGGCGTTCCCGCGGCCGCCTACGGCCTGTTCATCGCCGTCCCGGCCGCCGGCGCGGTCCTCGGCTCGCTGATCGCCGAGAAGGTCATTCCGCTGATCGGCGGCGGACCGGTGCTGTGGGCGGCGGCCCTCGGACCGGCGGCGAGCTTCGCGGTGCTGGGACTGACCGCCAACGTGGTCGTGGCGCTCGCCGGGATGTTTCTGGCCGCCGTCACCACCGCTTGCAGTCAGATCGTGGTCTCCACGCTGCGCCAGGCGGTCGTCCCCGACGCGCTGCTCGGCCGCGTGACGGCCGCCTACCGGCTGGTGGTCCTCGGCGTCGTGCCCGTCGGAGGCCTGACCGGCGGGGTCCTCGCCGTGGTCTTCGGCCTCCGGGAGGCCTTCGTGATCGCGGCGGCCGGACTCGCGCTGGCCGCCGTCGTCCTGGCGCCGCGCGTCACGAGCGCGGCGCTGCGCGAGGCGGAGGTCGTGGCGGAGCCGTCGCGGGTCTGACTACGGGTGCGCGGGCGGCTGCCCGGCGTCCTCGGCCTGCGCCCGCCAGGCCACCGAGGGGTCCCGGGAGTCGGCGACCAGCTCGGCGACGCGCAGGGTGCAGTGCCACTGCGTCATGGTGCCCCTGATGATCACCACGTAGGACTCGCGGTCGGCGAGGCGGTAGACCTGGCGCCACTTCTCGGTGATCCGCGGCCTGGGCAGGTAGGTGTGCACGATGCTGCGGAGCGTATCCAGTGCCTGCTCCCGGGTGCCCCCGGCGCCGCCGAGGACCTCCCTGTCATCGTTGCGGCCCTCGCTGTGGTGCTCCACGATCACGACCCAGCTGCCCATGCCCGCCGCCCTTCGGGGGTTGTCGCGGTGTGAGCCCGCGTATGTGGCCGACCCTAGCGGCCCGTGTCACGCCTCCCGGGTCGTCGATCTCCCGGGCTCGTGGGCAGGGGCCTCGCCGCGCAGTTCGGCGATCTGCCGGCGTGACAACTCGACCGTCCGCCGCATGTGCCGCAGCAGCACGGCCTTCTCCTCGGCGGTGTTCTCCTCAAGGACCTCGCGCCACCCCGGCCCGAGCCGGGCCCACAATGCCCCGTAGGAGTCCACCGCCTCCGGCACGACGCGGACGAGCACGCGGCGGCGGTCGGCGGTGTCGCGGACCCGTTCGACGTACCCCGCCTTGACCAGGCGGTCGACGAGCCTGGTCGCCGAGCCGCTGGTGAGGCCGGTCATCTCGGCGATGGCGCCGGTGGTGACCGGCTCGGGCTCGGCGGTGATGAGGTTGAGGCACTGCACGTCGGTCGGGTGCATGCCCAGGTGGTCGGCGACCGCCTGGTTGAACAGCACGTACGAGGCCATGTACTCCCGCGAGGCGGTCTCCAGCTCGGTCAGTTGAGTGCTGCGTGACACAGTCGTTCTCCATTGAAATGCTTGCGCGACGCAGATAATCAGTCGTAGATTGTCTGCATGACACAGTCATCTTATCCCGCGATCCACGTCGTCAGCGGTGCCACCGGCGCCCAGGGTGGCGCCACCGCCCGCGCCCTCCTCGCCCGAGGCCATCGGGTCCGCGCCCTCACCCGCGAGCCGGCCTCCCCGGCCGCCGTCGCCCTCGGCGAACTCGGTGCCGAGGTCCTCCGCGCCGACTTCGACGACCCCGCCGGCCTCGAAGCCGCCCTCGCCGGCGCCGACGGCCTGTTCGCGATGTCGACGCCGTTTGGCACTGACCTGGACACCGAGGTCCGGCAGGCCTTGGCCCTCGTCGACGCCGCGCAGGCCGCCGGCGTCGCCCACGTCGTCTACACCTCCGCCGCCAACGCCGACCGCTCCACCGGCATCCCCCACTTCGAGACCAAGTACCTCGTCGAGAAGCACCTGCGCGGGCTCGCCGTCGACTGGACCGTGATCGCCCCCGCCGCCTTCCTCGACAACTGGACCTCCGGCTGGAGCATGGAGGGCCTGCGCAGCGGCGTCTTCGCCCTTCCCATGCCCGCCGGCCGGCCGCTGGCCGTCATCAGTGCCGCCGACATCGGCGCCTTCGCCGCACTCGTCCTCGAACGCCGGGCGGAGTTCGCCGGCCGCCGCGTCGACATCGCCTCCGACGAGCGCACGCCCGCCCAGATCGGCGCGTCCATCGCCACCGCCATGGGGCGCGAGCTCGACTACGAGGAGGTCCCCCTCGAAGTCACCGCCCGCTACTCCGCCGACCTCGCGGCCATGTTCGCCTACTTCACCGAGACCGGCATGGACGTCGACGTCGCCGCCCTGCGCCGCGACTACCCCGAGGTCGGCTGGCGCGGTGTCGACGACTGGGCCGCCGGCGTCGACTGGAGAGTCTGAGCCAGCCAGTCGGCGGCCTGCGGCAGCCAGAGGTGGCGGTGCTCCTCGACGAGGTGCCCGCCGTCCTCGATGAGCACCAGCTCGCCGGGCAAGCCGGCCAGGCTCGACACCCCCGGGATCACGTCGAGGCCGCCCTCGACGATCCGCGCCGGCCGGTCCATCCGCGCCGACACCGCCGCCAGGTCGACCCCGGCGGCGAAGCCCCGCGCGGCCGGCTCCCCGCCTGTCCGGCGCACGAAGGTCTGGCTCACGTAGGGCACGAACTCCTCCCACCGCAGTTGCCCCGGACCGCTGACGGCGACCAGCGCGCGGACGCGCGGTTCGTGGGCGGTGGCGCGGGCGCCGAGCCAGCCGCCCATGCTCATCGCCCAGATTCCGACCGGCCCGAAGCCGGGCAGCGCGTCGATCGCGCGCCCGACCACCCGCTCGAACTTCGGCTGCCAGCGGCCGGGGCACGCGCCCTGGCCGGGGCCGTCGATCGCCAGCACCGCGAGGCCGCGCCGGAGGAGCACGTCGGAAACGCCGGCGAACTCGACGGCGCTGGAGTTCATGCCCGGCACCAGGATCACCAGCGGGGGAGCCTCGGCGGGCGGCAGTCGCAGGTACCCCCGGAAGCCCTCTTCCGGGTGGTCGTCGGCGACCGCCACCGCCGACGGCAGCGCGCGGGCCAGGGCCTCGGCCGCCGACGTGGCCGCCCGCGTCCGCCGCCGCTCGTCGGAGTCGGGCAGCACGGTCGCGAAGTGGAACAGCAGTGCGGCGGCCCGCGCGGCCTCCTCCCGCGAGGCCGTCGATCCGCGCTCGCCCAGCGCCGAGCGCTCCCGCGCGGCGGCGATGAAGGCGTCCGGCCACTCGCGGATGTGCCCGATACCCGCGGTGACGCGGTCGTACTCGTAGGGGTCGACGCCCGCGGCGATGGCGCGCGAGCGGTTCGCGGCGACGAAGCCGGTGTGGATGCCGTCGAGGTCGAGGAAGTCGGTCATGGCGGCGAGACTATCAAAGCTTTGATAGTTCACAATACTTTGACTACTCGGCTAGGCTGAACGGATGCGCATGCCCGCCGGTGAACGCCTCGGCCTCGACATCAAACGCGCCGAGCAGGAGCTGATGGCCGCCAAGAGCACCGCCGTCCGCGCGGCAGGCCTCACCGTGCCCCAGTACGCCGCCCTGTTCACCCTCGACGGCAACCCCGGCATGTCGGCCGCCGCGCTCGCCCGCGCCTGCCTGGTCACCCCGCAGGCCATGACCGTCGTCCTGCGCAACCTCGAAGAACACGGCCTCGTCGAGCGCACCCCCCACGAGTGGCATCGCCACATCAAGGAGGCCCGCCTCACCGACGAGGGCCGCGCCGCGCTGGCCGCCGCCGACGAACGGGCCGTGAAGATCGAGCGCGCCATCGCCGCAGCCCTGTCCCCGCAGGAGCGGGAAACCCTGCGCGACCTGCTCAAACGTGCGAGCACGGCCGTCGGTGAGGCCGCCGCCGCGCTGTGAGCGCGAGCGAGGCCCGAAAAAACGGGAACCCCCGCACGGCCTCCGGGCAAGAACAGGACGTGACCACCATTCACGCCGACACACCGGGACTCGCCGCCCGCGGCTCACCACGCGACCGGGTCCGGCCCGCGTTCGGTGACGCCGAGCTCGTCCACGGCGAACCCGAACGCTTCACCGTCCTGTTCGACCGGCACGCCGCGGCCCTGCACCGCTACTGCGCGCGCCGCGTCGGCCCCGACCTCGCCGACGACCTGGTCTCCCAGACCTACCTGACGGCCTTCGCCACCCGCCACCGCTACGACCGGACCCGCGCCGACGCGCTGCCCTGGCTGTACGGCATCTGCACCAACATGCTGCGGCGGCACCGCCGCACCGAGGCCCGCGCCTACAAGACCCTCGCCAAGACCGGCGTCGACCCGCTCGGCGCCCACGACACCACCGACCGCAGCCTCGACCGGGTCGAGGCGCAGGGCATGTCGCGGCGCCTCGCCGACGCGATGGCGTCCCTCAAGGCGAACCAGCGCGACGTGCTGCTGCTGTTCGCCGTCGCCGAACTGACCTACCCCGAGATCGCCGCCGCCCTGCGAATCCCCGAGGGGACCGTGCGCTCGCGGCTGTCGAGGGCGCGCGCTCACCTGCGCAAGAGACTCGACCGGAGCACGCCATGACCGAACACGACAACGACGACCTGCGGCTCGTGGCCTCGTTCCGCGAAGAACTCGACGAGCAGACCCCCCGGCGCCTGGCCTCCGTGCGCGCCACCTTCCTGGCAGAGAAGAACCCGAAGGGCAGGACCATGAACGCTCGCAAGACCTCCTTCTTCACCCCCCGCCGCATCGCCGTCGTCGCGCTGCCCGCCGTGGCCGCGATCGCGCTGGGCGCGGTGGCGCTCGGGTCGGTCGGCAACGACGAGCGGGGAACGACGCCCTCCGAGACTCCCGGGCAGGTCGCCTTCGACCTCGACACCGCCACCGCCCCGGAGATCCTGCGCTACGCCGCCTACAACACCGGCCGCAGCACGCACGCCGAGAACTCGACCGGCGACTACGTCTACGTCCGCGAGACCAGCTACATCGGCGACGACGCGGAGCCGAACGTCCGCGAGGCCTGGCACGAGATCGACCTCGGCATGCACCTGGTGATGCTCGTCGAGGACGGCGTGCAGACGATTCCCGACGCGTCCAACCCCAAGGAGGACCTCGCGGCCGAGCGCGCCGAGACCGCCGATTACCTCGCCGAGCACGGCCCGACCATCAACACCCCGACCCGCGACTACCTCGCCTCCCTGCCCACCGACGCCGAGGGCATGCTGGCGGTCCTGCGCGCCGAGCACCCCGACGCCGAACCGCACTCGCTGTTCAAGGACGGCGTGTCCCTGCTCATCACGGCCGCGGCGGTCATCTCGCCGGACCAGCGCACCGCCGTGTTCGAGGCCATGGCGACCCTCGACAACGTGACCCGCACCGAGGGCACCGTCGAGGTGCTCGACCGGACCGGCGTCGCCGTCGGCTTCGACAGCGAGGAGGGGTCGCGCTACGAGATCATCATCGACCCGGAGACCTCCGACGTGCTCGGCACCCGTTACCGGGCCCCCGGCGAGTCGGCGTTCTCGGTTCAGGCTCAGACCACGACGGTCGTCGAAGCCCCCGGCGACACCGAGTAATCCACAGCCCGTCCACAGACCACCACGACTTATCCACAGCCGTCCACAGGTAATCCACAGGGTTTTCCACAGGGCCGGTGGACAAAGAAGGGCCGCGGCGTCACGCCGCGGCCCTTCTTCGGTCCATGCCCGCCGAAGGCCCCCGCCCCGGCGTCACGGCCCTCTAAGGCTCGAACTTGTACCCCAGCCCCCGCACCGTCACCAGGTGCTTCGGCTTGCCCGGCTCGATCTCGACCTTCGAGCGCAGGCGCTTGACGTGCACGTCCAGGGTCTTGGTGTCGCCCACATAGTCGGCGCCCCACACCCGGTCGATGAGCTGCCCCCGCGTCAGCACCCGCCCGGCGTTGCGCAGGAACATCTCCAGCAGCTCGAACTCCTTGAGCGGCATCGGCACCGAGTCGCCCTTGACCGACACCACGTGCCGGTCGACGTCCATCCGCACCGGCCCGGCCTCCAGGACCGTCACCAGCGGGTCGGTGGGCTCGGCGTGCCGGCGCAGCACCGCCCGGATGCGGGCGACCAGCTCGCGCGGGGAGTAGGGCTTGGTCACGTAGTCGTCGGCGCCTATCTCCAGCCCGACGACCTTGTCGATCTCGCTGTCCCTCGCGGTCACCATGATGATCGGCACCGACGAGGTGGCCCGCAGCTCACGGCACACCTCGGTGCCCGACTTCTCCGGGAGCATCAGATCGAGCAGTACGACATCGGCCCCGTTGCGCTCGTACTCGCTGATCGCCGCCTGCCCCGTGGCGGCCACGGAGACCTCGAAACCTTCCTTGCGGAGCATGTACGACAAAGCGTCCGAGAACGACTCCTCGTCCTCCACGACTAGTACGCGGGTCACGACTTTCCCTTCAGCCCGGCAGCGAGGTCCGACGACAGCCGTCAGACCTGCGAAGACATCTACATCTCACCTTCCGTCGGTGCCAGGGCAGCGGATCGCACGGTACGGCTGGGCAACAACAAGGTGAACGTAGACCCAGTACCGGGCGTACTGCTCACATAAACCCTACCGCCATGATTCCCCGCAATATGCTTCACGATCGCCAGGCCGAGACCCGTGCCACCCGTCGCCCGCGAGCGCGCCGGGTCGGCCCGGTAGAAGCGTTCGAAGATGCGGTCGAGGTCGGCCTCGGCGATGCCGATGCCCTCGTCGGTGACCGAGACGGTCAGCTCGGCGCCCCCGTTGCCGGTCTCGATCGTCACGGTCGTGTCGACCGGGCTGTAGTTGATCGCGTTGTCGATCAGATTCCCCAGCGCCGTCGCCAGCTGCGACTCGCTGCCGTAGGTGACCAGCCCGCGCTCGCCGACGACGTTGAGGAAGATGTTCTTGGCGGCCGCGCCGGTGCGGGCGCGGTCGAGGGCGTCGAGGATGATCCGGTCGACGTCCACGTCGACCGGTTCGGGCGTGGCCTCGGCGCCCTGCACGCGCGACAGTTCGAGCAGCTCGCTGACCAGCCGCGCCATTCGCGCCGACTCGTGCTGGATGCGCGAGGTGAAGCGCGCGGCGGCCTCGGGGTCGTCGACGGCGTCCTGGAGCGCCTCGGCCAGCAGTTGCATCGCCCCGACGGGGGTCTTGAGCTCGTGGCTGACGTTGGCGACGAAATCGCGGCGGACGCGCTCGACGCGGTGCAGCTCGGTGATGTCCTCGGCCTCGATGACGATGCTGTCGTCGGGCAGCGCGGTCACCCGGATGCGCACCGACACCGCCTCGCCGCCGCCCTTGCGCGGCAGTTCGAGTTCGGCGTCGCGGCTCTTGCCGCTGCGGCGCACGTGGGAGACGAGCCCGCGCAGGACGGAGGAGTCGAGGTGGCCGTCGCCGACGACGCCGAGGTCGGCGGCCGCCTTGTTGGCGTAGCGCAGCTCGTCGCGGGCGCCGAGCAGCACCACGCCGGCGCGCAGGGTGGCCAGTACGGTCTCACCTGGGATGTCGGTCATGGCGGGGCCTCCTTCCTCATCGTTCGACGGGGCGACGGGAGGCCGGGGGCGCATGCTCCGATGCGTCAGCACGTACACCAGGGCGGCGCCCAGGAGGGCGCCGCAGACAAGTGCCGCGACCGAGAGCAGCTCCGCTGTGTTCACGCCGCCGATATTAGGGCCGGAGGCACGCTGACCGCACGGCCAGCGTGCACTCGGCCGTTCGCTACTTGCGCCCCTGCGCCGCTACCGCCGCGGCCGCCGTCGCGGCGGCCTCGGGGTCGAGGTAGGTGCCGCCGCTGTTGACCGGCTTGAGGTTCGCGTCGAGGTCGTAGCGCAGCGGGATCCCGGTGGGGATGTTGAGCCCGGCGATGTCGCCGTCGGAGATCCCGTCGAGGTGCTTGACCAGCGCGCGCAGGCTGTTGCCGTGCGCGGCGACGAGCACGGTCTTGCCGGCCAGCAGGTCGGGGACGATCGCGTCGTACCAGTAGGGGAGCATCCGCACGCCGACGTCCTTGAGGCACTCGGTCAGCGGCGCGAGCTCCGGCGGGAGGTCGGCGTAGCGCGGGTCGCCGCTCTGGGAGTACTCGTCGCCGGGGTCGATGGGCGGCGGGGGCGTGTCGTAGGAGCGGCGCCACAGCATGAACTGCTCCTCGCCGTACTGGGCGAGCGTCTCGGCCTTGTTCTTGCCCTGGAGCGCGCCGTAGTGGCGCTCGTTGAGCCGCCAGGACCGCTTCACGGGGATCCAGTGCCGGTCGGCGGCGTGCAGGGAGAGTTCGGCGGTGCGGATGGCGCGGCGCTGCACGGACGTGTGCACGACATCGGGAAGCAGTCCGTGTTCGACGAGGAGGGTGCCGCCTCGGCGGGCCTCGCCCTCGCCCTTGGCCGTCAGGTCGACGTCCACCCAGCCGGTGAACAGGTTCTTCGCGTTCCACTCGCTCTCGCCGTGGCGGAGGAGCACCAGGGTCCCGATGTCGGTCATGGCCTCGATCCTGCACCATGCCGGTGTCCGGGTTGGAACGAGCCGGGCTCTATTGCTTGAAGACTTCACCGTGGCCGCCGTTCATCTCGCAGGACCCGGCGAGCGGTATCGGCACTTTCGTCCGGTACATGCCCTCGGGGCAGCGTGAACCGGTGCGGCCGTACGAGGATGGTCGTGGAGGGGGGCGGGGACGTCCGACGGGGGTCTGCACCCAGGTCGACGACGCCCCACCTCTCGATCGGGCGCTCCGGTATCCGACAAGCCTCCCCCTGCAAGTCAGGCCGCCGGAGCGCCCACCCCCTACCCGGGTATGACGACAACGGCCGAGACCCGCGCGTACGCTGCGGCAACGTGACCGTCTCCGACCCGCTGCGCGCCCTCTCGGCCCGCCTGACCCGCCCCGAGGTCCCGCCGCTGCCCAAGCCGACCGGCTTCTGGCAGCGCGTGCGGTACTACGGCCGCATCCCGATGCTGGCCGCCGTGGTCTTCATCGCCGCGGCGACCTACAACCCGATCCACGACCACATGTGGTCCCTGATCTACGCGGTGATCCTGGTCGTGCCGCTGGCCCTGGTCTCCCGCTGGAGCCTGCCGGCCTGGCTGATCGCGATCGTGTGCGCGCTGTGGTTCGGGCTGACCGTCGAGGCTCCCGGCAGCTCGACCCCTACGTGGCCGTGGAACCCGGTCCAGCCGGTCATCCTGCTGTGGGTCACCTTCGTGGTCTCCCTGCGACAGCGCCTGTGGCTGCTGGTGCCGATGTGGGCGCTGACCATGTTCATGCTCTCGGCCACGGTCACGGCCAGGGACAACGTGCTGGCGATGTGCCTGCTGTTCACCGTTCCCTTCCTGGTCGGCGCGGTCATCGGGCGCAACTTCAAGCTGGGCCAGCGGCTGGCGGCCGAGCAGGAGCGCGGCGGGATCCTCACCGAGCGCGCGCGGATCGCGCGTGAGCTGCACGACGTCGTCGCCCACCACATGTCGATGATCGCCGTGCGCGCCGAGACCGCCCCCTACCGGCTGAGCGACGTCGGCGAGGACTCGCGGGCGGAGTTCACCGAGATCTCGGCCGCCGCCCGCGAGGCGCTCACCGAGATGCGCCTGCTGCTGGGCGTGCTGCGCAGCGACGAGGCGGCCGCGCCTCCGACGGCACCGCAGCCGCAGATCTCCGACCTGCCCGACCTGGTCGCCTCGGCGCGGCACGCGGGGGCCGAGGTGGAGCTGAGCGTGGGCGACGAGGTCGGCGAGGTGCCGCAGATCGTGGGCGTCTCGGCCTACCGGATCGTGCAGGAGGCGCTGTCGAACGTGGCCCGGCACGCGCCGGGCTCGCGGGCGACGGTCGAGATCACCTCCGACGGGGAGGCGCTGCGCGTGCGCGTCGAGAACGGGCCGGGCACGCGTCCTTCGGCGGGTGGGGGCAGCGGTTACGGGCTGCGGGGGGCGGGTGAGCGCGCGACGATCCTGGGGGGTTCGCTGGAGTCGGGGCCGACGCCGTCGGGCGGCTACCTGGTCGACGCGCGGCTCCCGGTGCGCGAGGCATGATCGTGTCCGATTCCGTTCCCGAAAGAGGTCCCATGATCAAGGTCCTGCTCGTCGACGACCAGGCGATGGTGCGCGAGGGGTTCGGCGCCCTCCTGCGCGCGCAGCCCGACATCGTGGTCGTCGGGGACGCTCCCGACGGGCTGGCCGGCGTGTCCGCCGCGCGCCTGCACGACCCCGACGTGGTGCTCATGGACATCCGCATGCCCAAGCTCGACGGCCTGGAGGCCACCCGCCGGATCCTGGACGTGCCCAGGGGCGTGCACCGGCCGAAGGTGCTCATGCTGACCACCTTCGACCTCGACGACTACGTCTTCGAGGCGCTGCGGGCGGGGGCGAGCGGTTTCCTGCTCAAGGACGCTCCGGCGGCCGAGCTGGTCAGCGCCGTGCGGATCGTCGCGGCCGGGGAGGCGCTGCTGGCGCCGTCGGTGACCCGGCGCCTGATCGAGGACTACACCGGGCGCGGCCGGGCCGACCCCGCCAAGCGCAACGTCCTCAACGGGCTGACCCCGCGTGAGACCGACGTGTTGCGCCTGGTCGCGCGCGGTCTGTCGAACCAGGAGATCGCCGCTCAGCTCGTGCTGGCCGAGCAGACGGTCAAGACGCACGTGAGCCGTGTGCTGACCAAACTGGCGCTGCGCGACCGCGCTCAGGCGGTCGTCTTCGCCTACGAGGCCGGCCTGGTCACCCCCGGAACCTAGGGCTTGTCCGGTGGGTCACTGCGGGGCTGCGGCGGGCTCATCGCGTCCCTGGACTGCGCCGTCGCGTCGGCCGAGTACAACACCGGTACTAGGCCGCCACCACGGCTTGCCAGAACCACGATGATTCCCGCCTCGCACCCACAAGACCCACCAGACAAGCCCCGGCTCGCCAGAAGGTGGCAAGTGTTTGTGGAATGAGTCACAAAGGCACCACCGGTCAGCGGCGGTCATCCGTCCGGCGGACGCGCCCCATTCGTCCGGCCGAGGGCAGAAGAAGAGAAACCTCCACGGCTGGAAACGAGCGGGGACGAACCTCGCCAAACCGGCCTAACAGACAGGTGGCCGAGTACGGGCACACACCACTCACCATGAATTTCGCCCGCTCATCGCCAAGCCGCTGACCTGGGAAATCACCCCTTACGTTGGTCCGGTGCGAAACGAAACCAACCCCTCAGCCATCGGCCTCGACCGGGTCCTGGGACGACGCATCGGCCTGCTCGCGCTTACCGGCGCTGTGGCCCTCGCGGCTCTCGGATTCTCGTCCTCGGCCGCTTCCGCCGCCAACGACGTCGACGCCGCCCGCGCCATCGCCGAAGCCGCCGCAGCCGCGGAGGCCCCGGCCCCCGCGGACCAGCCGGCCAAGAAACCCGCCAAGAAGAAGACCACCGAGCTCAAGCCCGTCGCGGGTCTGACCAAGACCCAGATGCGCAACGCCATCACGATCATCAAGGCCGGTCAGGAGGCCGGGCTGTCCGGTCGCGCCCAGATCATCGCCCTGATGACCGCGATGCAGGAGAGCGGCCTGCGCAACCTGGCCAGCCCGGTCGTGCCGAAGTCCCTCAAGTACGACCACGAGGGCACCGGCTCCGACCACGACTCCGTCGGCCTCTTCCAGCAGCGCGCCTCGGGCAGCTGGGGAACGGTCAAGGAGATCATGACCCCCCGTACCTCCGCGCTCTCCTTCTACAACGGCCTCAAGGGCGTTCACAAGTGGGAGAAGCTCGGCATGGGCGAGGCCGCCCAGACCGTCCAGGTCTCGGCCTTCCCCGACGCCTACGACAAGCACGAGGGCGCAGCCCGCGAGGTCGTCGCCGCCTACTACGGCAAGTGACCCCACCTCAAGTCTTACGACCGGAAATCGACGGCCCCCACCAAGCGCTCGGTGGGGGCCGTCGACATATCTACGCCGGGATCTTCTCGCCGGCCTCGACGGCCACGGCCAGCCGGTTCTCGTAGGGCGGCACCGGGCAGGTCGAGTAGTCGTTGAAGGCGCACGGCAGGTTGCGCGCCCGGTTGAAGTCCAGCAGCACTCGGCCGCCGTCGCCGGGCGCGGCGATGTCGAGGAAGCGGGCCGAGGCGCTGGTCGTCACGCCGCTGGTGGCGTCGCGGAACAGCGTGTAGAGCCCGCCGCCGTCGAAGACCGTCAGCGTCTGCTCCTGCCCGCCGACCTCGAAGCGCACGATCCCCGCCGCGGTGCCGGTCGAGGTGTAGCCCTCGACGACCGAGCCGACCTCGACGGTGCGGGCGGTCTCGTAGGGCTCGAACACCGCGTCGACGATCCAGCGGGCCTGCGGCTCGTAGGCCGGCACGCCGGTGAACGCCGTCAGCGCGGCCGACTTCGGGTCGCGGACCCGGAAGGCGAAGCCGCCCCGGTCGATGACCTCGACGACCACGTCACCGAACTTCAGGGTCTCGTCCGAGGTGGTGTTCACCAGCGGGATCACCGTCTCACCGTCGACCGGCGCCCCCGACAGGGTGAGCCCGTCGGCGGCCTTCGCGGTCACGGTGACGTGGTCGGCGGTGGCCAGCCAGGTACCGGGCACCTCGTCGAAGGTCGACGGCTCGCCCTCCTCCAGCCAGTGCAGGGCGACCAGGCTCAGCGCGCTGTACGGGCCCTTGAGGCCGGCGTCGCGCTGGGCGCGCCATGTGGGCCAGGTTCGCAGCAGTTCGTCCCGGGCCGTGTCGTTCGTGCTCATGTGGGGTGCCTTCCGAGGTCAGGTATCGGCGGCAACTGTAGTTCGGCGATCTTGCCGCCGTGCGAGGCTGACCACGCCCGCCCCGGCGAGCGCGCCGACGGCGTACCAGAGCAGGTCGGGGGCGTTGAAGGTCGAGCCGAGGACCAGGCGCGCCACGGGGTTCGAGGAGAGTTCGCCGGGGATGGGGGTGAGCTGGAAGAACTCGACGGCCCAGCTGAAGGCGCAGGCCGCCGCCGCCGCGACGAGCGGCCGGGTGCGCGGGGCGACGACCAGCACCAGCCAGAAGATGAGCAGGGCGTACAGCGCCGACCCGGCGTACTTGGCGAACGCGCCGTCCCATGTGGAGCGGACGCCGAGGCCGGCGGCGACGGTCGCCACGGCAGCGGCGGCGTAGGGAAGGCGCGCCCTCACGTCCAGAACCGGAACAGGTTGGAGCCCAGGCCCACCAGCAGCGTGTCGACGCCGAGGAGGCCGAGGATCCAGTAGACGAAGTCGAAGAAGTAGCGGTTGATCACCGGGTGCAGCAGCAGGACGAAGAGCAGCAGGATCCCGAAGGGGGCGATCTTGGCGATGTTGCGCGAGTACTCCGGCGGCAGCCAGGGCTCGATGATGCCGTAGCCGTCGAGGCCCGGGATCGGCAGCAGGTTCAGGATCGTGGCGGTCACCTGGAGCATGCAGAGATAGGCGACGGCCGACTGGAGGGCGATGCCGGCGTTGTCGAGAACGCCGGTGGCGAGCAGGACGCCCAGGATCACGGCGAACAGGGCGTTGGAGGCCGGGCCCATGGCCGAGACGATGGAGTCGATCTTCTTGCTGCGCAGCAGGCCGCGCTGGACCCACACCGCGCCACCGGGAAGACCGATGCCGCCGAGGATCACGAAGACCAGCGGGAGCACGATCGAGAGCACCGCGTGGGTGTACTTCAGCGGGTTGAGGGTGAGGTAGCCCTTCTCCGGAATCGTGTGGTCGCCGCCCTTGTAGGCCGTCAGCGCGTGCCCGAACTCGTGCAGGCACAGCGACACGACCCAGCCCGCCAGCACGAACAGGAAGACCGTCAGGCCGGTCCCGATCCCGCGGACGTCGCCGGTCGCCTCGGCCCACAGCGCGACGCCGGTGCCCAGGAAGAGGGCCACGAAGGCCAGGAAGATCCAGCTCGGCTTCGTGTGGCTAGCGTGGGCGCGCTGGTCGTAGTAGCTCATGCCCTGCCTCTCAGGTAGCGGTCGAAGTGCGGGACCGTGAAGGCGACGACACCGCGCTCCTCGGCGAAGATCAGGCCCTTCTTGATCAGCGCGTCCCGGGCCGGGGAGAGGCTGGAGGGCTTGCGCCCCAGGACTCTGGCGACGTCGGCGGTGCTCACCGCTCCCGCCGGGCCCTCGGTGAGGTCGGCCATCGCCCGCATGTACTCGCGCTCGGCGGGGGTCGCGCGCTCGTAGCGCGAACCGAAGAATCCCACGGCCAGCTCCGCCTCGGCGGCGGGGGCGGCCACGCGCACGTCCTCGGCGGTGATGGGCGTGACCGGGGCGTGGTCCCAGGTCGCCTTCCCGTACGCCTGCACGAAGTAGGGGTAGCCGCCGGAGTGCCCGAACAGTGCGGCGAGGGCGTCGGACTCGTAGACCGCGCCTTCTTTTTCGGCGGGGGCCGTCAGCGCGTGCGCGGCGTCGTCGGCGCCGAGGCGGTCGATGCGCATGTAGGTGAACAACCGCTCGGAGTACGACTTCGAGGCCGACAGGACCGCCGGCAGGTGGGGAAGCCCCGCGCCGACCACGATCAGCGGCGTCCCGGCCTGGGACAGCTCGTGGCAGGCCGCGCACAGCGCCGAGACGTCCGAAGTGGACAGGTCCTGCATCTCGTCGATGAAGATCGCCAGGCCCGTCCCGACGTCGGCGGCGATCTCGGCGGCGTCGGTGAACAACTCCACCAGGTCGATCTCGATGTCGCCGGAGTCGGCCCGGCCGCTGCCCGTCGGCGCGTCGATGCCCGGCTCCCAGCGGTCGCGCAGGCGAGCCCCGGCCGGATTGCTCTTGAGCGCGAAGGCCTTCAGCGTCGACAGGAAGGACTCCACGCGCTCGGGCGCGCGGTGCCGCGTGCCCAGCTCCCGGACCGCCATGTGCAGCGCTCCCGACAGCGGCCGCCGCAGCGACTGGTCGGGACGCGCCTCGATCTTCCCGGTGCCCCACAACTTCGCGATCGCCTGACTGCGCAGCGAGTTGAGCAGGACGGTCTTGCCGACCCCGCGCAGCCCGGTGAGGACCAGCGAGCGCTCGGGACGGCCGCGCGCGACACGGTCGAGGACCACCTCGAAGGCGCGCAGCTCCCGGTCGCGCCCCGCGAGCTGCGGCGGCCGCTGCCCCGCCCCGGGCGCGTAGGGATTGCGTACCGGGTCCATGGGCTAGGAGCGTATCGGGTCGTATTGGGTTCTGGCTAGACAACGGTCGCGACGGGCGGAAAGGCGCTCGCCGCGCGCCCGGCCCCTCTGCTAACCTCGTCGCGTCCGCCGCGTGATCACGCGGCACCCCGTTCAAGACAAGGTGAGGCCATTCGAATGCGGGTCGGCCACTAGGCCACCGGCACGAACATCCAGCGGAGCCGTTTCGGCGTCCGTCCGGTGGCGTTCTCTCTGACACCTTTTCTTGAGCGGAAGGCTCCATCCCACCGTGGATATCGACATCCAGAACCATGCCCGCGCCAACATCCTCGGCTCCGGGCTGTCCACCCGTGTCGGTCGCTTCGTCTGCCGGTTCGACCCCGACAGCGACAACCTCTTCCTCAACTACGCGATCCCCGACGAGGACACCGATCCCACCGACGCCGAACTCGACGAGCTCGCCGAGGCGTTTGCGGCCAAGGGCCGCGTTCCGAGGTTCGAGTTCCTGCCGACGCGCAGCCCGAAGCTCGCCGACGCGCTGCGCGCCAAGGGATACCGCGAACAGCACCGGGGCAGGCTGATGGCCTGCGCTCCGGGCGAGGTCGCGGATCTGCCGCTCCCCGCCGGTCTGTCCATCCTGGACGCCACCGACGAGGAGTCCTTCGTCGGCGCCGCCGCCGTGCAGCATCCCGCCTTCGACGACGAGATCCCGCCGAGGGACGTGGTGATCCGCTCGCACACGCGCTCGCTGGAGCGCGGCGGGCTGCTCGCCGTCGCGGTGCTCGACTCCGGCGAGATCGTCGGCGCCGGGCAGACCGGCCCGGCGATCGACGCGATCTCCGAGATCGGCGGGATCGCCGTGGCGCCGGCCTACCGCCGCCAGGGCATCGCCGCGGCTCTGACAGCGCACCTGACCCGCGCGCTCCACGCCAACGGTGTGCGCACCGCCTGGCTCGACCCCGCCGACGACGGCGCCGGCCGGGCCTACGAGAAGGCCGGGTACCGGGTCGTCGGCGAGATCCTGCACATGGTCGACGACGGTGCCGCGAGCTGACGCCGTAACCGAGGAGGGACCGCCGCGGCCTCGGCCACGGCGGTCCCTCCTCGTCTCCCCGGCGTGAGCCCGCTCATAGCGCGGCCCGCCGACCTCCTTGCTCACCAATAGGTGAGTGCCTGACTTTTCGGTGCGTACTTGCAGCTCACCGGCCTGCCGTCGAACATTGGCCGGGCGCGCCGACACAGCCGACACTTACCGAAGGACCTCTGAAATGAACGAGCACAAGCCGGGCACCACCGTCATCGGCCTCGGCGCCATGGGCCGCGAGATCGCCCGGACCCTGCACGCCGCCGGGCACGCCACGACCGTGTGGAACCGCACCCCGGGCCGTGCGGAGGAACTGACCGCGCTCGGTGTCACCGAGACCGCGACCGCCGTCGGGGCCATCGAGGCCGGGTCGGTGGCGATCGTGACGCTGCTGACCTACGACACCGTTCGCGAGGTCCTCGAACCGGTCGCCGACCGCCTGCGCGGCAAGGTGATCGTCAACCTCACCAGCGGCACACCCGACCAGGCGCGCGAGATGGCCGCGTGGGCCGAGGAACGGGGGATCGACTACCTCGACGGCGGGATGATGGCCGTCCCGCAGATGATCGGGCGGCCGGGGGCCTCGATCCTCTACAGCGGACCGGAAGCGCTGTTCACGACCTGGCGCCCGGTGTTCGACCTGCTGGCCGAGAGCACCTACTTCGGCGCCGACCCGGGCACGGCGTCCCTTGTGGACTTCGCGCTGCTGTCGGCGATGTACTCGATGTTCACCGGTGTCTTCCACAGCATGGCGATGGTGGCCCCCGCCGGGATCTCGGCCGCGGAGTTCGCGCCGCGCGTCGCCGGGTGGCTCACCGCGATGGCCGGCGCCATCCCCGCCCACGCGGCCGTCATCGACTCGGGCGACTACACGGCGGTGACGCAGAGCGTCGCCTTCAACAAGAGCGCCTTCGACCTCATCCACCGGGCCGGCCGCGACCAGGGGGTCGACACGCTGCTCATCGACCCGATCAAGGCCCTGCTGGACCGTCGCGCGGCCGACGGGCACGCCGCCGACGCCTTCGAGAGCATCATCGAGGGCATCAAGGCCCGGGGGTAGGAAGAACGGGCGGCGCCAGGGGCGCCGCCCGTTTCCGTTGTCCCGCAAGCGATCAGGACTTCGGCTTGCCCTTGTCGTCGACGAGTCCGGCCCGGCGCAGCGCGTCGGCGATGGCGCCGCCCGGCGCCTCCTCGCGACGGCCGCGACCCTGGCGCGGAGGCTGCCCGCCTCGACCGCCGCCACCGCGCTGGCCGCCGCGGTCGCCACGACCGCCACCGCCACCGCCGTTGCCGTTTCCGTTTCCGTTTCCGTCAGATCCGCGGTCTCCGCGCTGCCCGCGCCCGCCGGATCCGCCGCGACCGCCGCCCGGCTCGTCGTCGAGGCGCAGGGTCAGCGAGATCCGCTTGCGCGGCGCGTCGACCTCCAGCACCTTCACCCGCACGATGTCGCCGGACTTGACGACCTCGCGCGGGTCGGACACGAAGCGGTCCGACAGCGCCGAGACGTGCACGAGACCGTCCTGGTGCACGCCCACGTCGACGAAGGCGCCGAAGGCGGCGACGTTGGTGACCTGCCCTTCGAGGATCATCCCCGGCCGCAGGTCGGCGAGCGTGTCGACGCCCTCGGCGAAGGTCGCGGCCTTGAACTCCGGACGCGGGTCGCGGCCGGGCTTCTCCAGCTCGGCGAGGATGTCGGTGACCGTCGGGACGCCGAACTTCTCGTCGGTGAAGTCGCTCGGCTTGAGCTTGCGCAGCACCAGGTTGTTGCCGATGAGGCCGCGGATGTCGGTACCGGCGCCGGCGAGGATGCGGTGCACCACCGGGTAGGCCTCGGGGTGCACGCTCGACGAGTCGAGCGGGTCGTCGCCGCCGGGGATGCGCAGGAAGCCCGCGCACTGCTCGTAGGCCTTCGGTCCCAGACGCGGAACCTGTTGCAGGGCGCGGCGATCCCGGAAGGGGCCGTTGGAGTCGCGGTGGGTGACGATGTTCTTCGCCAGGGTCTCGCCGATGCCCGACACCCTTGTCAGCAGGGGAGCCGAGGCGGTGTTGACGTCGACGCCGACGGCGTTCACGCAGTCCTCGACGACCGCGTCGAGCGAGCGCGACAGCTTGAACTCGGCCAGGTCGTGCTGGTACTGCCCGACCCCGATCGACTTCGGGTCGATCTTCACCAGCTCGGCGAGGGGGTCTTGGAGCCTGCGGGCGATGGAGACCGCGCCCCGGATCGACACGTCGAGCTCGGGCAGTTCGGCCGACGCGTACGCCGAGGCCGAGTAGACCGAGGCGCCCGCCTCGGAGACCACGATCTTGGTCAGCTTCAGGCGCGCGTGTCGCTTGATCAGGTCGCCGGCGAGCTTGTCGGTCTCCCGCGAGGCCGTCCCGTTGCCGATGGCGATCAGCTCCACGTCGTGCTTCTCGGCGAGCTTGGCGAGGATCTCGATCGACTCGTCCCAGGCGTGGCGCGGCACGTGCGGGTAGATCGTGTGATGGGCGACGACCTTGCCGGTGGCGTCGACGACGGCGACCTTCACGCCGGTGCGGAAGCCCGGGTCGAGGCCCATCGTGGCGCGGGTGCCGGCCGGTGCGGCCAGCAGCAGATCGCGCAGGTTGGCGGCGAACACGCCGACGGCGGCGTCCTCGGCGGCCTCGCGCAGCCGCATCCGCAGGTCGATGCCCAGGTGCGACAGGATCCGCGTGCGCCACGCCCAGCGGACGGTCTCGCCGAGCCACGCGTCGCCGGGGCGGCCCTGCTGGGACACGCCGAAGCGCTGCGCCACGCGGGTTTCGTACTCGGTCACCACGCGCCCGGCGGCCGGGTCGAGGTCCTCGGGCTCGGGGTCGAGCTCGACGTTGAGCACGTCCTCCTTCTGGCCCCGGAACATCGCCAGGATCCGGTGGGAGGGCAGTTTGGTGAAGGGCTCGGCGAAGTCGAAGTAGTCGGAGAACTTCGCGCCGTCGGCCTCCTTGCCGTCGCGGACCTTCGACACCAGCCGGCCGCGCGTCCACATCAGCTCGCGCAGCTCGCCGAGCAGGTCGGCGTCCTCGGAGAAGCGCTCCGAGAGGATCGAGCGCGCGCCTTCGAGCGCGGCGGCGGCGTCGGCGACGCCCTTGCCGGCGTCCACGAAGGACGCCGCGACCTCGGCCGGGTCGTGGTCGGAGTCGGCGAGCAACTGATCGGCGAGGGGTTCGAGCCCGGCCTCGCGCGCGATCTGCGCCTTGGTGCGGCGCTTCTGCTTGTAGGGGAGGTAGACGTCCTCCAGGCGCGCCTTGGTGTCGGCCGCGCGGATCTGCGCCTCCAGCTCCTCGGTGAGCTTGCCCTGCTCGCGGACCGACTCCAGGATCGCGGTGCGGCGCTGCTCCATCTCGCGCAGGTAGCCCAGCCGCTCCTCCAGTGTGCGCAGCTGCGCGTCGTCGAGCGCGCCGGTCACCTCCTTGCGGTACCGGGCGATGAACGGCACGGTCGATCCGCTGTCGAGCAGGTCGACGGCCGCGTGCACCTGCCGCGCGGCCACCCCCAGCTCGTCGGCGATCCGGTTCTCAATGGTCATGGTGGTCATCCTCATGCCTTCCCCGAAGCTTGGGTGCATTCTCCGGCAACCGCCGGGCCGGGCCTTAGGGTGGGGGGATGTCTGGAAGCCTCGTAGTCAAGGTCACCGCCGGAGCCGACGCCCCCGAGCGTTGCGCGCAGGCCTTCACGGTCGCCTCGACGGCGCTGGCCGCCGGTGCCGACGTCTCCTTGTGGCTGACCGGCGAGTCGTCGTGGTTCGCGTTGCCCGGTAAGGCCGAGGAGTTCGAGCTGCCGCACTCGGCGCCGCTCGACGACCTTCTCGGAGCGCTCCTCGCCGGTGGCCGGGTCACCTTGTGCACGCAGTGCGCGGTGCGCCGCGACATCGGCCCCGACGACGTCGTCGAGGGCGTGCGGATCGCCGGCGCGGCGGTCTTCGTCGAGGAGATCTTGACGCCGGGCGTGCAGGCGCTGGTCTACTGAGCCAGCCTCGACGTCACACCCGCCAGCAGCTCACGCAGTCCGGCGGCGAGCGCGGTGTGGTCGCCGTCGCCGATGAGCGCGGCCTCGCGGCGCAGTAGCTCCCCGACGAGCGCGTCGGTGAGGTCGTGTCCGGCGCTCGTCAGGGTCACCGCGACCGACTTCGGCCGCCCGCCGGCGGGCCCGCGCGTCACCAGGCCGTCCTTCTCCGCGCGCGCGACGCGCTGCGAGATCGCCCCGGCGCTGACCAGGCAGCGCTCGGCGAGCTCGCGGGTGGTGAGCCGGTAGGGCTCGCCGTCGCGCCGCAGGGTGCTGATCAGGTCGAGGGTGGCGGCGTCGACGCCCTGCTCGGTGAGGAAGCGGCGGCGCTCGTCGGCGAGTAGTTTGGCCAGGCGCCAGATGGGCGTGACGACGGGGATGGAGTGGGTGGGGACGCCGTCGAGTTCGCGCCGCCAGGCGGCGGCGATGTCGTCTGCGGGGATCGCGGCGGTCTGGTCGAGGGGGTAGGCGTCGGTCACGGGCACTCCTCGCCGAGCTATGTTTAGATCTAAATTTAGACCTGAACCCATGGAGGACCCACCATGACACGCCACATCCTGGTCACCGGCGGCGGCACGGGCATCGGCCGCGCCATCGCCGCCGCCTTCGCCGAGCAGGGCGAGACCGTCGTCATCACCGGCCGCCGCGAAGCCGTCCTGAAGCAGGCCGCCGGCGAACTCGGCGTCGAGTACGCCGTCTGCGACCACACCTCGCCCGACTCCCTCGCCGCGCTGGCCGAACGCCTCCCCGCGAGCCTCGACGTGCTGGTCAACAACGCCGGCGGCAACACCGACATCGGCGCCGCCGAGCCCGAGGGCCTCGCCGGGACCGCCGCGGCCTGGCGCCGCCAGTTCGACACGAACCTGCTCACCGCCGTGCTTACCACCGAACTGGTCTCCGGCCGGCTCGCGCCCGGCGGCGCCGTCGTGCACGTCGGCTCCATCGCCGCCGACAAGGGCAACGGCTCCTACGGCGCTGCCAAGGCCGCGCTGGCGAGCTGGAACGTCGGCCTCGCGCGGACCCTCGGCGCTCGCGGGATCACCGCCAACGTCGTCTCGCCCGGCTACGTCGCCGAGACCGAGTTCTTCGGCGACATCATGACCGAGGAGGGCCACGCGGCCCGGGTCGCCGCCACCGCCGTCGGCCGCCCCGGAGAGCCCGCCGACATCGCCGGGACCGTGCTGTACCTGGCCTCGCCGGGCGCGCGCTACCTGACCGGCCAGACCGTCAACGTCAACGGCGGCGCCTGGTCGAGTCGCTGACCGCGCTCAGGCGCCGGTCGCGGCCTTGGTCTTGGTGAAGGTCAGGTGCGTGACGCCGCTGGGCGAGGAGACCGTCTCGATCGCGTAGTCCCGCTCGATGCCCTCCAGTCCGTCCCACAGGCGCACGCCCCTGCCGAGCAGGATCGGCACGACCACGACGTGCATGCGGTCGATGAGCCCGGCGGTGAGGAACTCGCGGATGACCGTGGCTCCCCCGCCGATGCGCACGTCCTTGCCGCCGGCGGCCGCGCGGGCGGTCGCCAGCGCCTCGGCGGGCGGGGCGTCGAGGAAGTGGAAGGTCGTGCCGCCCTCCATCTCGATCGGCGGGCGCGTGTGGTGGGTGAGGACGAAGACCGGCGAGTGGAACGGCGGGTTGGGGCCCCACGCGCCCTTCCACTCGGGATCCTCGTGCCAGCCGGGGAAGCCGAACTTCCCGGCGCCCATGATCTCGGCGCCGATCCCCGGCTCGTAGAGGCGGGTGAAGGCGTCGTCGATACCTGCGCTGCCGCCGGTCGTCCACCAGTCGGTGGCGAACATCCACTCGTGCAGGCGCTCGCCGGCGTGGCCGAAGTAGGCGTCGCGGCTGGTGCCCTCGCCGGTGCCGAAGCCGTCGAGGGAGATGGAGAAGTTGTGGACACGGGCCAGTGACATGGTGGTTTCCCTTCGCGTGACGGTCCACGGTGGATCGTCCTCCAGCGATGATGGTCGCTGGCGGACATGACGTCCAATGCCAAATTCGCGCTGATTCCATAGATAAACTTGATGTGTGAACCTGACTCACCTCAAGGTGCTCGACGCCGTCGCCCGCCACGGATCGGTGACCGGCGCCGCCCGGGAGCTGCACTACTCGCAGCCCTCGGTGAGCCACCACCTCGGCCGGCTGGAGTCGGCGACCGGCGCCAAGCTCGTCCAGCGGGTGGGCCGCGGCATCCGCCTCACGCCCGAAGGCGACCTGCTCGCCCGTCGGGCCACCGAGATCCTGGGCCGCCTGGACGCCGCCTCCGTCGAGCTGGCCGCCCGCGTGGGACTGCGCGCCGGACGTGTGCGCCTCGCCGGTTTCCAGACCGTCCTGAGCACACTGGTGCCGAAGGCGGCGGTGGAATTGGCCCGCACGCACCCCGGCATCGAGCTCAACCTCGTCGACGCCCACCCCGAGGACGGCCTGCGGATGCTGCGCGCCGGGCACGTCGACATCGCCCTGATCTTCCGGCACGCCGACACCCCGCTGGAAGACGACGGGATCCGGCTGACCCACCTGCTCGACGACCCCCTCTACCTCGTCAGCGACCGCCCCCGCCAGACCCTCGCCGACCACCGCGACTCCGCCTGGGTCGGCGGCTGCGAGCGCTGCCGGGCCGCCATGGTCGCCGCCTGCGAACGGGCCGGCTTCTCCCCGCGCGTCGCCTACGCCTGCGACGACACCGTCGTGGCGCAGTCGCTGGTCGCCGCCGGGCTGGGCGTGGCCATCCTCAACGGACTCGCCCTGCACGCCCACCACGCGCCGGGCGTGCACACCACTCGCCTGGACGAGGGCGCCCGCCGGATCTACGCCGCCACCTACGGCGAGCCACCCGACCCGCCCGCCACGGCCGCGCTCATCGAGATGCTCACGTCACAGGCGTGACCCGACCCGGCGCCGCTCCAGCAGCACCAGGTCGGACAGCAGCGCCCGCAGGAACGCCGGAATGAACGGCGAGGGGCCGCGCAGCTCCGGCACCGCCCGCAGCAGCACCAGCATCGTCCCCAGCACCGCGCCCCAGCTGGTGAGAAAGACCACCACGAACACCGCGACCACCCAGTCGTGCGCCGCCCCTCCCGTGAACTCCAGCAGCGGCGCCCCCACCACGATCACCGCCAGCACACCCCGATAACTCCACACCAGGCCCTGATAGGACCCCTCGCGACGCAACGCGCACTGAAACGCGCGCGCCTTCTCTCGCTCCACCACGCTGCCCACCCCGTGCGCTTGAAAGCCTCTCGCGTCAGGATCCCAGACGGCGTGTGGAGCTGTCACCATGCGTGAGGGTGCCTACGATCGGGTGGTGACCACGACGACGCTCGACGCCGAGGCGTGGCGGGCCCACCGGTCCGCGGTCTTCGGCGTCGCCTACCGGCTGCTCGGCACCGTCTCCGACGCCGAGGACGTCGTACAGGACACCTGGCTCAGGGCCGCCGGCGCCGACCTCACCGAGGTCCGCGACCTGCGCGCCTGGCTCATCACCGTCGCCGCCCGGCGCTCCTACGACGTGCTCACCTCCGCCCGCGCCCGCCGCGAGAGCTACGTCGGCCCCTGGCTCCCCGAACCGCTGCTCACCGGCCCCGACGCAGCCGAACCGGTCATCGTCGACGACTCCATCAGCACCACCATGCTGCTCGCCCTGGAGAACCTCACCCCCGAGGAACGGCTCACCACCGTCCTCAACGGCGTCTTCGACGTCCCCTACACCGAGATCGGCGAGATGATCGGCAAGTCCGCCGCCGCCACCCGCCAGCTCGCCTCCCGCGCACGCAAACGCATGGCCGAGGTCACCGAGGTCCACGACGAGCACTCCACCGCCGAACGCGAGCGGATCCTGCGCGCCTTCAAGGCCGCCTACGAGGAAGGCGACCTCGCCCGCCTCATCGGCCTCCTCCACCCCGACGCGGTCTACACCACCGACGGCGGCGGCAAGGTCAACGCCGCCCGCAAGACCATCGTCGGCGCCGACAAGGTCGCCCGCGTCCTGCTCGGCATCGCCGCCAAACTCGGCGACGCCTACCGCGACGTCGAGTTCAACGGCCGCCCCAACCTCCTCGGCTACCGCGGCGAGGACCTCACCTCCGCCGACGCCTTCACCATCACTGAGGGACGGATCACACGCATCGACCGGGTCCTCAACCCCGACAAGCTGTCACACCTGCCCTAGCCGCGCCGTCTACCTGGCGAGCCGAGACCGTTCGGCCGCTACGAAAGGACGAAACCGTGGCACGCATGAACATCGCCGAGACCGCCCCCGAGGTCTACCAGGCCTTCTACGCCGCAGACCAGGCCATCCGCAAGGGCCCGCTCGACGCGACCGTCCGCGAGCTCGTCAAGATCCGCGCCTCGCAGATGAACGGCTGCCTCCTGTGCATCGACATGCACACCACCGAGGCCCGCAAGGAAGGCGAGACCGAGCAGCGCATCAACCACCTCAACGCCTGGCGCGAGTCGCGCCTGTTCACCGAGGCCGAACGCGCCGCCCTCGACTACGCCGAGGCCGCCACCCGACTCGACGAGCACGGCGTCAGCGACGAGATCTGGGCCGCCGTCGAGAAGAACTTCGACGAGGGCGAGCGCGGCGGACTCGTCGGCATCACCGCCCTGATCAACACCTGGAACCGCATCGGCGTGCCGATGCGCGTCTACCCCGGCGAGGTCTGAGCACCGCACCGGCGCTGCCTCATCGGGCAGCGCCGGTCGCCCCTCCCGCTGCCCCGGGATCCACCGGCCCGGCGCCACCGCCCGGCGACGCTTGATCCGACCGCGGCGTGACGTCGAGGGAGGTTGGCGTGGAGTTCGGCCCGGAGCCCCACCGTGAGGACAAGCCCGCCCCGGCGCACCGGGAACGGCCCGAGACCCGCACCCCCGCCGAGGAACAGCAACCCGGCGCGCGCCACAACCCCGGCTTAAACCCGCGCGCCGCGCTCGCCCTCCAGTCCCGGGCGGGAAACCGCGCCGTGTCGCGCATGGTCGCCCAGCGCACCAAGGCCGCCAAACCCGCTCCGCCCGCCCCGAAAGCCCCCGCCGCCCCTCCGCAGGCCGTCACCGCCTCGGGCGGATCCGGCGCAGCGCTGGCCGACGCGGCCGCTCCGGTCGAGGCGATCGCCGTGCAGCGCCTGGCGAGCGCGCCCGCGCCCGCCTCCGCGCGGCCTTCCTCGTCGGCGCAGGACCCGAAGTTCAACGCCCTCAAGAAGGACGTCGTCACCAAGAAGGGCACCCTCGCCAAGCACCCGCCGCCGGCGAACGAGGCCGCGGCCGCCGCGAAGGCCGCCAAGCCGCCCGCCGACGACAAGCTCGCACAGGGCAAGGCCGCCAACGCCGAGAAGATGAACGACGCCAAGCCCGGCGAGTTCGACAAGGCCGCGTTCGTCGCCGCCGTCAACGAGGCCATCGCCCGCCAGGCACCCAAGAACCTGGAGGAGGCCGACGACTTCGGCGGGTCGGGCAAGGCCGACGCGGTCAAGGATCAGGTGCAGGGCAAGGTCGGCGACGGCAAGAAGCAGTCCGCCTCGGCGATCGAGTCGACCACCAAGGCGCCGCCCGACACCGGCGCAGCCAAGGACAAGCCCGTCACGCCGCTGGCCCCCGACAAGCCGCCGCCCAGGCCCGGCGCGCCCGACCCGGCGATGGCCGTCCCCGACAAGGCGCCGCCGGCCGCGACCGACTTCAGTGAGGGCCCCAAGAGCGTCGACCAGGAGATGGCCTCCGCCGAGGTCACCGAGGAGCAGCTGGCGACGTCGAACGAGCCGGAGTTCACCGGTGCGCTGAAGGACAAGAAGGAGGGCGAGGCGCATTCGGCGACCGCGCCCGGCGAGGTCCGCGCCAAGGAGAACGCCACCCTCAACGCCGCCAAGGCCGACGCGCTGCAGGAGGGCGCGACGGCGATGTCGTCGATGTCCGTCGCGCGCAACAAGTCCGGGCAGGACCTGACCTCCGGCAAGGGCAAGGCCCAGTCGGCCGACGAGGTCAAGCGCGCGCAGGTCACCGCCAAGCTCCAGACCGTCTTCGACGCCACCAAGACCGACGTCGAGAAGATCCTCGGCGACCTCGACAAGAAGGTCGACGACAAGTTCACCAAGGACGAGAAGGTCGCCCGCGACGCCTTCACGTCCGACCACAAGCGCCGCATGGACGCCTACAAGGACAAGCGGTACTCGGGCTGGTCGGGCGGGCTGAAGTGGGCCAAGGACAAGCTGATGGGGATGCCGGCCGAGGCCAACGACATCTTCGCGGTGTCCCGCAAGGGATACGTGGCCTCCATGCAGCAGGTCATCTCCGGTGTCGCCGACCTGATCGGCACCGAGCTCAACGCCGCCAAGACCCGCATCGCCAAGGGCCGCACCGACTTGAAGGCCGAGGTCGACAAGCTGCCCAAGGACCTCCAGTCGATCGGCAAGGAGGCCGCCGGGGAGTTCGCCGGGAAGTTCGACGAGCTCACCGAGTCGGTCGACAACAAGGGCACCGAACTCGTCGACACGCTCGCCTCGAAGTACAACGACGCGCTCAAGTCCGTCGACGAGGAGATCGCCGCCGAGAAGGAGAAGAACAAGGGCCTGGTGGCCAAGGCGATGGACGCCGTCGCGGGGGTCATCAAGACGATCCTCGAACTGAAGAACCTGCTGCTGGGGATCCTGGCGAAGGCCGCCTCGGCGATCGCGGGGATCATCAAGGACCCGATCGGCTTCCTGGGGAACCTGATCAGCGCGATCGGGTCGGGCATCCAGTCCTTCATGGCCAACATCACCGGCCACCTCAAGAAGGGGATGCTCTCCTGGCTGCTGGGCGCCGCGGCCAAGGCGGGGCTCCAGTTGCCCGAGAAGTTCGACCTGCGCGGCATCCTCATGATGATCGCCTCCCTGGTCGGCCTGACGTGGGGCTCGATCAAGGGCCGCGTCATCGCCAAGGGAGTGCCGGCGGCGGCCATGACGGCCGTGGAGTCGTCGGTGCCGTTGGCGCAGAAGATCGCCGGCGGGGGCATCGGGGCGATCACGGAGGACATCAAGGAGCAGGTCGGGGATCTCAAGGAGAACCTGTTCGGCAAGATCGCCGAATACCTGATCCCGACCGTGCTGATCGCCGGGGTCACCTGGATCCTGTCGCTGCTCAACCCGGCGAGCGCCTTCATCAAGGCGTGCAAGGCGATCATCGACATCGTGACCTTCATCGTCACGCGCGGCGCCCAGATCGCCGAGTTCGTCAACGCCGTGCTGGACTCGGTCATCGCCATCGCCAAGGGCGGCGCCGGCGGGGTCGGCGCGCTGATCGAGAACGCGCTGGCCAAGTCGATCCCCGTACTGATCGGCTTCCTGGCGGCCCTCCTGGGCGTCGGCGGCATCGCGGACAAGGTGAAGAAGTTCTTCGCGGCCCTGTCGAAGCCGGTGATGAAGGCCGTCGACTGGGTGGTCGGCAAGATCGCCGGGTTCGGGAAGAAGATCTGGGCGA
This sequence comes from Phytomonospora sp. NPDC050363, assembly GCF_040655735.1. Taxonomy (NCBI): domain Bacteria; kingdom Bacillati; phylum Actinomycetota; class Actinomycetes; order Micromonosporales; family Micromonosporaceae; genus Phytomonospora; species Phytomonospora sp. NPDC050363. The sequence goes on from NZ_JBFAKK010000007.1 coordinate 298,514, forward strand.
AGATGCGCGGCAAGTCCGGCAAGGACGCCGAGGGCAAGGACAAGAAGGATCCGGCGGCCGCCGGCGAGCTGCACCTCGACAAGAGCACGGACATGGCCGGTCATGGCCACACCGTCTACGCCGACGTCAAGAACGGCAAGGTCCGTCTGGAGATGGCCTCCCAGCGCCGGCAGTGGATCGGCGGGCTGGTCACCACGGCGCTCGGCAAGGCGCGGGGCATGGGCGAGCCCAAGCTGCTCGAATACCTCAACGCGATCGACAAGCAGATCAAGGCCTTCGAGAAGGCCGAGGCCGGTCCGCTGACCCAGGCCAAGAAGGACAAGATCGAGGCCCAGCTCATCGAGATCACCAACGCCCTGAACGTCATCGGGCACATGTTCAAGATGAAGGACCTCACCGACTTCACCAAGAGCAAGTACACCGCCAACGGAAAGCTGCTCGACCAGTACCGCAACGGCAAGGCCATCCGGGCCAACTTCTACCCCGGCTGGAACTCCGCCGCCAACGCCGAGAAGCGCCGCCAGCTCAAGGACCACCGCGACCGTCTGACAAGGGAGAAGGCGGCCTTCGACCCGACGGGCGCGCTCGCCAAGGACTCCAACAACTACGTGTGCCCCGGAAACGGGACCCGCGCGGCGCACGTCGCCGACAAGTCGACCGAGTCGGGCCTTCCCGCGATCGACCACGTCCACGAGGTCTCGTCGCAGTGGAACGACGAGGGCCACAACACGCCCCACGCGCCGCGCGAGACCTGGTACAACACGATTTCCAACCACTCCACCATGTGCACCAGCTGTAATGGCAGCAAGAGCGGTCCCAACTACAACCTCGACGTGGGACCCGACTTCAGAGGACCAGGGGATTCCCCATGACGGACAGCGTTCCCGACACCGGCCCACTCGACTTCAAGCTGTGGTCGCCGCGCTGGGACACCCACGGCGGCCGCTTGCGCTGCCGCTTCCACGCGGCCACCACCGGGCTCACGCAGATCAACGAGGGCACGGCCGAGTGCATGGCGGTCTTCCTCGGCGACTTGGGCGCCGCCGAGGCCGAGAACCCCACCTGGTCGAGCGTGCGGTTCCGCACGAACTACTACAGCGACTTCCCCGACGCCGACGGCTGGGAGGACCGGCTGGCGCTGACCTGGGCGGTCACGGTCGAGACCGACGGCGACGGCGACCCCGAGGACGCCGGCTCGCACGCGCCCGGCCCGCACGGCAGTCAGGCGCACGACGACACCTTCGCCGACGAGGACGAGGACTGGGAGCGCACGCGCGAACGGGTCTTCGTGATCGCCGGGAAACCCCACGGGCCCGAGATCTCCGGCGAGGACCTGTCGGCGCTGGAGTCGGCCGAGGGCGTCACGTCGGCCGATCCGGAGGTCTTCGAAGGCATGGTGGCACTCGATCTCGGCGAACTCGACTTCCCCGAAGGGCTGGCGAAGGTCGACGCGGTGCTCGCCGTCTGCCGCGAGCGCGGCCTGCGCACCAACTGGAAGGAACCCGGCTAACCCGCCCATTCCCCGGACAAACGCCCACCCCACGCAGTTGGATGGCCCTACGACTACTCATCGAGGGGGCGACGATGTCGCGTGCGGAAGTGGACTTCGTGGTCGTCGAGTTCCCCGGCAACGTCATCAGCGGGAAGGTCGCTGAACAGTTGCGGGAGCTCGCGGCCAGGGACATCATCCGGGTCATCGACATGGTCTTCGTGACCAAGGCCGCCGACGGGACCGTCACTTCGGCCGAACTGCCGGAGCTCGACGACGACACCCTGGCGCGCTTCGATCCGGTGGCGCAGAGCCTCGACGGGCTCATCGGCGAGGAGGACGTCGCCACCGTCGGCGAGATGCTCTCGCCCGGCACGACGGCCTGCGTGCTGCTCTTCGAGCACCTGTGGGCGACGTGGCTGCGCGACGCCATCGACGACGCCGGCGGCCGCGTCCACCATCTGGAGCGCATCCCCGCCGAGGCGGTCGAAGAGGTCGCGGCGGCCGCCGCGGCAGCGGCGAGTTGAGGGGGACGTGATGTTTCGACGACCGGTGGTCGTACGGCGCAGGGGCGGGCTGCTCGCGGCCGCCGCGCGCACGGCGGTGGTGGCGGGAACGGCGACGGCGGTCGCGGGCGGCGTCCGCGGCCGGCAGCAGCGCCGCGCCGACGAGCAGGCGCAGGCCGCCCAGCAGCAGGCCGCGCAGCAGGCCGCGCCCGCACCGGCTTCGGCTGGTTCGGCCGGTTCGGACCTGGTGAGCCGCATCGAGGAGTTGGCGCGCCTGCGGGACAGCGGTGCGCTGTCGGACGCGGAGTTCACGGCCGCGAAGACGAAGCTGCTGGAGTAGACCCACGAACCCGCGCTCCCCGGCGGGGGCGCGGGCTTTCGCGTGTGGCGAGATCGTGGCGTTCCTGTGGCGACCCCGGGCACCATCACCCGGTAGTGAGCGCGGTGTCCGCACCGGCCGCCACGGGGGCGGCCGACGCGGGCCTCATCCTTCCCTCGAAGGCCCGAGTGCCAGACCGACCGCCTGGGTCTTGGGCCGTCCACCGCGCTCCGGCGCTCGGCCCGTGTCCTGGCGGACGCGGGCCTTCCGCCGTCCGGTGCCCAGCACCGCCAGCCCGACCCCGGCGATCACCAGCGCCGCCGCGACCAGCGACAGCGGCCCGACCGACTCGCCGAGCAGCGCCCACGCCGAGGTCATCCCGAACACCGGCACCAGCAGCGAGAAGGGCGCCACGGCGGTCGCCTCGTACCTGGCGAGCAGGAAACCCCAGGCGCCGAACCCGAAGAGCGTCGACAGGACCGCCGCGTAGGCGAGGGCGCCGATGCCGGGCAGGTCGATGGCGGCGAGCGCGGCGAGGTCGGCTGACGGGCCCTCGACCACCAGCGACAGGCCGAGCAGCGGCAGCACCGGCACGGCGCTGACCCACACCATCCAGCCGAGCAGGTCGTCGGGCGCGGCCTTGCGGGTGAGGACGTTGGACACGCCCCAGGCCGCGGCGGCGGCGATGACCAGGAGGAACGCGCCGAGCGGTCCGTGGAGGCCGTGCGCGAGGGCCGCGACGCCGACGCCGGCCAGCGCGAGCGCCATCCCGGCGAGCTTGGCCCGCGAAGGGCGCTCGCGGAGCAGCGCGGCGGCGAACACGGCGGTGAAGACGGCCTGGATCTGGAGGACCAGCGAGGACAGTCCGGCGGGCATGCCGGCCTCCATGCCGATGTGCAGGAGCCCGAACTTGACGCCGCCGAGGGTGAGCCCGACGCCGATGACCCACTTCAGGGCGACCTTCGGTCGGCGGACGAAGAAGATCGCGGGGACGGCGGCCAAGGTGAAGCGCAGGGTGCTGAACAGCAGCGGCGGGAAGTGGTCGAGCCCGACTTCGATGATGACGAAGTTGACGCCCCACACGGCCGTCACGGCGACGGCGAGGGCGATGTGGAGCGGTTTCATGCGGGGCATGAGGTCGAGCCTCGCCGCCGCAACCGTTAAGGACAAGCTCGAATTCCTTGCCATATCCCTTTAGTATCGCTGCATGTTCGACCTCGCCCGACTCCGTGCCCTCCACGCCGTCGCCGTCTACGGGACCGTCGGCGCGGCGGCCGCGTCGCTGGGGTACACGCCGTCGGCGGTTTCCCAGCAGATCGCCAAGCTGGAGCGGGAAACCCGCACGGTGCTGCTGGAACGGCAGGGCCGCGGGGTGGTGCTGACCGACGCCGCGCACACTCTCGTCGAGGCTGCGCAGGAGCTGCTGTCGATCGTCGAGCGCACCGAGGTGGCCCTGGAGGAGCAGCGCGGCAAGGCCGTCGGGAGGTTGACGATCGCGGCCTTCGCGACCGCCGTGCGCGGCCTGATGCCGGGCGTGATGGCCGACCTGACGGTTTCCTGTCCGGAGCTGGACCTGCGCCTCCTCGACACCGACCCCTATCCCGCCGCCGAGATGGTCGGACGCGGTGAGGTCGACCTCGCCGTCGTGCAGGACTGGCCGAGCACCCCGCTCGCGGTGCCGCCCGATGTTTCCCGCGAGGTCTTCGGCCACGACCCCGTCGACCTCCTCGTGCCCGCCGGGCACCGCCTCGCCGCGTGCGACCGTGTTCGCCCCGAGGAGCTGCGCGGTGAGCGCTGGGTGAGCGTGCCGCCGGGGAACATCTGTCACGACTGGCTGACCCGCCTCATGCGCGGGGTGGGGGAGGAACCGCTGATCGCCGTGCAGGCGAGCGAGTTCGAGAGCTATCCGACGCTGATCGCCAACGGCCTGGGGATCGGACTCGTGCCGAGGCTGGGACGCGGGCCGATGCCGCCGGGTGTGGTGGCGAAGGCGGTCAGCACCGCGCCGTCCCGGCGGGTGTTCGCGCTGTGGCGGACGCGCTCCTCACGCAGGCCGGCGATCCGCCTGGCGCTGGAGGCGCTGCGGGCGCGGTGGCCGTCGCGGGAGACGGCGGGCGGGCCCTAGGCAGCCCGCCATGGCACGATTCGATCAGGTCTTGTCGCGTTCTGGGGTGACGGTGCCGCGGCCTTCGTGCGGCGAGAGGCGCGCGGGTGGCGGTTGTCCACAACCGACCGGTTGTCCACAGGAAGCGCGGCTCACGTTCGCCACCCACGCCTGAGACTCGCCTACCGTCGAACGTAGGGAGGAGGCCGGGAGGCCCCGCACATCAGTTACGACGACGGGCACGTGGGTGTGGCGGCGGCGGTGACCACGGCCGTCAAAGCCAGCGCAGCGATGGCGAGAACGACCGGCGGTCCGTCGGGGACAGGGTCGACCAGCGGTATCAGAGCGTTGACGGCGGCACTGACCAGCGTGGCCATGGTGGCGAAGACCGCCAGCAGGAGGTAGCGCGCCCGTGTCGCACGCGCACAGAACGCGACCGCGGTCAGACCCGCCACGGCCTGCACGGCATAGGCGGCGAAAGCGAAGCCGAACAGGGCACTGACGATGTCGACATCAACACCGAGCTGCCGGCGGAACGCTGCATGGTAGGACACCACACCGGGGACGGCGAAGAGAACGGTCACGACTCCAACGGCCGGCAAGATCACCGTGGCGTACCAGCGTGGACGGGTGTCGGGCGAAGGCACGGGGGCTCCAATCGTGCGCGGGCGCCGGGCCGCATCCACTCGCCGGGGATTTACTTCCCGCGTACCCGCCCTACCGCTTCCGCTGCTGCTTCGCCTGCTGCGCGGCCCTTCGGGCCACGTCGGCCTTAGCCGCGTTCTGGCGGGCCGCGCTCTGCTTCGACGCGGCCTGCTTCGACGCCGCCTGTTTCGCGGCGGCCTGCTTGGCCGCACCTTGCTTTGCCGCCGCCTGCTTGGCGGCGTTCTGCTTCGCGGCCGCCGCCCCCTGCTTTCCCGCCGCCTTCCCGCCCTGCGCCGGCACCTTCCCAGGCTTCCCGGCCTTCCCCGCTTTCGCCCCCGCCTTCCCCGTCGCCGCCCGCCGCGGGTCCACCCGCCGATTCCGCCGCCACAGGTAGAACGCCTCGTCCTCGTCCAAGACGTCCTCCGGCAGCTCCTTCCCCGTCGTCTCCGCGTGGAACCGCCGCAGCGTCCGCGACGCCTCGAAAGGCTCGTCGAGCCCGAGGATCTCCGACGCCCCCGTCGTCAACTCCAGCTCCACCGCCGGCCCCGACCGCAGCAGCACCGACCGCCGCGCCCCCGGCAGCCACCGCAGCAGCTGCGCGGCCTGCGGCGTCGTCTCGATGATCCGCACGGTCCGAATGCTCCGCACGGGAACCCGCCGACCGGCCCCCGGCAGCAGCACGTTGCGGATCCGCACCGTGTACAGGTCCATCCGCACGACGGCCCGCCGGCGCAGCCCCGACAGCAGCACCAGCACCCCCGCCAGGACCAGCACCACCAGCCAGCCCAGCACCCCGACACCCGCGACCCACGCGAGCAGCAGCAGGAAGGCGGCACCACCGAGCAGCGTGTAGGAGAAACCGCCGCCCGCGATGTATCCCTTGTAGACGGCGACGTGACGGTGAAGATTCGGTCCGGGCATGCGCTGACACTCCAGACGGCGTTGACGGCGTGCCGACCGGACTTCCCGACTCAGCCGCGAATGAGCTTGTCCTGTCCCGCACGGGATCCGGCCTGCGTCGACGGTACGACGCCGCAGGCCCGCGCGCCTTCGCGGGGTCACCGATCGGTGGGTCTGCGCGCCCGCCCGCCGCGACCCTCATAGACTCCCCACGTGATCGGGATACTCGTGGTCGTCCTACTGGTGGCCGCCTTCGGCGCGCTCGCCGGCGGCCTGGGCTATCTCGCGGTGCGAGCGTGGAGGCGGACATGGTGACAGACTTCAGCGCGGCCTTCGGGCCCGCCGAGCCCTACCCCTACGAGGAGACCCACGACCTCCGCCAGGGTCCCGACCTGAACCCGCGCATGCTCCCGCTGCTGCCGTTCGTCGGCGTCTTCCGCGGCAAGGGCCACGGCGTCTACCCGACGGTCCCCGAGTTCGCCTTCGCTCAGGAGGTCCGGGTCAGCCACGACGGCCGGCCCTTCCTGTTCTACGAGTCGAGGACCTGGCTCATCGACGGCGACGACAAGCCCGTCCGCCCGGCCGCGCGCGAGGTCGGCTGGTTCCGGACCGTCGAGGGCAGCGACCGCGAGGTCGAACTGCTCCTGGCCCACCCGACCGGGATCATGGAGCTCTACCTCGGCACCGTCGACGGCACGAAGATGGAACTGGCCACCGACGCCGTCGTCCGCACGGCCTCCGCCAAGGAAGTCGTCGCAGGTCACCGCCTTTACGGGATCGTCGACCGCAAGCTGCTCTACGCCGCCGAGATGGCCGCCGAAGGCCACCCGCTCCAGTCGCACCTGTCGGCGCAGCTGGACCGCGTCGGAGGCTGACCGCCCGATGTGACGGGGATGTGGCGTCCTTGTGGTGCCACCGGCCAGCCTGGGGTCATCGGGCGCCGCACGGGGCGGCGCCGGTTCTCAAGGGGGCTTGATGAACACCAGGAAACTCCTCGGCGGTGCCGCCGCGACCGGTCTGCTCACCGTCGCGCTCGTCATGGGCGCAGGCACCGCGAACGCGGCCGGCTCCGGCGCGAGCTCGTACGACCAGCAGCTGGCGGCGGTCTGCGGCGCCACGGGCAGCGACAAGGACCACCGCGCCTACGACGACACGATGAGGACGGAATCGAACGCCCGCAGCGGACCGTCCACCGACTGCGGGGTCAGGTTCAGCACCGGCGGCTCGCGGGCGACGGTCGACTACCACTGCTATCGCGTCGTCAGCGGCTACCACTGGACGTACCTTCGCCTGAAGGGCACCAGCGACTACGGCTGGGTCCGCGGCGACCGTCTGACCGACAGCGGCAGCAACGTCGCCTGCTGACCCCACACGCAAATCGGCCGGGAAACCCCACCAGGTTTCCCGGCCGTCCCACGTTCGCTTAATCCGCGACGGGGAAACCCGCGAGTTTGAGCACTTCCTCGTTCTTCGCGCCGACCGGCAGCGTTCGCTCGCCGAGCGCCACGACCGGCGCGACACCGCGCACCGAGGAGGCGACCCACACGCCGCCGTCGACGTCGAAGAGTTCGTCGGGCCGGATCATCCGTTCCTCGGAGCGCAGCCCGATGTCGGCGGCGTGCTCCATGAGGAACGCCGAGGTCGTTCCCGGCAGGATGCTCGTCCTGCCGGGCGGCACGGTGTACAGGACGTCGCCGTCGATCCACATCAGCGAGGCCGTCGAGGCCTCCATGCACCAGCCGTCGGCCGAGATCCACAGCAGGTCGTCGAAACCGGCGGCGCGGGCGGCGCGCTGGCCGGCCATGTTGATCGCGTACGACAGGCTCTTGACCTGCCCGAGCAGCCAGGGGGCGCCGGCGCGGACGTCCTCGGGGTGCACGGGGTAGCCGATGTTGGCGGGCATGAGCCGCACCCCGTCGCGGCGGACCTTCGGGAAGTCGGGGGTGATCGGGTTGAGCGTGGCGAAGACCGTCGGGGCTCCGCCGTACTCGCGGCCCCGCGTGCAGATCAGCCGCAGCGCGGCCTCACCGCTCTCGGTCCGCGCGGCGAGCGCCTGCCCGGCGAGTTCCCGCAGCGCCTCGTGCGGCGGCAGGTCGAGGTCCATGCGGTCGGCGGAGCGGCGCATGCGGTCGAGATGCTCGGTGAGGTTCCACGGCACGCCGTCGCGGACGTGGACGGTCTCGAACACCCCGTCTCCGCGAAGGACGCCGAGGTCATCGGCGTGCAGGAGGGGTTCGTCGGCCGGTACCACGCCCCGGCCAAGGACGGCGACAATGCCCATGAGCGGAGAGGGTATACCGCTGCCTTCGAGACCGTGATCAGCTAGGCGACCCTTCCCGGATCGCGGGTGCACCGGCCCGGGCATAGGATCTACCCCATGCCGGGCCAGACGCTCGCCGACGTCCTCCGCGCCAAGGGCCTTCGGCTCACCGCGCAGCGACAGTTGGTGCTCGAGGCCGTGCTCGATCTGGGCCACGCCACGCCTGAGCAGATCCACGAGAAGGTGACCTGCACCGCTGCGGGTGTGAACATCACCACGATCTACCGGACCCTGGAACTCCTCGAAGGCCTCGGACTGGTCGCCCACACGCACTTGGGCCACGGCGCGCCGACTTATCACGGCGCCGGTGACCGCGGTCACGTCCACTTGGTGTGTCACCGTTGCGGAAAGGTCGACGAGGTGTCGCCCGACGTCTTCACCGACGTCCGCCGCAAGCTCTCCGACGAACGCGGCTTCCTCGTCGACATCGGCCACGTCGCGCTCTTTGGGATGTGCGCCGCCTGCGACGAGGAGGATTCCTGATGCGATCGGTGTTGCTGGAGCGGCCGGGTGCCGTGGCGCCCCTCGACGGCGGTGAGCCGCGCGTGGCGACGGCCGTGCACTACGGCGAGCCGATGCCCGAGCAGCGGCGGCTGGCGGCCGGCGCGTTCGTGGACCGCTCGGACCGCGAGATCGTCACCGTCACCGGCGGCGCCCGTCTGGAGTGGCTGCACAGCCTCACCACGCAGCACCTGCTCGGTCTGGGCGTGGAGGGTTCGGAGACGCTGCTGCTGTCGCCGAACGGCCACGTCGAGCAGGCCGTGACCCTCACCGACGACGGCTCGACGCTGTGGCTCGACGTCGCCGCGGGCAAGGGCGGCGCGCTGCTGGACTTCCTGCTGAAGATGCGTTTCTTCACTCCCGTCGAGATCGCCGACGTGACCGACTCCTGGGCGCTGGTGACGATCACCGGCGACGAGTCGCTGCCCGCCCCCGACCTGATCCCGGTCCCGCCGGCGAAGTTCGCCTCCGCCGACGTTCCGGCGCGCCCGTCGGCGCGTTACGCGGTCGCGATGAACGCCGACGGCGGCTGGTCGCGCCGCACCGACGTGCTCGGCGTGCCCACCGTCGACCGCCTGGTGCCGCGCGAGTCGCTCGCGTCGGCCGCCGCCGAGACGGGCCTGCCGGTCGTGGGCACCTGGGCCTACGACGCGCTGCGGGTCGCCGCGCTGCGTCCCGACGTGGCCGACTTCGACCACAAGACCATTCCGCACGAGATTCCGCTGCTGGCGTCCGGTGTGCACCTCGACAAGGGCTGCTACCGGGGCCAGGAGACCGTCGCGCGCGTGCACAACCTCGGCCGACCGCCGCGCACGCTGGTGCTGCTGCACCTCGACGGCAGCGAGGAGCACCTGCCGCCGCCGGGGACCGAGATCCACAGTGGAGGACGGGTCGTCGGCACGCTCGGCACCGCCGTCCGCCACCACGAACTCGGTCCGGTCGCGCTGGGTCTGCTGCGCCGCAACGTGGCCGAGAACCCGGCCGCCGAGCTCACCGTGGGGACGATGAACGCGGCCGTCGACCGGGCGTAGTCTCCCCGGATGACCGAACCCGCTGACGTTATCGAGACCCGCTTCGCCTACGACACGGTCGCCGCCGACTACGCCGCCACGCTCGAAGGACTGCACGACGAATCACCCCTGGAGAAGGCCCTCCTGGCGGCTTTCGCCGAGGTCGTCTCCGGCGAGGTGGTGGAGGTCGGCTGCGGCCCCGGCCGGATGACCGGCCCGCTGCACGAGCTGGGCGTGAACGTGTTCGGTGTCGACCTGTCGCCGGGCATGGTCGCCGTCGCGCGCGAGCGTCACCCCAACCTGCGCTTCGAGGTCGGGTCGATGGCCGCACTCGACATCGCCGACGGGACCCTCGGCGGCGTCGTCGCCTGGTACTCGATCATCCACACGCCGCCGGAGCGGTTGCCGGCCGTCTTCGCCGAGTTCGCGCGGGTCCTGGCCCCCGGCGGGCACCTGCTGCTCGCCTTCCAGGTCGGCGACTACCGCAAGCGCGTCGAGCGCGGCTACGGCCACGAGGTCGGCCTTGACGCCTACCGCCTGCTGCCCGACAAGATCGTGCCGCAGCTCGCCGAGGCGGGCTTCGAGGAGCTGTGGCGCGCGGTGAAGCAGGCCGAGGGGGACTTCGAGGAGAACCCGCAGGCCTTCGTGCTGCTGCGCAAGGCCACGGCCGAGTAGTACTTCACGCCACGTGACGTTCTCGACACGTCGCGCGGCTTCGCGGGTGGCAGTCTGTCGGCATGCCGCTTCCTCTGCTGGGCGCTCTTCTCCTGGCGATCGGCCTCGCCGCGGCCGTCGCGCTGTACCGGCCGCCGCCCGACGTCCCCGCCGCCGGCTGGTCGGGCGATCCTTCCTCGCCCGGCCGCCGGCGCTGGTGGGACGGGCAGGCGTGGACGCCGCGCGTGGCCGACGGTGCCGAGCCTCCGGGGCGGCCGCGACGTTTCCACGGCCGTTTCTGGGGCGGTTGGGTGTGGGTCCTGGCTGCCGCGATCGTAGTTTCGGTGGGCGGCGGCGCGCTGTACCTGTCGGGGGAGAACGTCCGGCTGCTGGCGGTCACGAGCTTCGCGGGCATGGCCCTGACCTGCTGGGCTGCCTACCGTTTCACGGCCCGCCAGATCGGCCTCGACGACGCCGTCTCGCCCTTGCAGGTGATCGCGGCGACCGTGGCCGGCGCGGGATCGACGCTGCTGGTGGCCATGAGCCTCAACGACCTCGTCATCGGCCACTGGGGAATCGCGCGGGCGGTGAACCTGGTCGGGTTCATCGAGGAGGGTGCGAAGTACCTCGTCCCGATCGCGCTGTTCCTCGTCGGCCGCTACCGCAATCCCCGCGCGGGTATCGGCGTGGGGCTGGGGGCGGGCTTCGGCTTCGCGATCACCGAGACCACGCTGTACGCCTTCGAGACGCTCGCGGCCTCCGGGCCGAACCTCTGCGGCACCGAGACCGTCGTGACCGCACAGGGGGTCGTGCAGGAGCAGTTGCTGCGGATCTTCACCGTGTCGCCGCTGCACTGGATGTGGACGGCCACGGCCGTGGCGATCGGCTGGCGCCTGTGGCGCGTGTACGGCCGGCGGGGCACCGTCGGAGCGCTCGGCGGGCTGCTGCTGGTGATGGTGATCCACTCGTTCAACGACACCACCACGACCTTCGGGTGCGGCAGCCCGATCGCCGGTTTCCTGTGGACGGTGGTGCGCTGGGGCATCCTGCTCGGCTCGTACCTGCTGTTCAAGGCGATGCTCGCGCGGAACACGCCCCCGACCCTCGTCGGACACGTCAGCCGGGGATGGACGCCGCGACGGCTCCCGCCGGCACGTCCCGGGGACGGTGGGGATGGTGGGGAGCGTTAGGCCTCCCGGCCCGTCACCCCCGACCCCTCACTCCCCGACCAGCGCCCGCACCAGCATCTCCATGCGCCGCTTGCGCTCCTGCGGGCGCAACCGCCCGCCCAGGTCGAGCACGACCTGGCCGTGGATGGCGCTCCACGCCATCTCGGTGAAGGTCTCCGGGTCGCGGTCGCCGGCCATCGGCGAGAAGGTCTCCAGGAGCACCACGAAGGCGTCGACGAGTTCCTGCGGCGAGTTCGGGCCGCCGAACTCCAGGCTGGTCGGCATGGTGAACATCGCCTCGAACAGTGCTGGACTGGTCGCGGCGAAGGACTGGTAGGCCCGCGCGACGGCCAGCGTGTCGCCGAACGGGCCGCAGTCGCCGGTCCGCGCCTCGCGCATGGCGGCGGTCAGTTCGGCGGCGCCTTCGAGGGCGACGGCCGTGACGATGGCCTCCATGTTCGCGAAGTGGCTGTAGAGCACCGGCTGGCTGTACTCGATGCGCTGGGCGAGTTTCCGCGTGGTCACCGCCGCCCAGCCTTCGGCCTCGGCGAGTGCGCGGGCCTCGGCGAGGATGCGCGCCCGGCGTTCGGCGCGCTCGCGTTCCTTGCGTCCCTCGGTCGTCGGATTATTCCTGATCATGACAGTGATCCTAGCATCGAAAAACTTGCTAGCACCGCTAGACATTCGAGCGACAGGAGTGCTAACGTCGCTATCAGTTCTAGCGCCGCTAGATTTCCTAACGTTGATTCGGGAGTCCTGAGATGTCCAGTTCCACCCTCGCCCAGCCCGCCACCGCCACCGCCCCCGCGACCACCGGACCGCGCCACCGCCGCCTGGCGATCGCCAGTCACATCCTCGTCGGCCTTCTCGTGCTGTTCGTCTTCTGGTTCGGCTCCTACTACGTGCTCGACCCGCACACCGCCGTCATCGGCTTCGGCCTCCCCGAGTCCACCTGGCCGACCGGCGACATGACCGCCTTCATGACCATCAAGGGCGTCCGCGACCTCGGCACCGGCCTGGCCCTTCTCGTGCTGCTCGTGACCCGCCAGACCCGGGCGGTCGGCTGGGCACTCATCGCCATGGCCTTCATCCCCTTGGGCGACATGTCGATCATCCTGTCCTACGATGGCTCGATCGCCGCCGCTCTCGGCATCCACGCCGCCACCGCGCTGACCATGCTGGTCGTCGGCGGGTTCATCGCCTGGAACGAGCGCGCCCGCAAGAACGTCTAGCCGATCCCCTGGAGACCCCTGATGCCCACGTCCTGGACCCCACAGGCCGTCCTGTCCACCGCCGCGGCGTGGGTCTGGACTCCCTACGACGCCGAGACGCGCACCAGCGACCACGCCACCGTGGTGATCTCCAACGGCCGCGCGACCGTCGACCGCGCCGAAGGACTCCCCGCCGCCGACCTCGTCGCCCACGTGCGCGACCTGGTCGGCGGCGAGACCGCCGTCATCTGGCCCACCCACCAGGCCACCGAGCCCGCCGACCTCGCCGACGCGCTGCTGCGGGCCGGCGCCGAGGTCGCCGAGAACCTCGACGTGATCGCCTACGAACTCGCCGTCGGCCTGCCCGAGCTGGCAGTCCCCGCCGACGTCGAGGTCCGGCGCATCGACACCGCCGCCGACCTGGCCGATGCCTACCCGGTCACCTCGGCGGTCTTCGCCCAGCCCGAGCCCACCGAGGCCTTCCGCGACGGCGAGGCCGTCGAGCTCGCCAAGCAGGTCGCGGCCGGCGGGGACCGGCGGATCTTCCGCTACCTCGCCTACGCCGACGGCGTCGCCATCGGCCACGCCGGCACGACCATCGAGGGCGAGGTCGTCAAGCTGTGGGGCGGCTCGGTCCTGGAGGAATACCGGGGCCGGGGCGCCTACCGGGCGCTGCTCCAGGCCCGGCTGGCCGAGGCCGTCGAGCGCGGCGGCGGGCTCGCCCTGGTCAAGGCGCGGGCGGGCACGTCCAGCCCGATCCTGCGCCGCGCCGGTTTCACCGCCTACGGCCGTGAAGTGCACTACCTCCTGCGCCCGTCGGCCGGTCAACCCGCTTGACGCATCGCTCGCCGGGGCGCAGTGTGTGCGGCGATGACCAGAACAGATGTGCCCACCTCGTGGGACGAGAAGACGACCCTGACGACCTTCCTCGACTACGCGCGCTCGACCGTGCTGCACAAGTGCGCGGGACTGTCCGATGAGGACGCCCGCTCCGCACCCCTGCCCGGCTCGCCGCTGACCAACATCGCCAGCCTCGTCAACCACCTCCGATGGGTCGAGTACTGGTGGTTCCAGGTCATGTTCCTCGGTGAGGAAGAGGACGCGCCCTGGACCGAGGAGGACCCCGACGGCGAGATGACCGTCGCCCTCACCCTGCCGCTGGCAGACATCCTCGCCGACTACGAGGCCACCTGCGCCAAGTACCGCGAACTCGTCGCCGGACTCGACCTCGACGCCCTCTCCGAGCGCAAGAACCGCGCGGGGCAGCGCTTCACCCTCCGCTGGGTCATCACCCACATGGTCGAGGAGACCTCGCGCCACAACGGCCACATCGACCTGCTGCGCGAGATGGCCGACGGCGTCACCGGCTCCTGAGGAGCGACCGCCGTCCACCGATCGGTGGACGGCGAAGTTCCATCCGGCGGCCGTCAGCCGATACCCCATCCGCATCGGACGCTTGGGCCATGAGCGAAACAGACCCCGTGGTCCGGGTGCGCGGACTGACCAAGAGCTACGGACGCGGCAAGGTCCTCAGGGGCCTCGACCTCGACGTCCACAAGGGAGAGACCCTCGCCGTCCTCGGGCCCAACGGCGCGGGCAAGACCACCACCGTGGAGATCCTCGAAGCCCACCGCGGACGCGACGGCGGACAGGTCGAGGTGCTCGGCACCGACCCCGCGTCCGCCGACCGCGCCTGGCGCGCCAGGATCGGCATCGTCACCCAGCACGCCTCCGACCTCACCGACATGACCGTCGCCGAGACCGTCGGACACTTCGCCGGCTACTACCCGCACCCGCGCGATCCCGGCGACGTCATCGAGTCCGTCGGCCTCACCGCGCAGCGCAAACAGCGCATCGGGCGCCTCTCCGGCGGACAGCGGCGACGCGTCGACGTCGCCCTCGGCATCATCGGCCGCCCCGAACTCCTCTTCCTCGACGAACCCACCACCGGCTTCGACCCCGAGGCCCGCCGCCAGTTCTGGGACCTCGTCCGCGGCCTCGCCGCCGAGGGCACCACCATCCTGCTCACCACCCACTACCTCGACGAGGCCGAGGCGCTCGCCGACCGCGTCGCCGTGATCGCCGACGGCAAGGTCGCCGCGATCGGCACCACCGCCGAGCTGCGCGCGAGCGCCGGCGACGAGGTGGACGTCGCCTGGGCCGGCGGTCACGAGCGCACCGAGCGCCCCACGGCCCTCATCTCCCGACTGTCGGATGAACACGGCGGCGAGGTCCCGGGCCTCACCGTGACCCGCCCGTCTCTCGAAGACGTCTACCTGTCCATGATCGGCGCGAAGGGAACCACGTCATGACGATGCCCGGCACACTGCGGATCGGCCTGTCCCGCGGACGTTTCGAGATGGTGGAGTTCTTCCGCGACAAGGGCGCGGTCATCTTCACCTTCTCCTTCCCGGCCCTGCTCATGCTGATGCTGGGCGGCATCTACGACGAACCCTCCGGCGGCGACGTGAAGCTCAGCCAGGTCTTCGCCGCCAGCATCGCCGCCTCGGCGGTGGTGTCCACCAGTTTCGTCAACCTCGGCGGCCGCATCGCCGCCGACCGCGACGACGGTTCCCTCAAACGCCTGCGCGGCACGCCGATGCCGGTCGCGGCCTACTTCATCGGCAAGACCGTGCAGGTACTGCTGATCAGCCTCGCCGAGCTGGTCCTCATGCTGGGCCTGGCGATGGCCCTCTACGACCTGGCGTTGCCGAACACGGTCGTCCAATGGGGACGGTTGCTCGGCTTCTTCGTTCTCGGCGTCATCTGCTGGAGCCTGCTCGGGATCGCCGCCAGCAGCCTCTCGCGCTCGGCGAAGACCTCGGCGGTGGCGACGCTGGTGCCCTACACGCTGCTCGGCTTCGTCTCGGGCGTCTACATCGTGCCGATGGGGCTGCCGCCGGTCATGGAGCAGATCGGGGCCTTGTTCCCGCTGAAGTGGCTGGCGCAGGGGTTCCGTTCGGCGCTGCTGCCCGACTCGATGGCCGCCTACGAGGCCGCGGGGACATGGGAGAGCGGCCGAGTGGCGCTGGTGCTGGGGCTGTGGGCTGTCGCAGGATTGGTGCTGTGCCTGACGACCTTCCGCTGGCGGGACGAGCGAACCCGATGAGGGAGGACCCCGTCCTCAGCCGCCACTTCTGGTGGGACGTGTTCTACGCGGTCGTGGCCGTCGCGGTGGCGGCCATGATCACCGGCTCGCCCGGCACCGTCGCCGGCAAGCTCTACTCGCTCGGCCTGATCGTCGCGATCGGGCTCTGGTATGCGCTCTTCGGGCGGTCGCTGATCCTCGACATCAGCCCCGGACCGGTCCGGCCGGCGCTGTTCGCGCTCGTCTTGACCGGGGCCTATTTCGCGCTGGCGCTGACCACGTCGGCGGCGAACCTGCTGCTGATGGCGCTGTGCCCGATGGTCTTGTTCCTGGAGCGCTTCGTCTTCGGCGCGGTGGCCGTGGCCGTGCTCAACGCCGCGACCATCGCCGCCGCGGCCGTCGGCGGGCGCGAGGTGGTCGAGGCGACGCTGCTGTCGGCGGCGATCACCGTGTGGTCGGTGGTGCTGGGCCGGTGGAGCCGCCGGATCGTCGAGCAGAACATCGAGAGCGCCGAGATCATCGCCGAACTGGAGGCCAGCCGTGAGGAGGTGGCCCGGCTGTCGCGGGAGGCCGGGGTGCTCGCCGAACGCCAGCGCGTCGCCGCCGACATCCACGACACCCTCGCCCAGGGCTTCGGCAGCATCGTCATGCTGGTCCAGGCCGTGCGCAAGTCGATCGAGCTGGAGAAGTCCACCGTGGACGAACAGCTTGACCTCATCGAGCGCACCGCCCGCGACAACCTCGCCGAGGCGCGTGCGATCGTCACCGCGATGCAGCCGCCCGCGCTGGCCGCGGTCACCGTCGAGGAGGCCGTCCGGCGCCTGGCGGACGAGGCCGAGTTCACCGTCCGCGGGCGATCGCGGGAGCTGCCGCCGGCCGTCGCGGTGGTGCTGCTGCGCTCCTGTCAGGAGGCGCTGACAAACATCCGCAGGCACGCCGGTGCCGCGACCGTCGAGATCGGACTGTCCTATCACGACGAAACCGTCGAGCTGACCGTCCGCGACTACGGCCGCGGCTTCGATCCGGCGCAAGAACCCGGCGGCTTCGGGCTGTCGGGCATGCGGGGTCGCGCGACCGAGGTCGGCGGCGGCATGACCGTCACCAGCGCGCCCGGACAGGGCACGACCGTACGAGTGGAGGTGCCCGCGTGATCCGCGTGCTCATCGTCGACGACCATCCCGTCGTCCGCGCCGGCCTGACCGGCATCCTCGCCGGCACCGAGGGCCTGGAAGTGGTGGGAGAGTCCGGATCCGGCGAGGAGGCGATCGCGCGCGCCGCGACCCTGCGCCCCGACGTGGTGCTCATGGACCTGCGCATGCCCGGCTGCGGCGGCGTCGAGGCGACCCGCCGCGTCGCCGGCCCGAAATGCCGCGTCGTCGTGCTCACCACCTACGAGACCGACGCCGACATCCTGCGCGCCGTCGAGGCCGGCGCGGTCGGCTACCTCCTCAAGGACAGCCCCGGAACCGACCTGGTGGCCGCGATCCGTCTCGCCGCGCGCGGCGAGACCGTCCTCGCGCCGACGGTCGCCGCGCGGCTGGTCGCCTCGGTCCGCAACCCCGCCGGCGACACGCTCTCCCCACGCGAGGTCGAGGTGCTCAAACTGGTCGCCGACGGCCTGAGCAACCCCGACATCGGCCGCCGCCTCCACATCAGCGAGGCCACCGTCAAGACGCACCTGTTGCGCACGTACGGCAAGCTCGGCGTCGACGACCGGACCGCCGCGGTGACGACGGCGATACGCCGGGGAATTCTGAGATTGTAGGGATTTTGTATCCGGCTTCGTTAGTCAGGACACATCTGTTCCACGCCCAGGAGGTCACCGGAGAGAGAGGCCCCCGCCATGTTCGACAAAGCCCCCAGCTCAGCCAGCCCCCGGCACCGCGGTACCCGCCGCGTACTGCTGGCCGCAGCGACCCTGTTCAGCGTTGCTTTAAGCGTTCCCTTCGCCCAAGCGGCCGGCGCGGCCGAACCCGAGACGACGACCGCCTCCACCGAGGACGTCGGCATCATGGCCGCCCCCAACCACAAACTGCCCTTCCCCTGCGGGCAGGTCTGGTCGGGTCAGACGCGCACCAACCACAGTCCCGCCAACGCCATTGACTTCAACCGCACCAACGACGAGGGCGACCCGACCGTCGCCAGCGCGCCCGGCACCGTCACCACCGTGCGCGACCTCGGCGGCACCAGCTACGGCAAGTACGTCATCGTCGACCACGGCGGCGGCTACACGTCCCTCTACGCGCACCTGCAGTCCTTCTCGGTCTCGGTCGGCACCCGGGTCGAGTACGGAACGCGCATCGGCCTGGTCGGTACGACCGGCGGATCCACCGGACCCCACCTGCACTACGAGCAGCGCAGTGGCGGAAGCGCCTACAAGGTCGTCTTCGCCGGCTCCGCGGGCTACTACTGGGGTTCGAAGAACTACACCAGCACCAACCAGTGCGGCGGCAACATCTACAGCCCGCAGGAGCTCTGCGGCAGTGGGTACAACGTCATCGACCAGGCCGGCCTCAGCGCCGGCGGTGTCAGCCAGGGCACGGTCTACCTGCTCTGGAACGGCACCAACAACTGCGTGGTGACCTTGAAGCACCGCAGTCTGGGCACCGCGACCGCCACGTCGGCCTACCTCGAACCCGCGGGAGCGAGCAGAGTCACCGACTCCGGAAGCTACGGCTGGTACGCCGGTCCGGTCCGCAAGGCCGCGCCGGGATGTGTGAAGTGGGGTGGCGCCACCGGCGGCGCCTCGTACAACAGCCCCTCGGAGCACTGCAGCTAGCGCATGACCCGGGCCGGGTCCTTCCTCCACAGTGGACCCGGCCCGATCCCCTTCCCCCTCCAGAAAGCTCATGATGTCCGAAGAGAAGAAAGCCGCCACCGCCCCCAAGCCGCGCCGCCGCGGACGCCGTCTGGCGATCATCGGCGCCGCGCTCGCCGTCACCGCGCTCGCGCTCAGCCCGCTGAGCCCGCTGTCGCCGGTCGGCGACGCCGACGCCGCCGAAGGCGTGTCGACGATGGCCGCCCCCAACTTCGAGGTCCCGTTCCCCTGTGGACAGACATGGTCGGGCCAGACGCGGACGAACCACAGCCCGCAGAACGCGATCGACTTCAACCGCACCAACGACACGGGTGACACGGTCTCGGCGAGCGCGGCGGGAACCGTCTCGGTCGTCAAGGACAAGGGCAACACCAGCTACGGCAAATACGTCGTGATCAACCACTCCGGTGGTTACCAGACGCTGTACGCGCACTTGAGCAAGTGGTCGGTGAAGGTCGGCCAGTCCGTCTCGGTGGGCCAGACCATCGGCTATGTCGGCAACACCGGCGGTTCGACCGGCGCGCACCTGCACTACGAGCAGCGCAGCGGCGGCAGCGCCGCGAAGATCCGCTTCGATGGTGCCGGGGCCTACTACTGGGGCACGAAGTCGTACAAGAGCAGCAACAAGTGCTCCGGCGGCGGCGGTAACCCGTATTCCGCGTCGCAGGTGTGCGGCAGTGGCTACAAGGTCATCGACAGCGCCGCCCTCAAGTCCGGCGGAAAGACCTACGGCACGGTCTACCTGACGTACAACGCCTCGAACAGCTACAACTGCGTGGTGACGCTGAAGGCGACGAGCCTCGGCTCGAAGACGGCGGTGAAGGCCTACCTGGAACCTGCGGGGAAGTCCCGCAGCACCGATTCGGGTAGCTACACCTACTACGCCGGGCCGGTGAAGAAGTCGGCGCCCTCGTGCGTGAAGTGGGGCGGCACGGCTGGTCCCGCGAGCTACAACAGCCCCTCGGAGCACTGCGGCTAGGCGGTAGGACGAGGTTCGATAGGAATCGCGCGCACGACGACGCCGCGACCCCCGCCGGAGGGCGGGCGTCGCGGCGTCGTGTGTCGCGCAGGGCGCTCGGGCTGGAGCGGGTCGGCTCTTCGCTGGATCGCAAGGACCCGGTGCGCTCCCAGCCCTAGCCCAGAACCTCACCCCACCCCGCCCGCCAGAAGTACGCCCCGCTCCCGCCCAGCAACAACTCCGTCGGCGTGCTCCCCAGCGTCGTCGCCCCCGTGTGCCCGTCCAGCACGCTGCCGTCGTCGTGCCTGAACACCAGGTCTCCGGTCCCCGGCCTCCGCACATCGGTGAACACCTGGATCGCCCCGCTCCGCTGATCCACTTCGTAGTCCTCCCAGGGCACCGCCACGGCCAGCACCGCCGTCGAGGGCGTGGCGATCGTCGCGCCGCCTTCGATCCCGAAGACGAGGTCCTCGCCGAACCTGTCGTCCTCCTGGGTGGAGTCGGCGACGCCGGTGGAGTCCTGGTTGATGTCGGCGAGTTCGGTGAACCTCCCGGTCGGAGTCACCGCGAAGACGTGCGCCATCCCCGCCCGGTCGTCACCTCCCAGCGCTTCGCCGGGCACGCCGACGCCCACCAGCGCGCCGATCGAGGCGCCCGGCGCGGGCTGGTACGGGACGACCGCGACCGCTTGGCCGAAGTAGTCGTCCGACTCTGCGGTGCCGGACACGCCCGCGCTGTCCTGGCTGATGGTCGCGAGCGGGTCGGGCACGCCGCCGACGATCTTGTGGCCGAAGACGTGCACCTGACCGGCCTGGGAGCGTCCCGACAGGTTCTCGCGGTATGCGCCGACGACGAAGTAGCGGTCGCCGCCGGCGATGGCGGAGCCGAACTCGTCCCAGTGCTCGGCGGTGCCGGCGACTCCGGGGCTGTCCTGGTGGAAGGCGCGCCACACCCCGCCGCGCAGGTAGTAGACCGAACCGGCCGCGGTCTTGGACCCGACCGACTCGCCGGGCGACCCGACGAGCAGGTAGGGCTGCCCGCCGGAGGTCTTTCCGGCGGCGAGGGTGGCGCCGAAGCCGTCGAGGAACTCGGCGCCGCCGGGGACGCCGGGCGTGTTCTGGGTGTAGGCGACCGACTGGGCCGGTACGAGGCCGTTCGGTGAGCCGTTGATGACGGTGATCAGTCCGGCCTCGTCGGCTCCGTCGACGGCCTCGTAGGGCGCGCTGACGACGAGGTCGTCGCAGCCGTCGCCGTTGAAGTCGGTGGCGGCGTAGACCTGGCCGAAGGAGTCGCCGGTCTCGGCGGTGCCCGGGACACCGGGTGTGTTCTGGCTGATCGTCTGCTCGTAGACGGTTCCGGAGCTGTAGTAGATGATGATCGCCCCAGCGCCGCGCGCGTCGCCCACGTCGTAGTGGCTGGCCAGGTAGACCTCGTCGCGTAGCCCGTCGCAGTTGAAGTCGTCGATGACCTCGTCGACGTGGAACTGTCCAGCGGCGGCCGGAGTGGCGGTCACGGTCAAGGCGGCCGAGGCCGCGGTGAGCGCGACGGCCGCCGCGCTGATGATGCGCTTCACGATGTCCTTCCGTGCTCAGGTCGGGGGGAGTTCGGCCCAGGGTCGCTCGGCGATCGAGCCCCAGAGGGATGTCACGTGCAGCGTCTTCGAGCTCGCGTCGAACTCGGGGTTCTGGAAGTCCGCGTAGCCGTTGAAGTCGGCCTCGGTGAGCAGGACGTCGCCGTCGCCGGGGGTCTTGTCGGCGCGCGTGAGGTGGATGACGGGCAGGCCCGTGCCGGGCTCGCCGCCGGGGTTCGGCTCCCACGGCACCGCGACCGCCCACACGGCCGTCGACGGTGTGGCGACCGAACCGGTGCCCCGGTTGGCGACCAGGACCGCTGAGCCGAGATCGTCGGCATAGCCGGGAACTCCGGGAATTCCGGGAGTGTCCTGTGTCAGTTCGGCGAGCTGGGTGACCTTGCCGGAGTCGGTGACGTTGATCAGGTGGGCGGACCCGGCCTGGTCGACGGTGTTGTCGCGGAGGTCCTCATAGGGCGTGCCCACCGCGAGGAGCGCGCTGATCGCGGCGCTCGGGCTGGATCGGTAGGAGACCACCGAGATCGAGCGGCCGAACTCGTCGTCGTCCTCGGCGGAGCCGGAGATCCCGGCGGTGTCCTGGTTGACCGCGGCGATGTGCTTCGGGGCGCCGTCGACGATGGTGTGGCTGAAGACGTGGACCGTTCCGGCGAAGTCGTCGGATCCGAGACTCTCGCTGGGCACACCGATCGCGAAGTAACGGTCGGAGACGGCGAGGGTTTCGCCGAAGGAGTCGAAGCTCTCCGACGAGCCGGGGACGCCGGGCGAATCCTGGCTGATGGTGCGCCAGACGTTGTCGCGGAAGTAGTAGACGGTTCCCTCGTCCTCGGCGTCGAACGACTCGTCGGGGGCGCTCACCAGCAGGTAGGGCTTCCCGGAGGAGGTAGTGCCGGCGGCGAGGGTGTCCCCGAAGGAGTCGTAGTCCTCCGGCGAGCCGGGGACGCCCGGCGAGTCCTGGTTGTAGGAGACGGTCTTGGCGGTGTTCAGGCCGGTGCGGGAGCCGGGGATGATGTGGATGGATCCCGCCTTGGTGTCGGGTCCGAGGCTTTCGCCCGGTGAGCCCACGACGAGGTCGTCGCAGCCGTCGCCGTCGCGGTCGTAGGAGGCGGTGGTCTGGCCGAACTGGTCCCATTCCTCGGCGCTGCCGGGGATCCCGGCACTGGCCTGGGTGTACTTCTTCTCGACGCCGGTCGTGCTGTAGGTGACGTAGACCGCGCCGGCCCATTCGGCACCGCCGACGGTCTCGTAGTCGACGCCGTAGACGACGTCGCGAATGCCGTCGCAGTCGAAGTCGTCGACGACGTCGGGGCGGAAGTCGCCGGCCGACGCGGGCGCGGCGGGCAGGAGGGTGAGGGCGGCCACGGCCAGGACGGCGGCGGCCAGGGTGCAGGT
The DNA here is from genome assembly GCF_040655735.1 of Phytomonospora sp. NPDC050363. NCBI lineage: Bacteria > Bacillati > Actinomycetota > Actinomycetes > Micromonosporales > Micromonosporaceae > Phytomonospora > Phytomonospora sp. NPDC050363. Next base: position 321,186 of record NZ_JBFAKK010000007.1, read on the forward strand.
GGTGGGTTTCATGTGGTCACCAAGTCTCAGAGACGAACGACGGGCTCGGTGGCGCCGTTGAGGATGTTGTTCCAGGGGACGGCGACGCTCTCCTCGTGGACGCCGGTCATGACCAGATGCGCCGGGGACGCGCCGAGTCCCCACGCCTGCTGGAAGTCGGAGGGGCTCGTGCCGTGGCTTCCGGGCGTGACCAGGACGTCGCGGTCGCCGGGATCCTTGGGGTTGCGGAACACCTGGACCGCTCCGCTGACGGAGGCACCGGTGCGTTCGAGGCCGACGGCCGCGGCCCAGACCACAGTGGACGGTGTGCCGACCGGTGCGGTGCCTCGGATCGCCACGGCCACGTCGGCACCGAACATGTCGTCCTCCTCGGCGGTGTCGGCGACTCCGGAGGTGTTCTGCTGCGCGTCGGCGACTTCGGTGACCGTCCCGGTGGGCGTGATCGCGAGCAGGTGAGCCATTCCGGCGTCGGTGGCGGAGCCGAGATCCTCGCCCGATACACCGACGGCGACGAGCGCACCGATCGCGGCAGTCGGCGACGGGCGATAGGACACCACCGATAGCGCCGAACCGAAGGAGTCGTTGGTCTCGGCCGACCCGGAGATGCCCGAGGTGTCCTGGTGGACGGCGGCGATCGGTTTCGGAGCACCGCCGACGATGGTGTGCGCGAACAGGTGCGCCGTCCCGGCGCCCGGCTTGTAGTTCAGTTCCTCACCTTGCGCGCCGACGGCGAAGAAGCGGTCGGAGGCGGCGATCGCGCCGCCGAAGGAGTCGCCGGCCTCGGCCGTGCCGGCGACTCCGGCCGTGTTCTGGCCGAAGGTCCGCCAGACCTCGCCGCGCAGGTAGTAGGCCATGCCGGCGTATTCCCGCGAGCCGACCGACTCGCCGGGCGAGCCGACGATCAGGTAGGGCGCGCCGCCGGTGATGTTCCCGGCGGAGAGCGCCGCGCCGAAGTAGTCGTGGAACTCGACGCCGCCGGGGACACCGGGCGAGTTCTGCGTGTAGAGGGTCGTGCGGGTGGTATCGAGGCCGCTCGCGCCGCCGGGGATGACCCACACACCCCCGGCGCTGACCGCCGTGCCGAAGGTCTCGTTCTGACCGCCGACGACGAGAACGGCCGCTGCGGCGACGAGAACGGCCGCTGCGGCGACGAGAACGCCGAGGGCACGCGCGTGGAAGCGCAATTCGGGCACCTTCCGGGCATGAAAGTGAACAGCGCCATAACTTTGACATGCCTTTGCCTGCCGCGCTTCCGCCGCACGGACGAAGATCGGCCGCCGGGACGCGCGGTGTCCCGAAAAGCGGCCCGCCGACCGGTGCGTCGGTCGGCGGGCCGCTTGGCTCGGTTGTCGCGCGAGTCAGCGCCGTGAGTCAGGCTCGCGGGTCCGGCACGGGCCCGGGCCGTCCGTCGACCAGACTGTAGGTCCACTGTGGCCCGTCCAGCGCCAGTCGCTCCACCGCCGCGATCAGCCGGTCCACGTCGTCCACGTCCGTGCCCAGCCCGATGCTCGCGCGCACGGCCGTGGCGACCTGCTGCGGCCGTCCGTCACCGCCGCAGCCGGCACCGACGGAGTGCGTGGGCGCGACTCCCGCCTCGGTGAGCAGCCGTCGCGTGAGCGGGTGGGCGCAGAACAGGCCGTCGCGCACGCCGATTCCGTGCTCGGCGGACAGCACCGCGGCGACCAGGTCGGCGGGATATCCGTCGACGGTGAACGCCACGGTCCCGACACGCTGGGATCGAGGGCCGAACGCGTGCAGCTGCCGGACTCCCGGGATCGCCGCCAGCCCTTCGGCCAGCCGGACCCGCAGGGTCTCCTCCCAGGCCGTCAGCGCGGCCCGGTCGGCGGCTTCGAGGGTCTCGCACACCGCCGCGAGCGCCACGGCGCCGATGACGTTGGGGCTGCCACCCTCGTGCCGCGCGGCGCCGGTCTGCCAGCGCACGTCGTTGGTGGCGTCGCCGACGTGTGCGGAAGCGCCGCCGCCCGCGAGATACGGGGGCGCGGCGTCGAGCCAGTCGGATCGTCCGATGAGGACACCGGTGCCGAAGGGCGCGTAGAGCTTGTGTCCGGAGAAGGCGATGTAGTCGACGTCGAGCGCGGTCACGTCGACGACGCGGTGCGGCACGAGCTGGGCGCCGTCGAGGACGACCCGGGCGCCGTATCGGTGTGCCAGCACGGTGATCTCGGCGACCGGGAACAGCTCACCGGTCACATTGGACGCTCCGGTCACCGCGACCAGGACCGGCCCGTCCTGCGCGACGACCTTCAGCGCGTCGTCGACCGAGCGCACGGCCGTGGCCGGGGAGTCGGGGGCGGGCAGCCGGATGAGGCGCTTCCAGGGCAGCAGGTTCGCGTGGTGCTCGGAGTCGAAGGCGATGACCGTGGCGTCCTCGGGCAGCGCGCGGGCGAGCAGGTTCAGCGAGTCGGTCGTGTTGCGGGTGAAGACCACCGCGTCGTCGGGGCGGGCGTTGACGAAACGCGCGATCGTGCGGCGCGCCGACTCGTAGGCCCGCGTGCATTCCCCCGACAGGTAGCCCGCGCCCCGGTGGACGCTGGCGTAGCGGGGGAGCAGCGCGGTGACCGCGTCGGCCGCCGCGCGCAGACAGGGCGTCGAGGCGGCGTGGTCGAAGTTCGCGTAGCGGACGCTGCCGCCGGTCACCAGCGGCACCTCGGGGGCCTCGACCACGGGGATCGGGCGCGCGGGGGCGTCGGCGAACTGGCCGGACGGGACGACGGTAGACGTCATGGCTGCCTCCAAGCAGGTCCTGGGACCCGTCTTGGGGCCCGCGTTTGCCCGTGCCCTCATCGGCACGTGCCTGGTCCTCACCCGGGGCACCCCACGCGGTTGTTGGGTTGCCGGCCAGCGAGCCGGGGCTTGACGCTGGCGCTCATGACCTGTTGGACACCATAGCGCGGCTAGGCTGTCGGCATGTCGGTTGTCCCGCCCGGTGAGATGTCCCAGAAGCTCCCGCCGCCGCCCGCCAGGTTCAGCTGGCGCCGCTTCGGCCTGATGGCGGGCATCATCGTCCTGCTCGCCGCAGGCGCCCTGGTGATCTTGCTCGCAGTGGGCACCGAGGTCGGCATGGGTCCGCTGCTCATCGGGGTCGGCACCGCCGTCATCCCGGTACCGGTCCTGGTGGCCTGTTTCCTGTGGCTCGACCGCTATGAGCCCGAACCGACCCGGTTCCTGGCCTTCTGTTTCGGCTGGGGCGCGTGTGTGGCCACCGCGGTCTCGCTGGGCGTGAACACCGGAATGTCGGTCCTGTTCGACGAGTGGGGCGTCTCCCAGAACCTGGTGGCGATCCTCGTCGCGCCGGTGATCGAGGAGACCACGAAGATGATCGGCCCGCTGCTGCTGTTGTGGCGCCGGCGCAAGTACTTCTCCGGGATCGTCGACGGCATCGTCTACTGCGGCCTGTCGGCGACCGGTTTCGCGATGGCCGAGAACATCCTCTACATCTCCGGCGTCTACGTCTCCGGTGAGCGCGAGGGCGGTGCCGCGACGGGCGCGCTGTCGGTGGTGGCGCTGTTCGTGGTGCGGATCCTGCTGACCGGTTTCGCGCACCCGCTGTTCACGACGATGACCGGCGTCGGGCTGGGCATCGCGGCGCGCACGGCGAAGAAGTCGGTGCGGATCCTGGCGCCGCTGGGGATGCTGCTGATCGCGATGCTGCTGCACGGATCCTGGAACCTGCTGGCCAGTTCGGGTGCGCGGGTCCTGGCCGTCGGGTATGTGTCGGTGATGGTGCCGATCTTCCTGACCGCCGTCGGGGGCGCGATCTGGATACGCGCGTGGGAGGCGCGGCTGGTCGGGCGGGTGCTGCCGGCGTACGTGAGCTCGGGGTGGATGACCGCGCCCGAGGTGGCGTCGCTGGTCACCTTCGGGCGGCGGGCCTCGGCGAGGGTGTGGGCGCGCAAGGTCGCCGGCGACCGGGGGGCGGCCGCGATGCGCGGGTTCCAGTTCACCGCGACGCAGCTGGCCATGCTTCGCGACGGGCTGCTGCGCGGCCGGGCCGAGGCCGACTACCAGGCGGAGGAGTACGCGTTGTTGCAGGCGATGAGCGGCCATCGGGCCGTGTACACCGGGCATGACAGATCGGTGCCGGTCGTCCACTGGGACGGCGCGAGGTACCACCTGCCGCTGCCCGACGGGTCCGTCCGGGCGGTCTCGCCGCCCGCGCAGCCGGTCGTGCCGGTCGCCGTGCCGGTCGTTCCCGTCATGCCGCCTCCGCCGTACGGGTACCGGTGAGCATCCGGCGAGTGGTGCCCGACGTCGAGGTCGGCGAGGGCGAGATGGACGGCAACCGGGACTTCTACGGGCTGCTGGGCTTCGAGGAGGTCATGAACCAGGGGTGGATCATGACGCTGGCGTCGACGTCGAACCCGACGGCGCAGGTCTCCTTCATGACCGCCGACGCCACCGCGCCGGTCGTGCCGTACGCGAGCATCGAGGTCGAGGACGTCGACGCGGTGTACGAGGCGGTGGTGGCCAGTGGCGCGGAGATCGTGCACCCGCTGACCGATGAGGAGTGGGGCGTGCGGAGGTTCTTCGTGCGCGATCCGGGTGGGCGAGTGGTGAACGTGCTGGGGCACCGGGGTTGAGGGAGGCGCTTCGGGGCGCTGCGTGGCTTGACGGCGCGCGCGAACGCCGCCTGCCCTGGTGACACCCTTCGCCATACTGGCCGGATGTCCTCCTCCCCCCACCAACGCTTCGCCGAGGCCGTCGCCGCGCATCTGCTCGATCGGGTGCGGCGGCAGCGGCTCGCCGCGGCCACTCCGGGAATCCGGCTGCGGCACTCTCGGCCCGGCGACGCGGTCGCCGGCTGGCTCCGCGGGGACCCGGTCTGGCCGCCGGGTGCCTCCTGGCCTTGTTTCGACGACGGCTATCCGCTGGCGCACCTGCTCACCCTGGATCTGGCGGTCCTGCCCCGCACTGGCCTCGACCTCCCGGACACGGGTTGGCTGGTGTTCTTCGTGTCCGACGACGAACTCGATCACGGTGAGGTCCACTGGGTTCGGGAAGGCGCACCGGTCGAGGCGCTCGGCGACACGGGTGAGCGTGTCGAGGTGACCGCCGTCGTGGAGCCGACGTGGGCGGGGTTCGACCACCCGGACCTGGTGACGGGATGGGAGCCGAGGCTGGAGGACCGATGGCAGGTGGAGATCACCGACGTGTCGACGCTGCCCGTCCACCGGGTCGGCGGGTTCGGAGAGGGCGTGCAGTACGACGTGGAGTTCGCGCCGGGGTCGCAGGTCCTGGTCGGCAGCGACGGCGAGGAGCTGCCGGTACTTCTCGCGCAGATCGACACCGACTACGAGGCCGGGATCGGATGGGGGGATGTGGGCAACTCGCACTGGGTGATCGGGCGGGAGGCGCTGGCGGCGCGGCGGTTCGAGGAGGTCGAGATGTTCTGGAGCTGCCATTGAGCCGGATCCGAACGCGCACGAAAAGGGCGGGGCCGAAGCCCCGCCTTTCCTCCGGTCACCGTGCCGGAACAGGCACCGGCACCTCCTCGTCCTCCTCTTCCACCGTCACGAACTTCCCCCGCAGCGACACCGCCGCCACCAGCGCGAACACCGCCACGATCGCAGCGCTGGTCAGCGTCGTCACGTGCGCGCCGTCGACGAACGCCACCTTCGCCGCATGCCGCACCGCCTCACCCAGCTCGCCAGGCAGCTGCTCGGCCACCGCGAACGCCGTGCCGATCTGCTCCCTGATCGGCACCGCCGCCTCGGCGGGAACTCCGGCCGGGACCTCCAGGTTGTCGGCGTAGGCGGCGTTCATGACCGATCCGAGCACCGCGATGCCCAGCGCCCCGCCCATCTCCGTCGCTGTCTCCACAATGGACACCGCCGCGCCGGAGCGCTCCTTGGGCACCGACGACAACACGATGTCGTTGGTGATCGCGAAGCCCAGGCCCATGCCCGCGCCGCCGATGACCATCGCCGGCAGCAGCGTCAGGTAGTTCGGGTCGAGGTCGATGCGGACGTACAGAACCAGGCTCACGGCCAGCAGCCCCAACCCCAGCGCCACGGTCTTGCCGCGCCCCCAGGCGGTGGCGATGCGGGCGGCGAACGGCGCGGTCAGCCCCGCCGACAGCCCTCCGGGAATCCCGGCGATCCCCGCGACCAGCGGCGACCACCCCAGCACGAGCTGGAGGTACTGCGCGAGCACCAGCGACAGCGCGATCATCCCGAACACGGTGACCACGTTGGTCGCCACGGCCCCGCTGAAAACCCTGCTGCGGAACAGTTTCAGGTCCATCATCGGCTCGGCCAGGCGCGTCTGCCGACGCACGAACCACCCCATCGCGACCAGCCCGACGGCCAGCCCGGCGAGCGCGTCGAGCGACTCGATCCCGTTGTGCGCGATCTCCTTGATGCCGTAGATGAGGCCGATGATGCCGACGAAGGACAGCACGACGCTGAGCAGGTCGATGCGCCCGGCGTGGGGGTTGCGCGACTCGGGGATCAGCACGACGCCGGCGACGATGACGATGAGCATGATCGGCAGGTTGATCAGGAACACCGATCCCCACCAGTAGTTCTCCAGCAGCACACCGCCGACGACGGGCCCGAACGCGAACCCGCTGGCCGACATCGCCGACCAGATGCCGATCGCCGTCGACCGCTCCTTGCGCTCGGTGAAGACGTTGCGCAGGATGGCCGCGGCCGACGGCATGATCGTCGCGCCCGCCACACCGAGCAGCGCGCGGGCGGCGATCAGCAGCCCGGGCTCGTCGGCGAACGCGGTGACCGCCGAGGCGAGCCCGAAGGCGACGGCCCCCGACAGCAGCAGCTTCTTGCGGCCGATGCGGTCGCCGAGGTTGCCCATGGTGATCAGCAGCCCGCCGAGGGCGAAGCCGTAGATGTCGGCGATCCACAACAGCTGCGTCGCCGAGGGTTCGACGTCCTCGACCAGTGACGGCACGGCCAGGTGGAGAACGGTCATGTCGATGGCCAGCAGCAGGGTCGCCAGGGAGAGGATGGCCAGGATCGCGTAGCGGCGCCCCGCGCTGGGTGGCGCGGCGTGGGCGGAGGGGTTCGTGTTCATGTCCCGAAGGATTCACGCGGTCGCTGACGGAGCGCGCACCGTTCGCTGACGAGCCCGCCAGTGCACTGTCAGTGCAGGTCAGAGGGTATCTAGGCGGGCGTGGATCGCGTGGCGGTCGAGCCCGGTCGCCTCGTGGTAGGCCGCGGCGCATGCCTCGTCGGTGAGCGTGTTGTGGATGCGGGCGGCCGCGGCCGCCGCGTTCGGGTCGGTCGCGACTGTCGTGTCGTGCAGGACCTCGGCGTAGCCGAGCAGCCGCGCGGCGCGCTCGGGTTCGCCGCCCCACAGCGCCGCCGAGGCGAGCCCGGCGAGGGCGGCGGCGATCTGCGAGTTCTGCCGCAGGCCCCGGCCGAGGCGCATGGCCTCGACGTGGCGGGCGCGCGCGGAGTCGAGGTCCCCGCCGGCCTCGTCGATCCAGCCGAGCAGGGTGATGATCTGCGCGTAGGTCTGGTCGGTCTGCATCCACCCCGTGGGGCATTCGGTGCGCGCGGCCTCGCCGAGGCTGCGCGCGAGGGCGAGGTCACCGGAGCTGAGCGCGAGCTGGGCCAGCCCGGCGTCGGCGAGGGCGATCTGCTCGCGGGCACCGGCGCGGCGGGCCAGTTCGGAGGCGCGCAGGTAGTCGGCGCGGGCCCCGTCGAGGTCGTCGTTGTTGACCCGGCGCTGCCCGCGCTGGCAGAGCAGCTGGGTGAGGTCCTCGACGGAGCCGAGCTCCTCGGCGAAGGCCATGCCCTCGGTGAGGTAGCGGGAGGCGTCGCGGTCGGGCCAGTTGCCGATGATGGACAGGGAGGTCACGATGCCCCAGCGGTCGCCGACCTCGCGGAAGCGGCGCAGGCTCTCGGTGGCCGCGTCGCGGCTGGCCTTCTGGTCGCCGACGTTGTTCCAGACCATGAAGGCCAGGCCGAGCTGCGCGACGGCGAGCACCCACGGATCGGTGCGGGCGGTGTTCTCCAGCTCGGCGATCATCGCGGGCAGCCGCGCGTACTCCGAGTCGTCGGGCGGTCCGGCGAACACCGCCCACAGGATCATCAGGTAGCGGTGCCGGAAGGGCAGGACGAGCCCGGTGGCGAAGCGCCGGACGGTTCGCATGTGCTCGGCGATGTGCGGGGCGTCGGGCTCGTAGGTCGCGGCGCTCAGGACGGTGAGGACGTACTCCTCCTCCAGTCCTTCGGGTAGGCCCGGTTCGAGGTGGGCGAGGAGCCCTTCGGAGTGGGTGATGCCTTCCCGTCGGCGGCCGCGCAGCCACCAGTAGGGGACGAGGAGGGCGTTGAGGCGCAGGGCGAAGGCGGTGTCGTGGTCGCGCGCCCAGCGCAGCGCGGAGTGCAGGTTGTCGTGGTCGGCCGCCAGCCTTTCGAGCCAGACGACCTGCTCGTGGCGGCGCAGGTACGGTTCGGCGCGTTCGAGGAGCTCGCCGAAGTACTCGGCGTGGCGGGCGTGCGCGGTCTGCGGGTAGGCGTCGCCGAGTTCGGGGAGCTTCGCGGCGCAGAAGTGGCGGATGGTGGTGAGCATCCGGTAGCGGTCGCCGTCGATGTCGAGCAGTGACTTGTCGGCCAGGCCCGCCAGCAGATCCACTGTCTCCATTGTGGACAGACCGCTGACCGCGGCGGCCGCGTCGAGGGTGAATCCGCCGGCGAAGACCGACACGCGGGCGGCGAGTTCGCGTTCGGCCGGGTCGAGCAGGTCCCAGCTCCACGACACCACCGCGTGCAGCGTCTGGTGGCGCGGCTGCGCGGTCCGGCTTCCCCGCGACAGCAGGCGAAAGCGGTCGTCGAGGTGCGCGGCGATGTCGGCGACGGGGATCGACTTCAGGCGTGCGGCGGCCAGCTCGATCGCCAGCGGCAGGCCGTCGAGGGCCTGGCAGATCTTGGCGATGTCGGCGATGTTGTCGGGTCCGAGCGTGAAGTCGTGCCGGGCGGCCCGGGCGCGGTCGGCGAACAGGGTGACGGCCGGGTAGGAGGCCGCCGCCTCCAGGTCGAGCCCGGCGGGCGGCGCGGCCAGCGGCGGGACCGGGCGCAGGGCCTCGCCGGTGATGCCGAGCGCCTCGCGGCTGGTGGCCAGGACGCGCAGGCGCGGGCAGGCGCGCAGGATCCGGTCGGTGAAGCGGGCGGCGCTGTCGACGACGTGCTCGCAGTTGTCGAGGACCAGCAGGACCGGGCGGTCGGCCAGCGCGGTCTCGATGCGCTCCAGCAGGGAGTCGGCGGGGCCGCCGACGCCGGCCGCGGCGCCCTCGCGCATGCCGAGCGCGGCGACGACGGCGTGCGAGACGTCGACGCCGGGGTCGAGGCCGGCGAGTTCGACGAAGCACACGTCCTCGGCCGCCGACCGCGACGCCTCGATCGCCAGGCGCGTCTTCCCGGCGCCGCCCGGGCCGGTGAGGGTGACCAGGCGGGAGGCCGAGAGGGTCGACACGATCCGGTCGAGCTCCGCGGCGCGGCCCACGAAGCTGGTGAGCTGCGCCGGGGGGCGGTGCGTGTTGAGGGGGACGGGGCGCGGGGTGACTGCGGCCGGGCCGGGTGTGCCGCGCAGGATCGCCACGTGCACGGCGGAGAGCTCCGCCGACGGGTCGGCGCCGAGGCGGTCGGCGAGGACTTCGCGCGCCTCCTCGAACACGGCGAGGGCCTCGGCCTGCTGCCCGTCGGCGTACAAGGCGCGCATGAGCTGGCCGTACAGGCGCTCGCGGAGGGGGTGGGCGGCGACGAGGTCGCGGAGTTCGGCGACCAGCGCGCGCGTGTCGCGGTCGGCGGGGAGGTTCAGTTCGGCCTCGACGCGGTCCTCCGTCGCGGCGAAGCGCAGTTCTTCCAGGCGCACCGCCTGGGCGCGGGCGAAGGGGAGGTCGAGGTCGGCGAGGGCCGGGCCGTGCCAGAGGGTCGCGGCTTCCCGCAGGAGGGTCGCGGCGTGGGCGTGGTCGCCGGCCGCCAGGAACCTGCCGCCTTCCCTTGCCAGTTCGGCGAAGCAATGGACGTCCACAGTGGATGGATCGATGGCCAGCCGGTAGCCGCCGGGGAGGAACTGGAGCGCGTCGGCGGCGTCCCCGAGGGCCTTGCGCAGGCGGGAGACCTGCGACTGGAGCGCGTTGGCGCTGCCCGCCAGACCCTCGCCGTCGTACAGGGCGTCGATGAGCCGGTCGGTGGTGACGACGCGGCCTGCGTTCAGCGCGAGGAGGGCGACCAGAGCACGCGCGCGCGGACCGCCCACGGGGAGGGGTGCGCCGTCGTCGGCGGTGACCTGAACGGGACCGAGCAGGGTGATGCGCACGGGGCTGATTCTCCCCTGCCGCCGGTGCTGGCGGGGTGGGGGCCCGTGGCGGTGTCGGGTAGGCGCGGGGCGCCGGCCTCGGGGGAGGGGCGGGGTCGGCGTCGCGGGATCAGGTGGATCCGATCGACATCGACCTCGGCGAGGGCTTCTAGCCGGCCCTACCTCCCCACCGCCCCGTCCAGCTGCTCCCGCAGGATGTCGGCGTGCCCGGCGTGCCGGGCCGTCTCCTCGATCATGTGCACCAGCGTCCAGCGCAGCGACGGCGGCGGCGTCTCGCGCAGCGACCGCTCGCCCGGCCGGTCGAGGTCGGGGTGGGCGTGGATGACCTTGTTGGCGCGGTCGACGGCCGCGCGGTAGCCGTCGAGCAGTTCGGCGATGGTCCCCTCGGCGAGGGCGTCGTCGTCCATCAGCTCGCCGGTGCCCTCGTAGGACCAGACGAACCAGTTGTGCTCGACGGCCGTCAGATGCGACAGCAGCCACGCGAGGCTGGTCCCGCTGCCGACGCCGGGTGTGCGGGCGTCGGTGTCGCAGACGCCGTCGACCTTGGCCATCACCGCTTCGCGGAGGTAGTCGAGGTAGACGCGCAGCGTCGTGGTCTCGTCGGCGTTGAGGCTAGGCGGCCGCAGGTCGCCGCGCGCGCTGGTGTCGGTCATGCCGGGACGCTAACGGCGCCCCGGCACGGTGTCCAGCCCGTCGTCATCCTTGGTACAGCCACACCCAGTTGCCGTCGGGATCGCCGACCGCCGAGCAGCGCGGCATGCCCTCGGGGTCGTGCGGGGCGACGAACTCGGCGCCGCCGCTGTCCAGCGCCTGCCGGTGCGCCGCGTCGAGGTCGTCGACGAGAAGCCCGAAGGTGCTCGTGCCGCCGGGCCGGTCGGCGTCGTCGCATCCGGTGGGGATCAGGGTGACGAGGAAGGAGTCCGCCCGCCCGTACTCGCCGAGGACGAGGGAGTAGATCTCCTGTTCTTCGACGCGCCGGACGATCTCGTGGCGCATGCCGAAGGCGTCGCGGTAGAAGTCGGCGGCCTTGCCGGCGTCGGTGACGGTGAGTTTGAGTTGCGCGGGGCGGACTCGTGGGGGCGGGGTGGGCATGGTGATGCCTCTTTCGAGTAGGTGTTCGGTGTCGCGGAGGCGGTCGGCGGTCAGCCGACGGCGGCGTTCGAGGGTTGCGTGGTGGTCGCGCAGGATCGCGGCGACGGCCTCGAGGTCGGCGCCGGGGGCGATGAGGGCGCGGATGCGGTCGATGGGCAGGTCGATCCAGCGCAGCGACGCGATGAGTCGGGCGAGCGCGATCTGTTCGCGGTGGTAGCGGCGGTAGCCGGTGTCCGGCGCGACGTCGGCGGGGATGAGCAGGCCGACGTCGTGGTAGTGCCGCAGGGTGTGGACGGTCAGGCCGCTGAGGTGGGCGAAGCGGCCGATGGTGAGGGGTTCGGGGGCGGACACCTTGTCACTGTGCGGGCTCGGGTAGCCCGAAAGTCAAGAGGTGGGGGCCTTAGCCGTGCCCGCCTGGTCTTCTGGATCGGGGACCAGGCGGGCGCTCACGATCCCAACCGATCCCGAGAGATCAGGTATCTCATGCACGCGCTCACCCCCTTCACCCACCCAGGCACCGGGCAGACGCTCAGCGTCATCGGCGACCCGGCCGCGCCACTCATCCACCTCGGCGACTCCTGCGCCACACCAACCCGTCCGTTGCCCGCCGGATGCTGGCCGACGACGAAGCCGCACAGGTCGACATGCGCGACGTATCCGCAGGTGAAACCGCCCTAAACTTCGGTACCCCTGCCGCCGGGAACACCCTCCGCCGGATGGGTCAGCCCTCGCGATGACCAGCCGTACCAGCGGCTCGTGAACCGGGGCTACATCACCCGCCGAGCGATCGCCTACACGACTCCCTACGGGAAGTCCGCCGCGAGCTGGCAACTGCGGATCACCCCCGCCGGACTCCGCAAGCTTCACTCCGACCTGACCGCCGAGCGCCTCCCCGCCCTGCCCACCCATCGCGGGTGAGCGCGCCCGCCAGTTCTGGGGGTGGTCGCTATGGCGTGGGAGAACTCCACCCGCCGTCAGCGACTCCCCCCGGACTGGCCGACCCTGCGCCGCTACGTCCTCGACCGCGACCACTGGTCGTGCCAGTGGCCCACCTCGACCGGCATCCCGTGCCCCGCGCCCGCGACCGACGTCGACCACATCGAACCCGGCGACGACCACGACCCGGCGAACCTCCGCCCCCTGTGCGGATGGCACCACCAGCGCAAGTGCAGCGCCGAAGGAGGCTGCGCCGCAGCCGCCCGCCGATCCTCGCGCCGACGCCCACCCGAACCCCACCCCGGAGCCATCACGTGAAGATCCGATTTACCTCCACCGTCGGCGGACGCACCGTCGGCGAGGTCGCCGACCTCGACCCCGACTCCGCCCGCTGGCTCGTGGACCACGCATACGCTGAAGAACTCGACACCGTTCCCGCCGTCGAGGACGCCCCGCGCCCCCGCCGAGGCCGACCCCCGAAGAACCCCCCGCCGCTCATCGACGGAGAGTGACCACCAAGGGTGGGGGACGACCCTCTGATCATGAAAACGAAGCCCGGACCGTCATAGCACCCGCCATCCTGTACAGGTTTCAGGGCCGCGAGTGATGACGGTGAGCACCGAGTTCAATGCGCATGCGGTCAAGAATCTGCCGTAGCACTTTGGTGCATGCTTCAAACTCGGCGTTGAGGGCGTTGAGATCGAGCTTCTCCTCACCGACCTCGGCGGACCTTGCCGAACGGAACCGAGAGAGGAACTCGTTCACAGCGCGCCTGAATTCCTGATAGAGCACCCCGATTTCGTGGCTCCACCAGAGGGCTTCGCTTCCTCCGACGGACGGCGGCAGGGCGTCGGGGAGATCGGGACGCTTCTTCCCGGCCGGCTCCTCGTGAAGCTTTCGGACGTAGCCGTGCGTGTCGATCACCCATTGTGAGAGTTCTTTGTAGACGGTCTCACGGCGCCGTTGCCCCCGCTCCTCTCGCACCACTTGAGCTTGATGTTCAGCCTGCATCCGGGCGACTGCCACCGCCGTCTCCTGCTGACGCTTGCCGGACTTCAAGGTGACGTAGACACCCGCCAGACCGAGAATCGTGCCACCTACCGTGGGAAGCCAGTCGTTCACCGCCATCCCCCCATAGTGGCCTGACCCTGCTCGGGGGTGAAGGCATGGGAACCCGTGGCCCTGTGCCGAAGCGCTCGACGCAGCGCCGCCGCCGCAACGCCGACGGCGTCCCCGATATCAGCCCACCGCCCGCGACGCTCGTGGAGGCGCCGCAGCTCGACTTCCCGGCTCACCAGCTCGCCGCCGACTGGTACGCCTCCCTCGCGGAGTCCGGACAAGCGCAGTTCTTTGAGCCGTCCGACTGGCAGGCTGCGCGCCTACTCGCCTATGACCTGACCCGGCATCTCAACGCCGGCCGCGTCTCGGCGCAGATGACCGCCGCGCTCTGGTCGGCGATGGGCGACCTGTTGACCACCGAGGCCGCGCGCCGCCGCGTCCGCCTGGAAATCGACCGCGACTCCGGCGACGAAGACGACCAGGCGGCGGGAGTGGTGGCCATTCTTGACGACTACCGACGCGCCCTCAGCGACGACACGGGTTGAGCCCTCTACCGGCGCGATCCTCACTGGCCCCGCCGGGCTCCCCGCCCGCACTCTCGGGTGGGCCGTCCTCGCGTGGACGATCAAGTACCTTCGCCAACCCGACGGCCCCGACGCGGGCAAGCCGTGGCGGTTCAGCGCCGAACAGGTGCGGTTCCTGCTGTGGTTCTACGCACTCGACGCGTTCGGGCGCTTCACCTATCGCCGTGCGATCTACCGCCGCAGCAAGGGCCACGGGAAAGATCCCCTAGCCGCTGCGCTGGCGCTGATCGAGTTCCTCGGTCCCTGCCGCTACGGCGGCACCACCGACGCGGGCGACCCGATCGCCATCCCGCACTCCTCGGCGTGGGTCCAGCTCGCCGCCGTCTCCGAGGCGCAGACCAACAACACCATGTCGTTGGTCCTCGGGATGCTGGAAGGTTCCCCCGCCGTCGAGGTCTACGGCCTCGACATCGGCAAGACCATCATCTACAGCCGAACGGGCAAGCTCCAAACGGTCACCTCCTCGCCCCGCTCCATGGAGGGCAACCGGCCGAGTTTCGCCCTCCTCAACGAGGTTCAGCACTGGCTGAGCAGCAACGACGGACACGCGATGGCCGACGTCATCCGACGCAACCTCGGCAAAAGCCGGGACGGCGCCGGACGGTCCGTCGAGATCTGTAACGCCCACGTACCCGGCGAAGAGTCCGTAGGAGAGAAGTCCTACGAGGCGTGGCAATCCATCGTGGAGGGCCGCTCGCAAGCGTCGGGCATCCTCTACGACTCCCGCGAGGCACCGCCGACCACGGACATGTCCGACCCGGTCAGCCTCCGCGCCGGACTCGCCGCCGCCTACGGCGACTCGGCCGCATGGGTCGACCTCGACCGCATCGCCGGCGAGATCTGGGACCCCGGCACCCCCGCGAGCACCTCGCGCCGCTACTACCTCAACCAAGTCACCGCCGCCGAGGACGCGTGGACGACCGCCCACGACTGGGACGCCTGCGCGCTCCTCGACGCCCTCGCCCCCGGCGACCTGGTCACCATCGGCGGAGACGGCTCCCGCTCCGACGACTCGACCGCACTCGCCGTCTGCCGCGTCCCCGACGGGCTACTAGACCTCGCCGCCGTGTGGGAACAACCCGACGGCCCCGCCGCCGCGACGTGGGAGGTTCCCCGCGCCGAGGTGGACGCCATGATGGCGCATCTCTTCGGCCGGTACCGCGTCCTCGCCGCTTACTGGGACGTCGCCGGATGGGAGTCCTACATAGACAAGTGGAGCGTGGAGTACGGCGACGTCCTCGCGGTGAAGGCGTCGAGCCGTTCGGCCGTCGGCTGGGACATGCGCTCGCGAACTAAAGAGTTTGTACAGCGCGGCGCCGAGACCATGCACGCCGCGATCCTCGACGGCACCTTGATTCACACTGGACACCCCGTCCTCCGTCGCCACGTCCTCAACGCCCGCCGCCGCCCGAACCGTTGGGGCGTCGGATGGGGGACAGAGCACCGGGAGTCCGCCCGCAAGGTCGACGCCCTCGCCGCCGCGACCCTCGCACGGATCGCACGATAAGACGTCCTCGCCGCCGGTGCCGACAAACTCACCGACCGGTCAGGAGAGGTGTGGGCGCTGTAGATCCGGGGGCGGCGGAAGAACGGGCGGGGTGTCAGTCGGCACGTCGTTGTTGGCGGCTGGGCTCAAGAATCCGTCGCGCCCGTTCACATACCAGCGATTCCCGTTGTGGTCAGTCCAGCTCAGATGATGCTGCTTGATCACCCTTGGCGCCATCCCGTTGTAACGAATGAGAGCCTTCGTGGATGCATCAAGTCTCGGGAGTATCCGGATGATCTTTGATCTAGTCCGTTCCCACTGGTCTGGCCGGTCGGCACGGTGGTTAGCGGTCCAGACCTCTCCGCATATGTCGAGGATCGGCCAATCACCGTGGTTATGAATGGCGACCATAAGTAGATGCGTCCGCCCTGCGACAGGTTTCGAGCCCACCACCTCAGGGGGCTGAAACTCGACCTCGACGAGACGAGCTTGCGCCCATGCGCGCTCACGCTCATCGGTCCGGCGCTCCCTGGATTCCTTCGTAGCGAGGACCAACGCCACTGCGACCGCCGCCGTCGTTGCGACCGCACCCCCGACCTGCCCCAATGCCGACAGAACGTCTGTCTACTTCGGCGTGTCTGCTGCGAGGAACTCGATCACCGAGCATCCTCCGGTTCCTGCCATTCGAGCACCGTTGGTCGGGCTCCTCCACTGGCGATGAATTCCGTGACGGCCTCGGCGGCAACGGTCGGCGGCACGGCCGCGTCGTCGTACGGGGTGGTCCGGTGTCCGCCGTAGTCGTAGGCCCAGTCATCCGGCGCCTCGATCGTGCCCCGGCTCCACGCGATCTCGTCAAAGCCCTTGTGCCACACGACGAGCGAGGCGCGCGGGTTACCCACGACTACCTCTAGGACGCGTTCGCCGATCTCCAACGACACCATCCCCGGTAGCGCCCGGCCCGTCCATTCGGCGGTCTCGGCGGCTAGCCACTCCTTGACTGCCGACGCCGGCACCTCCCGCGCGGCCTGGCGGACACCGCCGTACACCTTCACCGTCTCGACGGCGCTCACGTCCTCGCTCATGCCGCTACTCCTCTCCCATTGCCTGTGTACACCCTCGGGACTCCGCTCGGGCCGTAGACAGTCAGCGTCCATCCCTCCGGCAGCAGGAACGGCAACACCCGGTCACACGAGAAGGGCCGGTCGGCGCACACCTCATTGTTGATGTACACCACGGCATGCCGGATCTTCCGCAGGCGCATCAGCGCCGCCGCGTGCCCTTCGGCGTGGTCGGTTGCGACCGCGATTGCCGCGTACCTCGGCACCAACTTCGGGCCGCCCTTCCCCGGCCCCTCCCGCCCGCTCGACACATCCTCGATCCGTACTCCGCTCACGGTGGTCAACACACCGTCCGTGGGTGCCCTTCCGTGCTCAGGAACGGGGAGCCCGTCGAGGAACCGGCGATAGAACGGCGGGGGCCACTCGTTCGACGGAGCGACCTCGGGCTCTCGCGCAGGGAACACAACCGGGGCACCGCCGGTGATGTAGCCGACGTAGTCACCGAGGTGACTGGACGCGACCGTTACTGCCTGCACCGTTTCCCCTAGCCGAGCCAGGGCCGCCGCCAGTGCGACAAGTGCGGTTGCAGCCTCATGTCGCCCCGATCCGGCCCATGTCTCGCGGAGCGCCTCACGTGCCCCGCCGACGGCATCGGCCACCGCATGTAGCCCCGCGTCGACTTCATCGAGCCTCTGTCGTTGCGACTCGATCACGCCAGCCAACTCGCCGATACTGCCCACGCCCACCGCCCCCGCCCCATCGGGCCGAACTGAGGGGGTGACCGTATCGCCACCTTCGGACGGAAAGCCAGGGCAGCAGTGGTCGCGACCGCCCGCGACGTCCTCGACCTCCACTCCCGGGAACGCCCCCGGCTCGACCTGATCGACCGGTACCTACCGCCCGGACGGCCCGTACATGCCACGTTCGGCGAACCCGGAGTACCGAACCCTCGTCAAACGCTCCCGTACCCCCTTGCTCCCGCTGGTCGTCAACAACATTGCGCAGGCTCGCTACGTCGACGGGTATCGGCGGGCGGACCTTGTCGACCCGGTCCCGGCGTGGCGCTGGTGGCAGGTCAACGGCATGGACGCCAGGCAATCCGCGATCACCCGCGCCGCCGTTTCCTACGGGGCCGCGTACGTGACCGTCGTTCCCGGCGACGACCTCGACGGCGCCCGCGTCCCGGTCATCCGAGGCCACTCCCCGCGCCGAGCGTTCGCCCTCTATGACGACCCCGGCGACGACTGGCCCGTGTACTTCGTGCGCGTCGACCCGACCCGCCGAGGCGGGAAGACCGTGCGCATCGTGCGCCTGTACGACGACACTGCCGTACACACCTTCCATACCGGCACGTCGGCCGGCGACAACCCCGCACGTCGAGAGACACGCCGGACCCGGGACGCCCCGGCGGAGCGTCCCGGCGTGGTCGGTCACCCGTGGCAGCGGGCGGTTTCCTCAGGCGTTGCGTCGGTGGGCGTGGCTTCGGCGGCTCGAACGGGTCTCGCGGTGGCGTGGCGCGGCGGGGACCTCGGCGGTGAGGCGTTCGGGCCAGGTGAAGTCGAGGGGCTGGTCGGGGAGGAGGAGCCGCCACTCGTCGGTGAGGTCGCGCAGCGCGTCGACGGCCCGCTCGACTTGCTTGTCCACGTAGGGGAACGGGATCTGTGCGACGACGCCCCACGCTTCGCGGGCTGCGGCCGTCGGGTCGGTCGGGGTGGGGTGTTCGGCGAGTTCGTGGACGACGCCCGCGAGCACTTCGGCGAGGGTCAGGTCGTGGCCGTAGGCCTTGAGGATGCGTTCGCTGCGGGCCGCCGCGTCGTGGCGGGGGGTGCCGGAGACGACGCGCATGGAGTCGAAGAGGGCGCCGGCGGCGATGCAGCCGAAGACGCCGGCGGGGAGGGACAGTTCGCGTTCGGCGACGGCGTGGGCGAGGTCGTGCGGGGTTCGCCACTTGCGGTCGTGGGACGTCATGTCGAGGACCACGCCGTCGGCGCGGTGGAGGACTGTGCGTGTGCCGCCTCGTGCGGCCGGAAGGAACTCGATCCGCATGTATCGATGGTGGGGTCTACCGGCAGGTATTGCTAGAGGCTGAGCGGATTTTTGATCGAGGGGTGTCGATTTGCGTGAGTGAGGGCGGAGGGTCGCGGAGGGTGGCGGGCGCTCAGCTGTCGGGACGGAGGCGGTGGAAGTCGGCCCTGATCGCGCTCTGCTTTGCGTAGTGGTCTTCGAGGCGGTGGCGGCCGTGGTGGCGGTCCAGTTTGTAGGCGAGCAGGCAGAAGTAGCAGGTGCAGTACTTGGCGACGGAGAGGTCGCGACTGTGGGCGGCGCTGACGAGGGTCGCGATCGCGGCCGCGACGGGGAGTGTCGCCAGCAGGGTCGCGCCGACGATGAGTGTTACGTTCTCCGGTGACATGGTTTTTCCTTTCTGTGTCCAGGCGGCCACCCGGTGTTTTCGAGGCGACGGGCGGCCGCCGTTTTCGTGGGCGTCGCTCACCCGCTCGCACGGAGATCACGGCTCGGCGTGCGAGCGGGGAGATTCGTGGGTGGCGGTTGTGGTTGCGGTGGCGGCGGCCTCGGCGAGGGCGTCGACGGCTTGGCCGTTGAGCGCGCAGGGCCAGTGGTCGGCGCAGGTGCGGCAGAAGCCGTCCGGGCCGCGTTGGTGGGCGGCGAGGAGTCGCCAGGCGGGGTCGGTGCGGTCGGCGGGATCGGGTCCGGCCGGATCAGAGGGCACAGCGGGGTTCCGGGCAGCGGAGGTCGGCGACGGACGTGACGCCGATCCTCGCGAGGAGCCGCGACGCCCAGCGGGCTTCTTCCGGTGAGGCCGAGATGTGCCGCTTGGCGACGTGCACCGCCCACGCCAGGTCCTCGACGCAGCCGGATTCGCGTGTCGGGCAGGAGATGCGGTACTCGGCGAGCACGGCGGAGATCTGTTGACGGTGCGACTGGCCGAACCAGCCGGCAAGGCGTTCGAGCGTTGTGTCCGCATTGGACATGGGAGCCCCCACTCCACTAGTGACTATCCCCTTTGATCACTGACAGTCATCAGCAAACCACACTGTTTGGCGACGCGCAATATGTCTTGCGCGATTTTCTCCGGCGTGTCGCGAGGGGTGCCCGGATCGCGCGCCGGTTTAGGCTGAGCCGACTCGGAGGTGAAACTCATGGCTCCACGCACGGACCCATCGGCGATGCGCTGGCTCATCGGCACTGAGATGGCGCGTATTCGCAAGCAGGCGGGGATGACGCTCGCCGAGGTCGCGACGGCGACCGAGATCAGCAAGCCGAAGATCGGCAACATGGAGACCGGTCGCTTCCATCAGTTTCCGGAGGACATCGACCGCATCTTGAGCGCGTGCCGTGCCGACCGCCATGACATCGACCGGATCGTCAACCTCGCTTCGCAGCAGGATGCGAAGACGTGGTGGGCGCCTTGGTCCAACGTGGTCCCCGACTGGTTTCGCACCTACGCGGGCTTGGAGGGGCTGGCCGAGGCGGCGTTCATGTTCGAGCCGATGGTGATCCCGGGTCTGCTCCAGACCTCGGCGTACGCGCGGGCGGTGACCGGTGGGACGGGCTTCGTGCGGCCGGATCAGACCGAACGGTTCGTGTCGTTCCGGCAGGCCCGCGCCGAACGGCTCGCGGCCACAGACGAGTTCAGCCTGCACGCGGTCATCGGCTTGGCGGCCTTGCAGTTGGCGGTGGGGACGGTGGAGGAGAGGCGGGAGCAACTGCGGCACCTGCTCGCGGAAGGAGAGCGCGAGAATGTGACGATCCAGGTGCTGCGGCCCGAGGACGGCATGCATCCGGCAGGCGAGATTGGGCAGTACTTCATCCTGGAGTTCGCCGGCGCCCGCCCGATCGCGTACAGCGAGATGTTCGATGGGGCGATTTACGTGCAAGACGTTGACAGCATTGAGACTTACCGGATGGTGGCGGATAATCTTCGGCAGGTCGCGCAGTCGCCGGCTGCATCCGTCAAGACCATCAAGGGTCTCCTTGGAGCCCTGTAACCGAAGGAGTCTGCCGTGACCCCGCGAGACCTGAGCACCATGCGGTGGGTCAAGAGCAGCCGTAGTTCGAACAACGGCGCGTGTGTCGAGGTCGCGGAGCACGCTGCCGAAGTGCTCGTCCGCGACTCCAAAATCACCGGGCACGACTACCCGACGCTCTCCCTCCCCGCCGCCGCGTGGACGTCCTTCCTCACGGAAGTCCGCACCGGCCGCCTGGACTCCTAACCCCGCGTCTCTACCCCTCAAATCGCTCGCGCCCCAACCCCCCGTCCCCCAAACTCGGGACATGCTCACCACCGCCCCACCCGCCGCCGCCCTCACCTGGGCGGCCTCGGTTGCCGGCCCCCGCGCGACCATCACCGCCGTCACCGAACTCGGCGGCGGCATGCACGCGGCCACCCACCTCATCACCACCGAGAATCCATGGACCGAAACAGTGCTGCGGCGTTTCGAGCCCGGCGACGACGCCGCCGAACGCGAGGCCCACATCCTCAGCGCCCTCAGTATTCTCGGCGGACTTGACGGGTTCGCGCCTGCGCTATTGGCGGCGGATCCGGGTGGGGAACTGTTCGGCGAGCCCGCCGTCCTCATCTCCAAACTCCCCGGCCACGGCAACATCACCCCCACCGACCCCCTCGACTGGGCGACCCAACTCGGCCGCGCCCTCGCCCGCCTGCACGCGCTCCCCATCTCCGCAGGCTTCCGCGACCGCATCACCGAGACCAAACCCCCGCAACACCCGCACGTCGCGGAGTCGTGGGACGAGATGTCCTCCCAACCCCGCGTCTTCTCCCACGTCGACTACTGGTCGGGCAACACCGTCTGGACCGACCAAAACCTCACCGGCATCGTCGACTGGTCGGCCGCCGGCACCGCCCCCCGCGCCTACGACCTCTCCTGGTGCCGCGACGACATCATGCTCATCCACGACGACGAAACCGTCGCCGACGCCTTCCTGGCCGCCTACGAGTCCGAGTCGGGTACCAAAATCCACGACATCTTCCTCTGGGACCTCTGGACGGCAAGCCGCACCCTCGAACACGTCCACACCTGGTCGAAGGGCTACATCGACCTCGGCCGCCCCGACATGACCGGCGCCTTCCTCACCGCCCGCAAGTCGGCCTGGCTGGCCCGGCTCGACGCACGGATCTGAGCGGCCCTCCCGACCCTCCCGGCTCGGGCGACTCCAGCGATTCCAGCGGCGCTCCATTGTGGAGTTTGCACGGGGTCGTCACAATCGGCGATGACGTGCCCACGCCCTGAGGAGGCCGCGATGCCCCATCGACCCTCACGCATCGGTGATCCCGAACGCGCCCACGCCCGCCGCGTCCTCGACGAGGCCTACCGCTCGGGCTACCTGGGAGAAGACGAGTACCACGCGCGCCTCGACCTGCTCCAGGCCGCGATCTGGGACACCGACCTCGCCGACGTGATCGGCGACCTCGGCCTGGTCGGCGACCCCGCCCAGCAGGCCGCCGGGTACGGCTCGCCCGCCTACGGCGAGCCGGTGCAGCGCATCGACCAGCGTTTCCACTACTCCGAGCGTCAGCCGATCGCCCGCCGGATCTCCGAGGGCGTCGGCGCCGTCTGGTCGGTCATCGGCCTCGTCGCGCTGGTGGCCGTGGTGTGGTTCTGCTGCGCGGCCGTCAACGACCTCTAGCCGACCCGCACGGCCGGCCGGGCCCTCAAGCCCGCGCCGCCCCCGGCTCGGGCCCCGGGTCGAGCAGGCCTCCCGGGTCATCGGGGTCCTCCTCCACCGGTTCGCCACGCCTCGCCGACGGACGCGCCCGGATCAGGTGCCGCACAGCGGTGTTCGCCATCGCGACCAGCGGCACGGCGATCAGCGCGCCGATGATCCCCGCCAGGATCAGCCCGGCACCGATCGCCAGAATCACCGCGAGCGGATGGACCGAAACGGCCCTCCCGAGCAGCAGCGGCTGCAACAGGTGACTCTCGACCTGCTGCACGACGATCACGATGCCGAGCACGATCAGCGCGGTCACCCACCCGTCGGCGACCAGCGCGACGAGCACGGCGACGATCCCGGAGAAGGTGGCACCGATGATCGGAATGAACGCCGTCAGGAACACCAGCGCGGCCAGCGGGATCGCCAGCGGAATCTTCAAGATGACCAGGCCGAGGCCGATGCCGACGGCGTCGATGAAGGCCACCAGGATCGTCGCCCTCGTGTACGACACCAGCGTCCGCCAGGACGCGTGTCCCGCCGCGCGGAACGTCTCGCGGGCGTCTCCAGAGAGCGGCGCGGTCACGAAGCGCCAGATGCGGTGCCCGTCGCGGATGAAGAAGAAGGTCGTGAACAGCACCAGGAACAGGCCGGTGAGAATGTCGAAGACGACCCCGACACCCGCACCCGCCGTCTCCACGGCGGTACCGGCGGCGTTCTCCTTGTTCTCCGCGAACCAGTTGCCGACCATCGTGTCGATCTCGGCGAAGAAGTCGGCGATCTGGGCGTTGGTCAGGTGCAGCGGCCCCTTCTCGGCCCACACCTGGATCTGGCCGACACCGGTCTGCACGTTCTCGACCAGCTCGGGCACACCGTCGACGAACTCGGTGATGACGCCGGTGAGGATCCCGGCGACCGCGGCGAGCCCGGCGACCAGCACCAGCCCGGCGGCCAGCGACCTCGGCACGCGCCAGCGGACCAGCAGCGCCGAGAAGGGCTGGAGGATCGCCGCCAGCAGCAGCGAGATCAGGATCGGGATGACGACCAGGGCGAGCAGGTCGGCGAGGTACAGGAAGGCCAGCACCACCACCGACACGGCGATGATGCGCCACGCCCAGGCTCCGGCGACGCGCATGCCGTAGGGGACCAGGTCGAGTTCGGCCGAGGGCTTGTCGGGCGCGGGGGGATCGTCCTCTTCGGACGCCGCCTCGATCGCGAGGGTCAGCTCGGACTCCTCGTTGCGGCGGCGGGCCCGTTCGATCTGCTCCAGGTACGGGTTCTCGCGCAGGGCCTTCCACGCCTTGCGGGCCCTCCCGGCGGCCCGTTTGATTCGACTCACCGTCACCTCCGCCAGCCGTCGTCCCGGTGAAGCCTACTGGCCGTGAGCGAGGTCGTTACGCTTCCCCGCGCGCGGATCGGGGCCCCAGCGGGGTTCCGGTACGGTTGTCGATCGTGACCAGCGCTTCAATCGACCCCGAATCCGGACTGCCGATCCGTCTCCTGCACGACCGGATCCTGGTGCGCCCCGACGTCACCGAGGGCGAGCGTCGCTCGGCCGCCGGGATCGTCATCCCCGCCACCGCTTCCATGGGGCACCGGCTGGCGTGGGCGGCGGCGGTCGCGGTCGGGCCGCTGGTCCGCGCGGTGCAGATCGGCGACCGGGTCCTCTTCGACCCCGACGAGCGCTCGGAGGTCGAGCTGCACGGCAGTGAGTACGTGCTTCTCCGCGAGCGCGACGTGCACGCCGTGGCGGCGCCGAGGGTCGAGCCGGACGCCACGGGGCTCTACCTCTAAGGCGCGCGAACCCCCGCCGGGCGTGATCTCTGTGCAAGGTCACACCTGGTGACCAAGGTCGCGGTGATGCGGAAAAACAACACGCCACCGTTTCTTGCCGATGGCAGACATAAGCGGGCAATCCAGGTCATAATCATCGAGCAGCGTCCACCTCTCTGACCGCGATCAAGGCTGGAAGGCATTCGTGCCGCGGGGGCTTGTCCTCGATCGCGCCGAGTCGACTGGTGGGCGCTGCACTTCACCCCGCATTCATCGACGACCCTCAAGATCCCGATTTGTGCACGCGTTCACAAGCGCCTACGCTGGGTCCGCGGTGGCCCTGTGCGAGCGGCCGGGCCACGCCACGAGGGCGACAGATCGAGTGCATCCCGGAGACCCATGAGCCAGGACAAGCGCCAGACGGCGGCGGGCGTAGCCGGCGCGCGACGCAGGCCTACCCGTCCGACGCCTCCCGGCGACGAGTCCGCCCGCCTCCCCGCCCTCCCCGAGGCCACCGTCGCCCGCCTCCCCGAATACCTCCGCGCACTCCACTCCCTCGCCGAGATCGGCCGCGACACCGTCTCCAGCGAGGACCTCGCCGCCGCGGCCGGCATCAACGCCGCCAAACTCCGCAAGGACCTCTCCCAGCTCGGCTCCTACGGCACCCGCGGCGTCGGCTACGACGTGGAACTCCTCACCGGCCAGATCTCCACCGTCCTCGGCCTCGGCGAGGACCGCGCCGTCGCCCTCGTCGGCATCGGAAACCTCGGCCACGCGCTGGCCGGATACGCCGGCTTCGGCCCCCGCGGATTTCGCATCGCCGCGCTCTTCGACGTCGACGACCAGCGCCTCGGCGAGACGATAAACGGCATGGTCGTGCGGCACGTCGCCGACATCGCCGAGGTCGTCGCCACCGAGGGCATCTCCATCGCGATGCTCACCACCCCGCCGCACGCCGCGCAGCCTGTCGCCGATCTGCTCGTTAATGCAGGTGTGACGAGCATCCTCAACTTCGCGCCGTGCGTGCTCGCCGTCCCCGACGGCGTCGACGTGCGCAAGGTCGACCTCGCCATAGAACTCCAGATCCTGTCCTTCCACGAACACCGCAAGGCGAACGCGCGCACAGCTTCCCCTCAGGGAGTACCGGTTAAACCCGCACCGGTGAAGAAGAGAACGGCACCGAAGACGAGCTCCCTGCCGAAGCCGCCTCCCCCACCGAGGAACACGGCCCCGCCGCCCCCCGGCGTCGCCTTCTCAGACAGTGTGGTGAACGAATGAACCTCCTCGCCATCGGCGCCTCGCACCGGACCGCCCCGGTACCCCTCCTGGAACGCCTCGCCGTCACCCCCGACGAGCTCCCCGGACTGCTCAACGAGCTGCTGGCCAGACCCCACGTCGCCGAGGCGGTGATCCTCTCGACCTGCAACCGCGTCGAGATCTACGCCGCCGTGTCCGGCTTCCACGCCGGCCTGTCCGACATCGCCGGCGTCCTGTCGGCCCACTCCGGCACCGACGTCAACGAACTCGCCGAGCACATGTACGTCCGGCACGGCGCCGACGCCGTCGACCACGCCTTCACCGTCGCCTCCGGCATGGACTCGATGGTCCTCGGCGAGACCCAGATCATCGGGCAGCTGCGCACCGCCTACGAGAACGCGCGCGCCCACGAAGCCGCCGGACGCGCCCTGCACGACCTCATGCAGCAGGCCCTGCGCGTCGGCAAGCGCACCCACAACGAGACCGGCATCGACGAACGCGGCCGCAGCGTCGTCTCCGCCGCCCTCGAACTCGGCGCCGGGCGCGCCGGCATCGACGTCGCCGGAGCCTCCGCCCTGGTCATCGGCGCCGGAGCCATGGGCGCCCTCACCCTGGCGACCCTGCGCCGCAACGGCGCCGGACCCCTCCACGTCGCCAACCGCGGCCTCGCCCGCGCACAGCGCCTCGCCGAGGCCTACGAAGCCACCGCCGTGCCCTTCGACGCGTTGCGCGCCGCGCTCGCCGACGTCGACATCGTCGTGTCCGCCACCGCCTCCACCGGCCACGTCCTGCACGCGGCCGACTTCAGCGAACGGGTGTCGTCGAAGCCACAACTCATCCTCGACCTCGCCGTCCCCCGCGACGTCGACGCCGACGTCGCCGACCTGCCCGGCATCACCGTCCTCGACATGGCCGGACTCTCCGAAGCCCTCCACGCCCACGACGGCGGAGCCTCCGCGAGCGCCGAAGCCGAGGCGCGCGCCATCATCGACGCCGAGGTCGCCGCCTTCACCGGGCGCCTGCGCTCCGCCGAGGTCGCGCCCACCGTCGCCGCCCTGCGCGGCCGCGCCGACCAGGTCATGGAGGCCGAGCTCGAACGGCTCGCCAACAAGTGCCCCCACATGACCGACGAGCAGCGCGCCGAAGTCCGCCACACCGTCCACCGCGTCGTCGGGCAGCTGCTGCACCAGCCCTCCGTGCGCGTCCGGCAGCTCGCCGCCGAACCCGGCGGGGAGCAGTACGCCGCCGCCCTGCGCGAGCTGTTCGCCCTCGACGTCGCCGGACTGTCCGCCGTGTCCGACCACACCACCGCCGAAGCGTTGCAGGTCACAGCCGATGACGCCTTCGACTCCGCCGATTTGCCAGCGGGCAGTCCCGTGCGGCATGGTGTCGGTCTGCGATGACGAAATGCGAGCACAACGGGGGAATCGGAGTGAAGCACGCCTCACTCACCGCACCCCCTCACACCCCGAGCACACGGAGGAGGAGCGCGTGACCAGCATCAAGATCGGCACCCGCGGCAGCGCCCTCGCGCTCGCCCAGACCGGCATGATCGCCGACCGCGTCCGCGCGCTGACCGGACGCGAGGTCGAACTCGTCGAGATCTCCACCCCCGGCGACCGCAGCGACGCTCCCGTGAGCGAGCTCGGCGTCGGTGTCTTCACCTCCGCTCTCCGGGACGCCCTGACCGCCGAAGAGATCGACGTGGCCGTCCACTCCTACAAGGACCTGCCCACAGCGTCACATGAGGGTCTGACAATCGCCGCCGTCCCACTGCGCGAAGACCCCCGCGACGTCCTCATCGCCCGTGACGGAAAGACCCTCCTGGAGCTGCCCGACGGCGCTCGCATCGGCACCGGCGCCCCGCGCCGTGTCTCCCAGATCAACGCACTCGGCCACGGTTTCGAGTGCGTCCCCATACGCGGCAACGTGGACACCCGGATCGCCCGGGTCCTCGGTGATGACCCCGACCTGGACGCCGTCGTCCTCGCTCGGGCCGGCATCTCCCGCCTCGGCCGGCTGGCCGAAGTGACCGAGACCCTCGACCCGATGTTCGTGCTGCCCGCGCCCGCTCAGGGCGCGCTGGCCGTCGAGTGCCGTACGGCCGACACCACCCTGATCGCCGAGCTCGCAGGGCTCGACGACCGTGAAACCCGTGCGGCGGTGAGTGCGGAGCGGGCCCTGCTCGCCGCGCTCGAAGCCGGATGCAGCGCCCCCGTCGCAGCGTTGTGCGACATCGCCGACGCCGGTGACGGGGAGTTCGAACTGTACTTGCGCGGTGCCGTGATCCAGCTTGACGGTCGGCACGCCGTCAGGTTGTCCGACACCGGAACGCTTACCGCGTCCGACAACGCAGACGAGGTGGGTGCGGCCGTCGGCCGCAGGCTCGCCGCGACCCTGCTGGAGGAAGGCGCCGAATCACTGTTGGAGAGTGTGAGATGACCCGTGCCCGCAAGCTCGTCGGCCGCATCTGTTTCGTAGGTGCAGGCCCCGGCGACCCCGGCCTGCTGACGAAACGCGCGCTCGACGCGCTGTCGTCGGCCAGCCAGGTCTACTACGACCGGTCGCTGCCCGAGCCGCTGCTGAGCGCCGTACGCGAACAACTCGGCGAGGACGTCATCTGCCGTCCGGCCGAGGGCTCACCTTCCGACGTGGCAAAGCAGCTCATCGCGCACGCCAAGGACGGTGACCGTCCCGTGCGCCTCATCGGCGGCGACATCTACCCGCACGCCGCGATCGTCACCGAGGTCCGCGCCGTCTCCGAGGCGAAGGTGCCCTTCGACTCGGTGCCCGGCGTCAGCCACGCGGCCGCCGTCGCCGCCTACGCCGGGATGCCCCCGGCCGACTACCGCGCGCTCGTCGAGGTCGACGACGTCAACACGCTCGACCCGGCCACGCTCGCCGCGGCCGTCGGGCGCGGGACCCTCGTCCTGACCGTCGACTCCGGCGACCTGGGCGCCGTCCGCGACGTCCTGCTGTCCGGCGCCGTCGACGGCACCACGCCCGTCGCCGTCACCGGCGACGTCACCGGCGAGACCCAGCACACCGCCACGTCGACCGTCGACACCTTCGTCGAGGCCGCGCTCGGCTTCGCCGGACGCGTCGTGCTGACCATCGGCGCCGGCGTCCACGAGCGCGACGTGCTCGGCTGGTGGGAGAACCGCCCGCTGTACGGCTGGAAGGTCCTCGTGCCGCGCACGAAGGAGCAGGCCGGCGTCATGAGCGAGCGGCTGCGCGCCTACGGCGCCATCCCCTGCGAGGTCCCGACCATCGCCGTCGAGCCGCCCCGCACGCCCGCGCAGATGGAACGCGCCGTCAAGGGACTCGTCGACGGCCGCTACGCCTGGATCGTGTTCACCTCCGTCAACGCGGTGCGGGCAATAAGGGAACGCTTCGAGGAGCACGGGCTCGACTCCCGCTCCTTCGGCGGCGTGAAGATCGCCTGCATCGGCGAGGCCACCGCCGAGGCCGTGCGCTCCTTCGGCATCGAGCCGGAGCTGGTCCCGTCGGGTCCGCAGTCCTCCGAAGGACTCCTCGACGAGTTCCCGCCGCACGACCCGGTCCTCGACCTCGTCGGCCGTGTCCTGCTGCCCCGCGCCGACATCGCCACCGAGATCCTCGCCGCCGGTCTCGTCGACCGCGGCTGGGAGATCGACGACGTCACCGCCTACCGGACCGTCCGGGCGGCCCCGCCCCCGGCCGACATCCGCGACGCCATCAAGTCCGGCGGCTTCGACGCGGTGCTGTTCACGTCCTCGTCGACCGTGCGCAACCTCGTCGGCATCGCCGGCAAGCCGCACGCGCGCACCGTCGTCGCCGTGATCGGCCCGGCCACCGCCGAGACCGCCCGCGAGTTCGGCCTGCGCGTCGACGCCCAGCCGGAGCACTCGACCGTGCCCGACCTGGTCGAGGCGCTGGCCGAGTACGCCAGCGAGCTCAAGCGGCGCCTCGCCGAGGCGCCGGTGAAGACCCGCCGCGGCGCGAAGGTCCAGGGGCCGACCGCGCTACGGTTCCGTTAGACCCTGGGGTGCGCTCCCGCGTGGGGGCGCACCCTCCTTGGAGGTACGGCCAATGCCATTTCCCGCCAGCCGTCCACGCCGACTCCGCCGCACCCCCGCGCTTCGCCGGGCCGTGGCGCAGACCCGAGTTCACCCGGCAGACCTGGTGCTGCCCCTCTTCGTGCGCGAAGGACTCACCGAGCCGCGTCCGATCGAGTCCATGCCCGGTGTCGTGCAGCACACCCGCGACTCCCTGCGCAAGGCCGTGGTCTCCGCGGTCCACGCCGGTGTCGGCGGGATCATGCTCTACGCCGTTCCCGCCACGCGTGACGCCGACGGTTCCGGCGGCATCGACCCGGCCGGGATCCTCAACGTCGCCATCCGCGACGTCATCGCCGAGGTCGGCGACGCCACCGTGATCATCTCCGACCTGTGCCTCGACGAGTTCACCTCGCACGGGCACTGCGGAGTGCTGCGCCCCGACGGTTCGGTCGACAACGACGAGACGCTGGCCCGCTACGGGCAGATGGCGCTGGCGCAGGCCGAAGCGGGCGCCCACGTGCTGGGCGCGTCGGGGATGATGGACGGGCAGATCGGTTACGTCCGGTCGGTGCTCGACTCCGCCGGGGACACCGACACGGCGATGCTGGCCTACGCCGCCAAGTACGCCTCCGCCTGCTACGGGCCCTTCCGCGACGCCGTCGAGTCGGCGCTGGACGGGGACCGGCGGACCTACCAGCAGGACCCGGCCAACGCCGTCGAGGCGCTGCGCGAGGTGCGGCTGGACATCGCCGAGGGCGCCGACATCGTGATGGTGAAGCCGGCGTTGCCGTACCTGGACATTGTGGCCGCCGTGGCGGCCGAGTCCGAGGTGCCGGTGGCGGCGTACCAGGTGTCGGGGGAGTACGCGATGGTCGAGGCCGCCGCCGCGAAGGGGTGGATCGACCGCGAGCGGATGATCGTGGAGACGGTGACCTCGATCCGCCGCGCGGGCGCGCAGATGATCTGCACGTACTGGGCGGAGGAACTGGCGGGGATCTTGCGGGCCGACTACTAGACGCTCGGTTCAGGTTTTGCGTGTGGCGGGCGCCCTTGGGGGCGTCCGCCACACGCGTAAGTGGGAAGAGACTGGCAAAGCCGGTCCCGGGTCCAGGGACGGAGTTCCCGGGGCGGAGCCCCAGCAGGGTCTGGGACGGAGTCCCGGCGGGGGTGCTGGGGGCGGAGCCGCCCAGCCGGGTTGAGGTGGGGGACGCCATGCGCCGCAGGGCTGCCGGGCGGGCAGGTGGGCTGCCGAGTCGCTGAGCTGCCGGGCAGGGCCGCTACCACCGGTGAGGACGATCTCGGCCACGTCAGTCCTCGTCCGGCAGAGCCACCGGCGATTCCCGGGTGTGACCGTAAGCGGCGATCACGTCGTCCAGCGAGGTTCGCCGGCCCGAGTCGGTGGCGGCACGGGAGAGTACGAGAGCGAGATCGCGCAGGTCGGCGGCGGCGTCCTCCAGTTCGGAGAGCCGCGTGTAGCTGACCACGGCGGCGACCGGCACCTGGCGGCGGGTGATGACGAGTTCCTCGTGCTCGGCGTCGGCGACGAGGCGCGCGACACCGCGCTGGGAGGCTTCGGTGACCGTGAGCCGTCTGGTGTGATCGATCAGTGCCATGTGGTAACTGTGCAGAATCCTATATAGGTTGTCATCTCCGGTTCCCCGCACTCCACGTCAGGAACGCCACCACCCCGTCCGCCACCGCCCCGAACCTCACCGATGCGAAAAGGTCGAACCCGTGCTGCCCGCCGGGCAACTCCGCGTAGACCACCGGCACCGACGCCTTCCGCAACGCTCCCGCGAACCTCCGCGCCTCCCCGACCGGCACGACGGTGTCCTTCTCCCCATGCGCGACGAAGAACGGCGGCGCCCCCGACAACCGGGCCGCCGGCGGCGAGGTGGGCAGCCCGCGCGCGTCGCCGGCGTCGCCCCAGTACCGCCCGTAGAATCCGTACAGGCACACGACTCCCGCGACCGACGTGTCCGCCTCCTCGAACCCGCCCTGCGCCCGCGGGTCGTTCGGGGTCAGCGCGGTCAGCGCCGCCAGGTGGGCGCCCGCCGAGCCGCCCGCGACGAAGACCTTCGCCGCGTCGGCTCCATACGCCGGGCCCTCCTTGCCGACCCATGCGAGGACGCGCTTGGCGTCGGAGAGGTGGTCGCCGAAACGCGCCGACGGCCGCAGGCGGTAGTCGGCCGACACGCACACCCACCCCCGCCGCACCAGCCGGTGGAAGAGCGGCAGCGCCTCACGGCTGCGGCGGCCCCCGGAGTAACTGCCGCCGTGGAAGTACACGAGCACCGGCCGCCCGCCCTCGACCGGCCCGACCGGACGGTAGACGTCGAGCAGGTTCGCGAGCGGATCGTCGCCGTAGCGCACCGCCGTCTCGCGCACGACCCCTCGCGCGCGCCGGACGAAAGGCGCCGTCAGCGCCGCGGCCCACGCCACCCGCGGTCGGGCCGATATGCCGACCGCCGCCAGCGCCTCTCCGACCACCCGGGGCGTCCGCGCCGCCCGCACGACCAGCACCACGAGCAGCACCGCGACCAGCCCTGCCCACGCCATCGCGAGGGGGCCGGCGTCCGCCAAGACGGTCGTGACGGCCAGCCAGTAGAGCGCCGGGAACGGCAGCTCGCCGACCGGCAACCCCACCCAAAATGCCGCGACGGCCAACGGCCACGGTCGCCGTGGCGGTGCCAGGGCGGCCAGCGCGCAGCAGCCGACGAGCGTCGTCGACAACACGTACAGGACGATCACCGGCCTCGCACTCCGTCCCGGTCGTCACCCGACCGGCCGGCGGCCGGTCACAGGTCATTCGGCGCGGCGGGCCCGGCGGATGGGTCGCGCGAAAAGCCCTCGCGTCCGCGGCCGTTCGCGATCCATGCTCGACCATGCTGTCCGACGTCGCCGCCGAAGGCGTCCACGACCCCGGACTCATGCCCTTCGGCGTCCCCTGGACCGACGGGACGCCGGCCGAGCGGGGGCGCGCGGTCGTGAAGTACCACTGGTTCCTGCTCCAGAAGATCGAGGCGGCGTCCTGGACGATCCCCTTCGCCGTCTTCGATGCCGACGGCACGGTTCTGGGCATGCAGGACCTCGGCGCCCGCGACTTCGCGCTGACCGGCCAGGTCGGCACGGGCTCGTGGCTCGGGACCCGCTTCCACGGCGGCGGTCTCGGCACCGAGATGCGCGCCGCCGTCCTCCACCTGGCCTTCGAAGGGCTCGGCGCGCAGGTCGCCGTTTCGTCCGCGCACGTCGACAACCCCGCGTCGCTGGCGGTGTCGCGCAAGCTCGGCTACCGCGAGAACGGCACCGAGCGCGTGGTCCCGCGCGGTGAGCTCAACACGCTCCAGCGGCTGATCGTCGACCGCGAGTCCTGGGAGCGGCACCGCACCGTGCCCGTCGAGATCCACGGCCTCGACGACGAGGTCCGCCGGATGCTCGGTATCCCCGACGACGCGGGGCCCGCCGACACGACGTCGACGGGCCCAGCGGGGGAGTTACGGGTAAGGCTCTAGCCCGTCCCGTCCTTCCTCTTCGCCAGCAGGTAGATCCCTCGCCCGGCCACGATCGTGGCGATGCCGACCGCGATCAGCGTCAGCACCCCGCCGGTGCCGGTCAGCGGGAGGTTGCCCGAGGTCGGCGCGACGTCGTGCCTCTCCCCGGGTGCCTGCTCCGGTTCGGCGGTGGCGCCGCCGGTGTCGTTGTTCCCGTCGGCGTCGGTGTTCTCGTTGAACACCACCATCTCGGGCACCGCGACGGCCGCGCTGAGCATGCCGATCCCCGCGTCGAGCACGGGAATCCTCGTGTCACTGCCCGGTACCTTCGCGAAGACCTGGATCCGCATCGACGACGCCTCGGCGACAACGGCTCGCGGGTACACCTTGGCCTCAAGGTGGCCGAGGCTGATGCGGACGGTGAGCACTTCGTGCAGGTCGAGGGCTCCGAGCGCCTTCCCTTGCGGCACGGGCAGAGCGGCCACGCCGAGGTCGGGGCGGCCGAGGTCGTCGAGGCCGAGGTCGGGCAGGCCGGTGCCCTGGAGACCGTCGACCGGCAGGCTCGGGTCGAGCGCGATCGGCAGCTCCGGCACGCCGATGCCCTCCAGCTTCGGCTGCGAGCCGAGGCCGGGCAGTCCGAGCTGCGACAGCAGCGGGGAGATCAGGCCGGACAGCGGATTGCCCGACAGCGGGCCGCCACCCTCCAGAATGGACCGTGACGGAAGACCGAACTCCACCGACTTGTCCGGGGAGTCGAGGCGGACGGTCTTGCCGCCCGGCTTCTCGATCTCCAGGATCGGGGAGTGGTAGTCGACCGAGGCGTTCTTCTTCGAGCCGTCGGTGACGACCTTGAGGCTCGGCGGGCTGAGCAGGCGGATCCGGCTCTGCGCGGGCGATCCGCTCATCAGGAGCAGCTCCTCAAGGCCGGCCGAGGCGTGCGCCGCGACGCCCTCCGTGCCGCCCTTGGTGCGCACCAGGTCCGCGCCGGTCCGGCTGAACGCCGTCGACGGTACCCCCAGCAGGCTGGGCGCCTTTCCGCCGGAGATCAGCGGCACGCCACCGGGAAGCACGGCGATGTCGCTGACCTCGCTGTTGGTGCTGGTGATCGGGCCGACGCCCTCGCCGCAACCGAGGTGGCGCGACCAGCGGGCATGCGCGCTGACCTCACCGGCGCCCGAGCGCAGCAGCGCGAGGTCGCGGGAGACGACGGCGTCGGTGACCGCCTTCGTGTTGTGCGGCGGTGCGCTCTGCGTGACCGCTTTCCCCGGTACGACGGGAACCGGGAGCTTGTCGAGCGGCAGGTCGCCCTGGAAGAGGTCGGCGGCGGCGCGGGCCTTGGTGGCGCTCATGCCGGCCACCGCGCTGCTGCTGGTCGACAGCCGGTTGTCGCTCAAGGGCGGCAGGTCGACACCGAGCGAGCGGACGTCCAATGTGGACACACGCAGGAGTTCCGACCCGCTCGCGGCGAGGATGTTGGGAGTGGTGCAGGCGGCGTGCGAGGCCGTCGCGGGCAGGGTGAGCCCGGACACCGAGAGGGTGAGCGCGGCTGTGCCGGCGGCGATCCTCCGTGTGTACCGAGCCAGGGGTCTGAGGTGGACAACTGAATTGCTCATCCGGTCCTTCCGTTGCGCCGGTTGGGGAGTGGACGAGGGCCCTCACCAGACGCAACGAGAGAGTGATGAGAGGGTTACGGCGCGCAGCCGAAACCCTCGCTCACTTGTCCGAATTGCAATGTTAAGTGATCAAATGGATACAGGTGGTTCGATGAGTGTCACCGGAATCCGCTTGGCCGGAACGATCCACGACGTGCCCGGTTCGGCGTCGGGCACGGCCCGCCATCTGCGGTTGATGCGCGGAACGGCGAGCGGGTAGATCGTCAGCTCGCCGGCACCGGTGATCCGGATGCGCACGAAGCCCTTGGCGTGCTCGATCGACTGGCCGGCGAACAGTTCGTTCTTGTTGATGCCGAGCAGACCGGCGATGTAGAGGTAGATCGTCACCAGGATCCCGCCGCCGGCGACGGCCACCGGCAGGTCGGCGAACAGCCACCACGCGTCGATGCCGAGCCGGTGCCAGACCACCACGGACAGCACCGCGAAGGCCAGATGCGCCGTGCCGTGCAGGAACCCGGCGACCAAGTTGCGCAGCCGCCACGGCCCCAGGCTCGGCCGCGCGAAGATCAGCGAGATCCCGTACAGGACGACTCCCGCGCCGACGGCGGTCGTCGGCGGGCCGAGCAGGGCCAGCAGCAGACCGAACTGCAAGGCGCCAAGGACACCGACGAAACCGGGGTTGCGGAAGGGAAGCCGCCAGAAGACTCCGAGCGCCCAGCCGCGCGACTCCGCGGACGAGGGGTAAGTCGTGCGCTGCGTGAAGCTCGCCGGTTCGCTGGCGTGGCGGGCCGTCGAGGCGCGGTTGGGCAGCTCCACAGTGGATGGAAGCCCGTGGGTCGCCGACAGGTAGGCGCCGCCGCCGCCGGAGGTGACCAGCTGACGGCCCTCATCCTCGGTGGCGTAACGGGAGTAGTGGTGCAGGTCGCCCGAGAGCATCAGTGGAACAGCCGCGCCGGCCGGCGTGATGATCGTGCGCACCAGGTAGTCGACGGTGTCGTACTGGCGCGGATCGTCGCAACTGAGCACCCAGGAAGGGCGCGGGAGGCAGAGGATCACCTTGTCGCCGGGGGCGAGTTCCTTTGCCGCCGCCTCGAAGTAGGCCAGCTGCGGGTCGTCGATGTAGGCCTCGGTGTTGGAGTCGATGGCGTACATCCACCAGCCGCCGGGCAGTTTCAGGGCGAAGTAGCTGCGCCGCTGGTTCGTGCGCCGGCCGCCGATCGCGCGCCGGTGGCCGAACATGCGCAGGAAGGCGGTCAGGCCGTCGTACCAGTCGTGGTTACCGGGCAGCGCGTAGAGCGAGTCGGTCGCCTCGACGCCGTCCACGCCCGGATGCGAGGCCTGGTAAGGGCCTTTGCAGCGGTCCTCGTAGTCCTGCCACGACGCGGTCGGATACACCTGGTCGCCGCCCATGACCAGCACCTTGGCGCGCGGGAGGACGAAGTCGTCGACGTCCAGCGTCGGCTGCCCCGACAGATAGGCCACGGTGTAGGTGGAGTCGAAGCCGTCGCCGAGGTCGGCGACGTAGTCGAGCCACAACTCGTCCTCGCCGGAGTGGTCGAAGGCCTCCTGCTCGAACTGGTGCTGGAGCTCGCGCTTGTCGAGATAGGCGCCGAGCAGCTTCGCCAGGACGACCCGGACGGCCGTGCCGAGAAGTAAGAGCGGGGAGAGCCACGCGACCCTTGGCCGGGGCGTGAAGCCGAGCTCGTCAGGGGTGAGGTTGCGCGGGCGAGGGGTCACATGTCCATTGTGTCTCGCGGCGTGGCGGCCGTCACGATGGCGGGTTGGGTGTTTCGGGTGCTCGATGCCGCTTTTCGGAGGATGCGCCGGTCACCTACATCACACCCCGGTTTCGAGCCCGCCGGGACCGGCGCCCCGGCGGACCCACCGTGCTAACCCGTGACCGGCGAGGCCGAGTGCGTCGTGCGCGACCTGGCCGCCTCGTACGGCGGGAGGACCACGGCCTGGGCCACGATCACGCGCCCACCGTTGCTCGTGAGCGTCGGCGAGCCGTGCAGCTCGTAGCCGTCGTCCAGCAGCGCCGACACCCGCTCGCAGAACGTCGCGTCGTCGGGTCCGGAGATGAGCCGGTAGCGCAGGCGGACCTGGAGGTGGCCGCCGTCATGCGGTGCAGTCATAGCGAGCAAGCCCATCGCGTCGATTGCCGAAGGCGGAGGCCCCCGGTCGACCGACCCTACCGTGCGGCCCGCGTTCCCCGCCGCGCTCGCCTCGGCATTCGGCAACCCGTTTCGCCGGGGCCCGACCGATCACGTACACTCGACGGCTGTACCCGGTGTACGTCGCGGGTGCAGGCCGCCTTAGCTCAGTCGGCAGAGCGATTCACTCGTAATGAATAGGTCGTCGGTTCGATTCCGACAGGCGGCTCAGCTGGGAAACACCCCCTCACCAGGGACTTCGGTCCGGGTGAGGGGGTGTTTTCGTGTGGGGCGCCGGGCCGCGTGGGGCGGCGTCGGTCATGGGGCACGAAGTGGCTGAGGCGGTAGGTGGTCGGGTGCTTCAGGTGTTCTCGGCCTGCGCTGCCTCCGTGCCGGTCGACCGTGAATCGGCCCGCGCCTCTGGCCCGGCCAGGGCACGGTGGTGTTGCTTTCGTTCGGCGGAGTCTGTCACCCGATCAGCTGCCCCAGACGCTGCGGCTCGTGGCGTCCTGCACGCCGACCAACGTGGCAAGCGCTTCGCCGAGGTCTGCGCCGAACCGCCATTCGGTGTGGGTGAGGGCGCCCAGGAATCGGCCGGACTCGCCGACGAAGACGCTGATCACCTCGGCCCAGACCCCCACGGGAGTGAACGACTCCCCGTAGGTGTCCTTCCAGATGCCCGGCAGGTCGCCGTAGCCCTGGGCTTCGTCGGGGTCGACGATAAGGGTCCCGTGGGCGACAGCCCCTGGGATCGGTGTGATGGTCAGGCCGCCGAAGGTCTCGATGAACGTCACGGCGTGCGGCGAGGGGACGAGTCCTTCGGCCCGGTAGCCCTCCAGCCAGTGGTGGACATCGACGCTTCGGCCCGGGAACCAGCCGGCGGCTTCCAGGCTTTCGCGAACTCGGGGCGGCAGTTCTCTCTCGTCCACGACGGTCAGCATGGTCCATCGCCCGAAGAACCCAGCGTTGCGGGGACAACCGCAACGCGTTCACCGAAGCCGCGTCACCACATGCCGTCATCATCGTTGCACTCGACGTAGGGGAAGGCCGGCCTTGGGTTCGAGGGGTACTTGGGGCCGGCCTTTCTCTTCGTGGCTCACGGACCTCGGCGGTCCGGCGGTCCGGCTGTCTCGGCGGGACCGCTCCGCAGCCACCCCGTGGCGTTCGGGCCGCGGGCGGAGCGCCCGTCCGGGCGGCCGGAAGGGGCGGGCCGGTCACGCCGTCAGCCAAGCCTGGTCGTCGCTCGCGTCGCAGGCGGCCAGCCTGACAGCCTGGTAAACGACCGGCTCTCTTCCCTTGCCGTGCCCTTTGCCGTTGCCCTTGCCCTTGTCGTCCTTGTCCTTCTCCTTGCCCTTCCCGTGGTCCCCGTTGCCCGCGCCGTCTCCGTCCCCGCCGTCGTCCCCATCGTCTTCGTCTTCGACGAAGGTTCCGGTCGCCGACAGGCACTGGCCGGGATGCGCCGGGCTCGCCAGGCGCCACCGGTCGCGGCCGCCGTCGTCGCCGAGCCACTCGACCTTCCAGCCCGCCGACGCGTCGCAGCCCTTGATCTCGATCTTCTCCGGGCTCCCCGACGGGGCCAAGCATCGCTCATCCCCACCTCCGGGAAGGCCGAGCAGGTAGGCATCGCCGGCGACCGAGAAGGTGATCGTCGCCGCCGAGTCGCAGTCGGCGAGGTGCGGCCGCCCCAGCTCTTGTGAACCGTGGAGGCAGGTCCCCGTGGAAGCACTGGAGAGCCGGGCGTCGGCGGGAAGGCGGGGCGCGTCGGTGTCGGCGGCGGTGTCAGCGGCGGCGTTCGGTCCGCTCGGCGCACCGCCGAGACCCCACATGAGCAGGGAGACGACGACGATCGCGGCAGCGGCGGCCGTCGCCCCGACGAGCAGCCGGCGACGCGACGGCGGCGAGGCGACGGGAGTCTCGCGGCGAGTCACCGGGAACGGCCGGGTGGCGGGGCGGCAGGCCGCGGCGAACTGAGCGGCCGACGCGTAGCGGTCCCCGGGATCCTTGGCCAGTGCCCGGTCGACGACGGCGGCGATGGCCCCGGGGATCTCGGGAGGCAGTGGCGGCGGGGGCCGCAGCAGGTGCCCGGCGACGGTCGCGGCAGTCGCGTCCGCGGCGAACGGCGCCTGCCCGGTGAGGCATTCGTAGGCGACCACGCCCAGCGAGTAGATGTCGGCCCGGGGCCCCGGCTTCTCGCCCGAGAGTTGCTCGGGGGCCGCGTACTGGATGGTGGCCAAAATGTTCCCGGCAGCCGTGAGGGCGGCCTCGCCCTGCGCCCGTGCGACGCCGAAGTCCACGATCGTCGCCCGGTCGTCGTGGTCGACGATGATGTTGGCGGGTTTGACGTCTCGGTGCACGACCCCTTCGCGGTGGGCCGCGTCGAGCGCGTCGGCGACCTGGGCGATGATCGACATCGTGCGTTCCGGCGTCAGCCGTCCATGCTCGTGGAGCAGCTCCGCCAGGGACTCGCCGGTCAGGTGCTGCATGACCAGGAAGACCAGCGGCCGCCCGTCCTCGAAGACGGTCTCCACGGCGTCGTAGACGGACACCACGCCCGGCGCCCGCAGGGCCGCGACGGTTCGGGCCTCGACGGCGAAGCGCTCGCGGAAGGCCGCGTCCCCGGCGAGGCCGGGGCTGAGGATCTTGACCGCCACGACCCGGCGGAGGGTGGTGTCCTCGGCCCGCCAGACCTCGCCCATCCCGCCGGTGGCGATGTGGGAATCCAGCCGGTAGCGGCCGTCGAGCAGTAGACCGGGGGAGGTCGACATGGGGCTCCATCGCGTCGATCGAGTGGCTACCCGATGTCTTACCCAGTCGACGGCCCGTGAATGCCTCGAAGCCGCACCCCGGCCCGTCGTCAGGCCCCTTCGGCCGCGTCCAGGCCGTCGATCCAGTCCTCAAGGCGGCGGAGCTGCGCGGCCATCAACTCGGGGTCGGCGAAGACGTTGGTGAGCAGGGAGATGCCCTGGTACGACGCGACCAGCGACACCGCGAGCTCGCGGGCGTCGGCGCGGCCCATCAGGGTGAACTGCCGCTCGACCCATTCGACGAGCAGCCCCATGACGGTGGCGGCGCTGCGGTGGAGGCCGTCGTCGCGCTTTCCCAGTTCGGAGGACATCGAGCCGGTCGGGCAGCCGAAACGGGCGGCCTGCTCGCGCTGCTCGGCCCAGCCGCCGAGGAGGGCCTTCAGTCGCTCCTGCGGCGTCGCGAACCCCTCGAAGGCGTCGGTCATGGTCCGCAGGGCGCGGGCCTGCTCCTCCATCGCCGCCTCGACGAGCTGGTCCTTGGTCTTGAAGTAGTAGTAGACGTTGCCGACCGGGACCTCGGCGGTCCGCGCGATGTCGGCGATGGTCGTCTTCTCCACGCCCTGCTCGTAGAGCACCCGGGCGGCGGCGGTCACCAGCCGCTCCCGCTTGCCCACCTGTGTCCTGGCCATGCGGCCAACCATAGCCGCTCTTTGGGTTAGTTACCTGACTCACAACTGTGGACAGACCGGTGGTGGATCTCGTAATGTCCAGCGAGTCAGTTAGTCAACTAACTATGTCTCCCGAGGAGGCACCGTGATCACCGTGACCGGAGCTACCGGAAACGTCGGCACCATTCTCGTTCGGACCCTCGTCGAAGCAGGCGAGCAGGTCAACGCCGTTTCCCGCGGTGTCGCGGAGTTCCCGGCCGGGGTCGTCCATCACCGTGCGGACCTGGGCGACCCGTCGAGCCTGGCGCCGGCGGTCGAGGGGGCGGACGCCCTGTTCGTCCTTCTCCCCGGGGAGATGGGGCACATGGACCCGCACAAGATCTTCGCCACCGCCAAGGCGGGCGGCGTGCGGCGGGTCGTCCTGCTCTCCTCGCAGGGCGTCGTCTCCCGGCCGCTGCACGCCGCCCTCGGCGTCTTCGAGGAGGCGCTGAAGGAGTCGGGTCCGGGCTGGACCGTGCTGCGCCCGGGAGGTTTCGCCTCCAACGCCTTCATGTGGGCCGGGTCGATCCGGGCCGAGCGCGTGGCGGCCGCGCCCTTCGCCGACGTCGCCCTCCCGGTGGTCGACCCGGCCGACATCGCCGCGATGGCCGCCGCGTCCCTGCTCGACGCGAAGCACGACGGGCGGACCTACACCATCACCGGCCCCGCGCCGGTCTCCCCGCGCGAGCAGGTCGCCGCGATCGCCGCGGCCGTCGGCGCCGACATCGGTTTCCATGAGCTCAGCCGGGACGAGGCCTTCACGGCCATGTCGGCGTTCATGCCCGAAGGCGCTGTCGAGGCGACCCTCGCCATCCTCGGCGAGCCGACCGAGCACGAGCGCGGCGTCAGCCCCGACGTGCGGGAGGTCCTCGGGCGCCCGGCGGGGAGTTTCGCCGACTGGGCGGTGCGCAACGCGGCGGCCTTCGGCTGATCGCTCGCGCTCACCAGGTCGCCGCGTAGCGCGCCTCCCCGTCGACCTCGTAGCCCGCCACCGACTGCACCAGTCGTCCTTCCGCCTCGGCGGCGGTGACCAGCGCCGCCAGTTCCTCGCCGGTGAGGCCGTGACGGGTGTCGTCGGTGGCGGGCGAGGAGCGCCAGACGGCGCAGAAGCTCGGGGTCGTCCCGGACTGGAACGCGCCGAGCCACACCGGGTACATGCCGTCGTCGGCGGCTTCGGCGATCCTGTCGTCGAACTCCTCGGCGGTCATGCCGCGAAAGGACATCCAGCCTTCGTCACCGGGGTCCTGCTCGTACAGTGAGGTCCACTGCGGGGTTCCGCCGGGCGCGACCCCGGAGCCGGCGACCGCCCGGTACCCGTCGTCGACGAGTTCGTCGAAACGTGCCTGCTGTTCGGTTGAGCTCAAGGCGTAGTGGTAGATCCGCTCGGTGGCGCCGGTCTCGTGCCAGATCGCGCCGTAGCGGACCTGGCCGTCGAGCATCGCGCTGGTGAGATCGACGAGGTACAGCCCGACGGCGGCCTGCTCGGCGACCGCCGCGTCCAGCTCCGCGCCCGTCATCCAGGGAGTCGTCCACCACGCGGTGCCGTCCGCCGGGCGGAAGACGGCGTTCACATAGGGCTTTCCCGCCACGTTGAAGGCGTTGTACCGCACCGGTTTGTAGCCCGAGGCCTTCACCAGTTCGAAGACGGCCGGCCAGTCCTCGGCGGGAACGCCGTGCCGGAGCACCTGCCCCGACCCTTGGGGGACGGGGGCGAGCCACGGTGCGGTCGCACCGCCGTCGCCTCCGTCCGGGGTGTCGGTGGTGTCACCGCCCGGTGAGCCGGGGACCACCGAGCCGTTCCCGGAGACACCGAGCGCTCCGGCGGAACCGGTGTTCTGTGCCAGGAACGCCAGGACCGTGACGATGGCGCTGAGGGTTCCCAGCGCGTAGCTGGTCATCTCCAGGGGATGCCGCGAGCGTCGGTCGAGCTTTCGGCGACGCGCCAGCCAGAACGAGACCGCGACGATGAAACAGGACACGCACACACCGGCGAGGAGTAGGAGCACATGATCGTAGGAGCCGCCGCCGGTCAGGCCGTCCTCGATCGCGGCCGGTCGCCCGCCCACGTTCTTCATCGCGTCGATGTCGATGTTCACCGTGTCTCCGTTCGTCGCACTGTCGTCGCGCCGAACGGTAATTTCGCGATCCAACGCCGATCTTGCGCCGATTCGCGATCAAGCCGGCGCACCGCCCAGGCGGCATTCACCGGCGATGCGCTCGGCGGCCGCCGCCAGCTCCCGTGCTCGCGGCGTGCCCCGCGTGACCTGAGCCAAGACCAGCAACGCCTGCGACTGTCCGAGCCGGG
Source organism: Phytomonospora sp. NPDC050363 (assembly GCF_040655735.1). Classification (NCBI taxonomy): domain Bacteria; kingdom Bacillati; phylum Actinomycetota; class Actinomycetes; order Micromonosporales; family Micromonosporaceae; genus Phytomonospora; species Phytomonospora sp. NPDC050363. The sequence goes on from NZ_JBFAKK010000007.1 coordinate 363,477, forward strand.
CGCCGATCTCCTCATTGATCACCAGTGCCTCCTGTGCCGCCGACCCCGCCGCGCCGGCGTCACCGGCGCCCAGGCGCGCCTGGGCCAGCACGGTCAAAGCCTCGGCCTGGAGCTGGCGGTACCCGTTCGCCGACGCGGTCGCCGCCGCCTGCTCAGTGTGGCGGGCCGCCTTGTCGTGGTCGCCGACGCCGAGGTGCGCCTGGCCCGCGGCGATTTCGGCGTCGGTGCGCACCCAGAGCCCACCGAGTCCGGTCGCCAGGCCGACCGCCTCCTCGGCGTAGGCGACCGCGGCTCGGTCGCCGGGGTGGCATCGCGAGGCGGTGATCAGCAGGGGAACCCGAAACAGCCGGTCCTGATCGTCCGCGACGAGCGCCAGCGCCGGCAGCAGCACCTCGCGAGCCCTGTCGAACTCGCCTCGCGCGGTCAGTACACAGGCCAGGGTGTCGGCGCGGACGGCCCTTTCCGCCGGATTGCCGAGGAGACTGGACGCCGTCGCCGCACGCGCGGCCTCCAGCGCTTTCGGGAGGTCACCGACGGACAGGTACGCCAGGGCCAGTTCGCCGTGGACCTCGGCCATCCGGTGCCGCACGCCGAGCAGCAGCTCGCCCTTGCGGTGCAGCGCCCGCATGGATTCACCGAGGCGCCCCAGCTCCCGGCTCGCCTTCCCTTTGACGCCCAGCGCGTGCGTCTGCTCGCGCAGGCCGATACCCGGCAGTGCCAGGGCCTCCTCGCAGTCGTCGATCGCGGTACCGAGCTGTCCCAGCGTGTACCGGGTCGCCGCGCGGCTGGTCAGGGCGTCGGCGAGGTACTCGGCCTCGCCGGCGTCGCGGGCGGCGGAGACGGCCGCGCTCGCCCATTCGAGCGAGCCGGTGAGATCCCCGCTGAACTTGGCGTACAGCGCCAGGAATCCCCGCATCGCCGCGACGGCCGGCAGGTTCCGCTCGGTCAGCGCGAGATCGAGTCCGGTTCCGACGACCTCCTTGAAGGCCGGATATCTGGTGCTGCGGCCCAGGTAGAGCCGCATCGCCTCGGCCAGGAGCCAGGTGACCTCCGGTGGACCGTCGACGGCCGCGGTCCGGAACACGGCCAGGAGATTGTCGATCTCGCCGTCGTACCAGGCCATCACCTCGTCCAGGCCGGTGAAGCGGGGCACGTCGAAGTCCGCTCCCGGTGCCGGCAGTTTCGCCGAACCGGGGCTGATGACGTTGGAGGCCGCACGGGCCGCGTGGACGTACCAGTGCGCCAGACGCCGCCAGGTCCGCTGTGCCTCCGGCCCGTCGCCCAGACGGCGGGCGTAGTCCTTGAGCAGGTCGTGCAGCCGGTGGCGGTCGGTGCTCGCGGACTGGACGAGGTGCACCGACACCAGCCGCCGCAGCGTTTCCCGCGCCTGGCTCGGCGTGCACTCCAGGAGAGCCGCTGCGGCCACCGTCCCGATATCGGGACCGGGAACCTGGCCCAGGCGGCGGAACACCGTCCGGGACCGGTCGTCCAGTCGCAGGTAGGAGGCCTCGAAGGCCGGGCGGACCGAGGCGCTGGAGTCGCCCGGTATCGACAGGGCGCGCAGGCGGTCTTCTCCGGCCAGTTCACCGACGTGGGCGGCTATGGACGTCTCCGGGCGTTCGGTCAACTGGGCGGCGGCGATCCGAAGTGCCAGCGGCAGCCGGCCGCACAGCTCGGCCAGTTCGCCGACCGGGCCCGGTTCCGCGGCGATGCGGCGCTCGCCCAGCCGCTCGGCCAGGAGCGACGCGCACTCCTCGGCGCTGAGGACGTCGAGCCCGATGTGGTGGGCACCGTCGCGGGCGACCAGCCCCGACAATCTGTCACGGCTGGTGACCAGGACAAGGCTCCCGCTGCCGGTGGGCGTGAGCAGTCGCACCTGGTCGGCCTCGGAGGCGTTGTCGACGACCACGAGCAGGGTCTTGCCCGCGGTGTGCGAGCGGTACAGCGACGCGCGATCGTGGAGAGCGTCGGGGATGTCCCGGCCGGGGACTCCGAGCGCCGACAGGAACCCGGCGAGGATCTCGGACGGTTCGCGCGAGGGCGCGGCGTCGAAACCCCTCACGTCGATGAACAGCTGGCCGTCGGCGAAGTGCCCGGCGACCCGGTGCGCCCATTGCAGCACCACCGAGGTCTTCCCCAGCCCTGCCATGCCGGTGACCAGCAGGATCGGCACGCCCTCTGTTCCCAGGCGGCCGTCGAGGTCGTCGAACTGGCCGCGCCTTCCGACGATCCCGGTCGGTGGCGGCGGGAGCTGCCGCGGGACGCTCACCTTCTTGTCCGGGCCGGTATCGGTCTTCGCCTGCGGCAGCGCATCGCCGCGAAGGATCGATCGATGCAGCTCACGCAGCGCGTCCCCGGGGTCGATGCCGAGGTCCTCGCGCAATCGGGCGACCGTCTGTGCGTAGCAGTCCAGGGCTTCGGCCCGGCGGCCTTCGAGGTAGAGGGCCCGGATCAGCAGGCTCGCGAAGATCTCCGAATGCGGGCGCCGATCGACCGCCTCGGCCAGCGCGGTGAGGACACCGGCCGGGCGACCGAGCGCGAGTTCGCCGCCGAAGCGCCCCGCGAGGATCTCGTCGCGTTCGTGGAGCAGCCTGCTTCTGGTGCGGTCGGCCCACGGCCCTTCGACGTCGCCCAGCGGCCGGCCGTGGCAGCACGCTTCGGCCCGTCGCCAGTGGGCGAGGGCTTCGCCGTGGTCGCCGGCACCGGCCGCCTTTCGGGCCTCGCGGGCCGCTTTGCGCATCACGAACACATCGATGCGCCCTTCGTCGACGTCGAGGCGGTAGCTGGAGGACCTGCCGTTCTCGATCGCGATGTCGGGCAGGGGCCGGATGAGTTGACGAAGCCGGGAGATGTGGCCGTAGAGCACGGAGCGATGTGAGGCGGGGATCTTCTCGCCCCACAGCCGGTCGGCCATGGCGTCGAGGGAGACGGCGCGCCGGGGGTTCATCGCGAGAAGCGCCAGAACCCCGGCCCGCAGCGCGGCGTTCACCTTTCGCCGTTCGCCGTTGACGGCGACGGACACCTCCCCGAACAGGCGCACGTCCATCTTGCCTCCAAGCCATCCGGAGCCTCGTCAGTCAAGTTAGCGGTCCGAAGCGCTCTTGAAACGACGGCATCGCTTCGGCGGCCGGGCTTTCGGCTCGGCGCCGCCGCCTCTCCACAATTTGCACGTTAGTTCTACTTGTACTAAAGTCCAACTTGTTGCGCTCCGGTGACCGAGGAGGACCCGATGACAGACCAGGCGACCGCGATCTCCGGCAAGCGCGCATGGGCGGGCATGGCGCTCCTCGCCCTGCCGACGGTGCTGCTGGGGCTGGATGTGACGGTGCTGTACCTGGTGCTCCCCGCGATGTCGGCCGACCTCGCGCCCTCGGCGACGCAGACCCTGTGGGCCATGGACGCCTACGGCTTCCTGCTCGCCGGCTTCCTCGTCACCATGGGCACCCTGGGCGACCGCGTGGGTCGGCGCCGGCTGCTGATGGTCGGGATCACCGCGTTCGCGGCGGTCTCGGTCCTCGCCGCCTTCGCCCCGACCCCCGAACTGCTGATCGCGGCGCGGGCGCTGCTGGGGGTCGCGGGCGCCACGTTGATGCCCTCGACGCTGTCGCTGATCTCCAACATGTTCGCCGACCCGCGGCAGCGAGCGGTCGCGATCGGGGTGTGGGCCACGATGTTCGCCGTGGGCATGGCCGCCGGTCCCGTCGTCGGCGGAGCGCTGGTCGACAACTTCTGGTGGGGTGCGGCCTTCCTCGTGGCGGTGCCGATCGCGGTGGTCGTGCTGCTCCTCGGCCGGGTGCTGCTGCCCGAGTACCGCGACCGCCGCGCGGGGCGGCCCGACCTGATCAGCGTGGTCCTGTCGCTCGCGGCGATCCTGCCGATCGTCTACGCGGTCAAGCACGCCGCCGTCGACGGCATCGACGCCACCGCCGCCATCGCCGTGGCGGGGTTGATCGCCGGGGCGGTGTTCTGGCGCAGGCAACGACGACTCGCCGACCCCCTGCTCGACGTCACCCTGTTCGGCGACCGGGCGTTCAGGGTCGCGCTGATCGTGCTGCTCATCGGGCTCGTCGGCGTGGGCGGCAGCATGTACCTGGTCACCCAGTACCTGCAACTGGTGGACGGGCAGAGCCCCTTCGAGGCGGGCCTGTGGATGGGGCCGCCGGCGCTGGCGATGTTCGCCGCCGGCATCGGCGCGCCGATCCTCGCCCGGCACATCCGTCCCGGCCACGTCATGGGCGCGACCCTTGGCGTCTCACTGATCGGCTACGCGCTGCTCGCCACCGCCGGTGCGGGCGACGCGCTGCCGGTCGCGGCGGGCTTCGCCTTCGTCTACCTGGGACTCGGCGCGATCGCGGCCCTGGGCACCGACATCGTGGTCGGCGCCGCCCCGGCCTCGAAGTCCGGCTCGGCGGCCTCGCTGTCGGAGACCGTCCAGGAACTCGGCATCGCCATCGGCGTCGCGATCCTCGGCAGCCTCACCACGGCCGTCTACCGCGCCCAGCTCACCGTGCCCGAAGGCCTCTCCGACGCTGAGGCCGCCGCGCTCGCCGACAGCCTCAACGCGACCGTCGCCGTCGCCGACGGCCTCCCGGCGGGCGCCCTGGAAGACGCGAGGCTGGCCTTCACCACGGGCATGAACGTCGCCGCCGTGGTCGCCGGGCTCGCGATCGCCGCCGCCACAGTCCTGTGCCTGCGCCGGCTGCGGCACCTACCCCGGCTCGGACACGAGCACACCGCCGATGCCGGTGTCTTGGACAATGGCCCGACTACCCTGGAGCGGATGTGAGGAGCCGGGCATGGGCGAGGACGCCGAGCACGTCGACGGGCGTTTCGCCCGCGGAGCCAAACGGCGCGCCGAGATCATCGAGGCCACCCTGGCGGTGGTCACCCGCGACGGCGCCACGGGGGTCACCCACCGTGCGGTCGCCAAGGAAGCCGGCATCACCACCAGCCTGAGCACCTACTACTTCGCCACCCTCGACGACCTCCTCGTCGCCGCCCTGTCCAGCGTCGCCGACACCTACACCGCACGGATCCGCCAGATCATCGACTCGCCCGGCGACAAGCTCACGGGCCTGGCGAAGCTCATCGCCGAAAGCGGCGGCTCGGGGCGCGAACGCGCCCTGGCCGAACGCGAACTCGCCACCCTCGCCGCCCGCCGGCCCGCCCTGCGCCCGGTGGCGCGCCGGTGGCGGGAGAGCGTCGCCGAACTCGCCGCCACCCTCACCGACGACCCCACGGCCATCGCCGGAGTGGTCGCGGCCTCCGACGGGCTGTGCACGGCGATCCTGCTCGACAACGGGCCCGGCGACCCCGACCATCTCCGCGCCGTTCTGCGCCGGGCGCTGGGCGACTGACGCCCGGGCCCCGCTTGCCTACGGCGGTCACTACGTCATTGAGTCCTCCCCACTCCGGGCATCCCGTGAGGGCCGCGCGCGGTTGTCGACGCGCCGTCGACGGTTTTGTCGTAGCCGGCGGATAGTTTGTCCTCGGCCTAGCCCAGGAGGAAACATGACCACCGCCGAGTTCCCGAAGAAGCGACTGGCTCGCGTGCGGGAGCTGTTCGAGCGCCATGTCGAGACCGGGTTCGTCCCGGGAGCGGTGGTCGTCCTCGCCCGCCGGGGCGAGGTGCACGTCGAGTCGGTGGGCCGGCTCGCGTTCGAGGGCGCGGGGTCGACGACGCCGATGGGCGTCGACACGATCTGCCGCCTGGGCTCGATGACGAAGCCGATCGTCGCCGCGTGCGCGATGACCCTCGTCGAGGACGGCACGATCGGCCTCGACGACCCGGTCGACGCCTTCCTCCCGGAGCTGGCGGACATGACCGTTCTCGCCGACCCCGACGGGCCGCTGGAGGACACCGTCGCGGCCGCCCGCTCGATCAGGCTGCGGGACCTGCTGGACTTCACCCTCGGCACCGGGATGGTCCTCAACGACGTTCCCATGGCCGAGGCCCTGAACAACATCGGCCAGGCGCCGCCCGACGAGTGGATCGCCCGGCTCGGCGCGCTCCCGCTCGTCCACCAGCCGGGTGAGCGCTGGCTCTACGACATCGCCGCCTCCGTGACGGGCGTGCTCATCGCCCGTGCCACCGGAACGAGCTTCGGGGAGGCCCTGCGGGAACGGATCTGCGCTCCACTCGGGATGGCCGACACCGGCTTCACCGTGGAGCGCGAGAAACTCGGCCGCTTCGCGACGGCCTACGAGCGCGACGACTCTCCTGAGGGCAAGGCCGTCGTCGAGGACGGGCCCGAGGGACGGTTCAGCCGGCCGCGGGTGTTCGAGAGCGGCGGCGGGGGCCTGGTCTCGACCGCCGAGGACTGGCTGACCTTCGCCACGACCCTCCTCGCGGGAGGCGTACACCGGGGTGAGCGAGTGCTCTCGCAGTCCTCGGTGGAGCTGATGACCACCGACCGCTTGACCCCGGCGCAGAAGGCGGTCTCGGGGTTCTGGCCCGGGTACTTCGACACCATGGGCTGGGGCTTCGGGATGTCGGTGATCACCGGCCGCAACCAGCTCGGGCACCCCGTCGGCAGCTACGGATGGCCCGGCTTCTACGGCACCGCCTGGTACAACGATCCCGCCGAGGAGGCGGTCACGATCGTCATGATCCAGCGGGCGCACATGGGCGACCAGCGGCTGCCGATGTGGCACGACTTCTGGACCACCGTCAACGGGGTGTCCGGGGACTGAACGCGGGGCCGGACGACGAGGTCAGCGGCGGTCGGCCGGCCAGCGCCGGTCCACCTCACCGGCCGAGCGCGCGCAGCCGGCGCAAGACGCCGCGCCCGTCGGCGTCCACAGATGCCGGTACACGGTCACCGCCGCCTCCGGGATGCCGCAGAGGGTCGCTCCCTCGGCGACGGCGTGTTCGTCATCCCGCCGCTCGACGCAGGCCTTCCGCCGCTTCCCGGCCGGCCAGCGCTCGCCGACGGGCCGGTACGGAAGGTGGGTCCACGAACCATCGGCGTCCTCGAAGTTCGCGGTGCGACAATGGACGCACGTGAACCCCGGGCGCTCGCCGTGGACGCGCGCACGCCGGGGCCGATTGGCCGCACCGCACACCGCGCACCGCATGGGGTGGATCCTGCCACGCGAAGGGAGGCCGGTGATGACGCACTTCGCGGACTTCACGGTGTACGACTACCTCGAACCCGAGCAGCGTGATCCGAGGAGCCGCAAGCCGATGCTCAACGTCGGCTGGCTCGACCCGGCTCACGAGTACCCGATGGTCGACGCCGATCCGGCGCTGGTCGAGGCGTTGCTCGCGCTGGTGGTCGACGTCCGGCACGAGATGCGGGGCATGCAGGCCTGCGAGTTCTGCCCCGAGCCGGTGTGCCCGGTGCTCACCAACCCGCATGACCCGGGAGGGCGGACCCTGCTCGGCAACGGCGAGATCCACGTCGTCGGCAACGGCATGCGCTTCGCCGCCCCCACGATGGTCATCCACTACATCGACGAGCACTACTACCGCCCGCCCGACGAGTTCGCCGCCGCCGCGCTGCGCCACGCGGCGCGCCTGGCCTGAGAATGCCCCGGCCGGGCGCGGCTGAGGCGGGTGCCCGGTGACCGCGGTGGATCCTGCCGCCATGCGGTCCGGCGATTGACTCCCCGTGAGCGCCGTGGACACAATGGCGCATGGGATACCGGTACACATGCAGCAAATGCGGCAGCGAGTACGGCCAAGGCGGAGGCGGTCACACCGGCGGGTCCGAGTACATCTGCGCGTCCTGCGCGCCGCGGACGAGCGCGTCCGGGAGCAGCGGCGGGTGCGCCGTCGTCGCGTTCCTTCTGTTCGCCTTACCGGTCGCCACGGCGGCCGCGTGGATGATCGTCGGCTGACGCGCTCCTCGCGCGGTGAACGAACCCACCCCGCCCCACCTGGCCCTGGGCGCGCACGCCCCCGCCCCGGTCACCGGGGCGGGGACTGGCACGCCTATCGCACGGGCGCCGATACCGGGCTGTTGTGGTAGGCCGCGATCAGCCACCGGCCGTCGCGCTTCTCGAAGACCCAGGTGCAGTTCACCTTCCCCGCCTCCGGGACCTCCTTCTGGCCCGGGAACAGGATGCCCGCCTCGCTGATGACGACGGCCACGTCCCGGCCGGCGAAGCGGATTCCGAGCCGCCGGTCGTGGGTCGAGGTGCCCTTCAGCGGTCCTGCGAAGCCGAGTGCCATGGCGTCGCGGATCGCGTCGCGTCCCTCACGCAGCGAACCGGGCATGACCGCGGTGGCGTCCTCGGTGTAGTCGGCGACCATGCCCTCGGCGTCGCCGGCTTCCCACGCCTTGTAGGAGTCGGCCAGCACCGCGTTGACGGCGGCCTCGTCGTCGGCACGACTGTTCAATGGAATTCCTCCTGCTCGAACGGTTCGCCGGGTCGTTCCGGCGAACTCACCGGTACATACCTGCGGCGCGGCCGAAACTCATCGCGCGCGTCGGTCGCCGTCGAGTTCGCTCGCCAGACCGAAGGTCGCGAAGACCTCGGGCTCCTGGAACACCGAGTTGCGGCTGATGCCCTCGGCGGTGACGGTGAAGATCTGGAGTGTGTGCAGCTCGTAGCCCTCGCCGAGGCGCCGGTAGGCGGCGAACCCGGGCTGGCCGTTGGCCGACACCGGCTCCAGGTGGCAGTCCGTCCCCGCCTGCTCGAAGACCCAGTTCATGAACAGGCCGTAGTTCTCGCGGCCGACGAACCAGTTGAGCACCGGCGGCATCTCCATGAGCACGTCCTCGGTGAGCAGCCGCTTGAGCCCTTCGACGTCGGCTCGCTCGAAGGCCCTCATGTAGCGCTCGACCCAGGCGCGCTGCTCGGCCTGCGACGGCTCGCTCACCGCCTCCCGCCCGTCCCCGGCCTCCGCCAGGCGGGTCCGCGCGCGCTGTAGGGAGCTGTTGACCGAGGCGACCGAGGCGCCGAGGATGTCGGCCGTCTCCGCGGCGGAGAAGGCGAGCACGTCGCGCAGGATCAGCGCACCGCGCTGGCGCGCCGACAGGTGCTGGAGGGCGGCGGCGAACGCGAGCCGCAGAGTGCTGCGGTCGATGACGGTCCCGGCCGGGTCCCCCGCATCGAGCATCGCGTCCGGGAGGGGCTGGAGCCAGGCGGCGTTCTCTCCCCGGACGAGCGGCCCGAGCGGGTCCGCAGCGGCCACCAGGCCCGACGGCAACGGCCGCCGCCCGCGAGCCTGCAAGGCGGTCAGGCACACGTTCGTCGCGATGCGGTAGAGCCAGGTGCGCAGCGAGCTTCGCGCGACGTCGTAGCGCTCCCGGGCCCGCCACGCCCGCACGAAGGTGTCCTGGACCAGGTCCTCGGCGTCGTGCGCCGAGCCGAGCATCCGGTAGCAGTAGGCCAGCAGTTCCGTCCGGAACGGCTCGACCAGACGGTCGAAGCCCTCGTCCTGCGCCGGCATCTCGTCTCCGCTCCCGTCCCCGGTCGACGCCGGGGCACAGGGATGATGACAGATCCCGCCGGGCGCCGGGCAGACCCGCTCCCCGGAAAGATCCCCGCCGATAGCCTCACCACGGATGTCGAGAACCGCCCCCCGGCTTCGTCCCAGGGGTGCGGCGGCGAAACGGCCGCCCGAGACGGAGGATGCGCAGATGGCCAAGTACCTGTTGCTCAAGCACTACCGCGGCGGCCCGGACAAGCACCCGAACGCCGAGGCGAGGATGGAGCAGTGGACGCCCGAGGAGATCACCGCGCACATCGAGTTCATGGGCAAGGTCGCCGACGACCTGCGTGAACGCGGCGAGTACGTCGACTCCCAGGCGCTGGTCCCCGACGGCGAGTTCGTCCGCTACGGCGGCGAGGGCAAGCCGCCGGTCACCGACGGCCCCTTCGCCGAGACGAAGGACCTCATCGCCGGCTGGATGATCATCGACGTCGAGTCGAAGGAGCGCGCCCACGAGGCCGCCGCCTACCTGTCCTCGGCGCCAGGCAAGGACGGCAAGCCGCTGTACGAATGGCTTGAGGTCCGGCCGTTCATGGGCGACCCGTCCTGCGTGGAGTGACCCGGTCCCGATGATCTCCGCCCACCTGCTCCGGGACCTGACACCGCAGATCCTGGGCGTCCTCGTCCGCCGCGGAGCCGACTTCGTGGCGGCCGAGGACGCCGTCCAGGAGGCGCTCGTGGAGGCCGTGCGCGGCTGGCGCGAAGGCGCGCCCGACGACCCCAAGGGGTGGCTGGTCACCGTCGCCTGGCGCAAGTTCCTGGACGCGCGGCGCTCGGCGTCGGCGCGGGCCCTGCGCGAGGTCGCGGTGACGCGCGAGCCGCCCGCGGGCCCCGCCGAGCACACCGACGACACGCTGCTGCTGCTCAGCCGCTGCTGCCACCCCGCTCTCACGCCCGCGTCGGCGATCGCGCTGACGCTTCGCGCGGTCGGCGGCCTGACGACCGCGCAGATCGCGCGCGCGTTCCTGGTCCCCGAGGCGACGATGGCGCAGCGCATCTCCCGCGCCAAGCGCACGCTGGCGGGCCAGCGCTTCGAGGAGCCCGGCGACGCGCGGTCGGTCCTGCGCGTGCTCTACCTGATGTTCGACCAGGGCTTCGCCGGCGCGGGCGGCAAGTCCCGCGCGGCCGGCGACACCGACCTCGCCGCCGAGGCGATCCGCCTGACCCGGCAGCTGGCCGCCTCGGCACCGCAGGACCCGGAGATCGTCGGCCTCCTCGCGCTGATGCTGCTGCACCACGCGCGGCGGGCGGCGCGCTTCGACGCCTCGGGCGACCTGGTCCCGCTGGCCGCGCAGGACCGCTCCCGCTGGGACACCGCGACCATCGCCGAAGGCGTCGACCTGCTCCAGCACGCCCTCGCCCGCGACCGCCTCGGCGAGTACCAGGCCCAGGCCGCGATCGCCGCGCTGCACGACGACGCCGCCTCGGCCGAGGAGACCGACTGGCCGCAGATCCTGGAGTGGTACGACGAACTCGCCGGCATCGTCGCGGGCAACCCCGTCGTCGCGCTCAACCGCGCGGTCGCCGTCGGGCACGTCGACGGGCCCCTCGCCGGGCTGCATCTGGTCGAAAAGCTGCCCGCCGACCTGCCACGCCGCGACGCCGTGGCCGCCTACCTGCACGAACGCGCCGGCGACCGCGCACAGGCCGCGCGCCTGTACACGGCCGCCGCCGAGGCGGCGACGAGCATGGCCGAGCACGCGCACCTGCTCAAACAGGCCGCGCGCCTCAACCAGAGCGGCCCGTCCGCGCCGGCGTGACCCGCGCCCCCCGACCTAGCCGAAACCTAGCGGCGACCTCGCCGGGCCTGTCTAGGTTCGCCTGGACGGCGCCGTGCCGCCGTCGCGGAGTATCGGGAGAGGCTGGAATGACCATGTTGAACGGCGAAGACCCCGGCGGCGGCCCGCGGATGACTCCCGAGGAGTTCCTGGAGAAGCTCGACCGCCTCACCATTCGCGCCACCTCACCGGACCGCTCGGTGCGGGCCGTCCTCGACATGTCCGGGACACGGCTGGAGTTCGGCCCGCGCGGCACCCGCGGGCACAGCGAGCGCAGCCTCGGCGAACAGGTCAGCGCGGCGCTGGAAGCGAGCCAGCACGGCTACCAGCGGGCGATGGCGATGCTCCTGGAACAGGCCGCCCCGCCCGGCTCGCGGGAGAAGCAGGACGTCCGCGCGCCCGAGCCGCGGTCCGTCGAGGCCCGCTACCGCGCCCGGCTCGGCGGCATCGACGTGCAGACGCGCTCGCCACGGGGTTGCGTGAAGGTACGCCGGACCGGGACCACCGGCGTCGAGGTCGAGATCCGCCCGAACACCCTCGGGCACAGGCAGTTCAGCGACGCCGACCTGCTGGCCGAGATCAACGCGGCCGTCGGCTCGGCCGACGAGCAGTACACCGTCAAGTTCGAGGTCGCCAAGGCCGACAAGCACCGGGAGGACCTGTAATGGCCGGACCCAAGGTCGTCGCACCGACCGGCGAGATAGACGAGGTCGGGCGAAGGCTCCTGCCCGCCATCGCCGGTGTCTACGCGAAGGCCACCCAGTCCATGAACGCCGCCTGCACGAGCGTCGGCGGCCCGGCGGGGTGGGAGATCCTGGCCTTCGCGCAGGCCGCACAGCGCATGCTCGCCGAGTCGGGCGACAACTCCTACGACGCCGCGGTGGGGCTTGCCAAGATCGCCGCCGGCTACGACAGCACCGACAACGTCAACGCCGAACTCCTGCCGAAGGACCCCGACGTGGTGTTCCCGACCGCGCCCGACCCCAAGCTGCGGACACTCTAGGGAGACATCATGGGACTGGGAACAGCAGAGGTCATCGAGAAGGTCGGCGCCGTCAAGCACGCCGCCTGGGAGGCGTGGACCCGCCTCACCGCCTACACGCCGAGCATGTACGCCGAGGACGTCTACGTTCCTCCACAGTGGTCGGTCAAGAACGAGATCGAGTCGATCTACCCGCGCATCGACGCGGCCTTCGCGTGGGTCTACTCCTTCCCCGAACCCGACACCTACGACGCCGCCATCGAGGCCGTCCGCGAGGTCCGGCAGACCATCGTGGGCACCGAGCTCAACGGCAAGGTGGAGGACGTCAAGGGCAAGCTCGACGACTGGCAGGGCGAGGGCGGCACGAACTTCCGGGCCAACTTCGTGCACCGCTTCGAAAGCGCCATCGACAACCAGGGCGACATGCTGGAGGCGGTCACCAACGCCTACAAGTCCGGCCAGGCCGTCACCCAGACCAGCCTCAACGACGCCGGCGCCCTGCTCGACGCGGCCTGGAAGGCGTTCAAGGAACTCAAGGACGACGGCGGAGCGGGCTGGGGCGACGCGGCCAAACTGGTCTTCAACATCATCGCCCTGGGCACCGGCATCGCCGCCGCGGCCGGGACCGGCGGCGCCAGCGCGGTCTTCGCGCTCTCGGTCGTCTCCGGCAGCACCGGCTTCCTGGCCAACGTCATCCCCGACGCGCCGGAGAAGGCGCCCGGCGCGCTGCCCGGCGACGACCCCATCCAGGTCACCGACGCCCTCGTCGGCAAGGCCGCCGAACTCAAGAGCGCCAGCGACAAGGCGAGCCGCGACCTGGTGACGCTCGTCAACAACGACCTCGGATTCCTGCTGGCGCACGAGAAGGACTTCGTCCCGACCAGGCCGAAGATCGCCGGCGACTAGCACCCGCCCTGGGGAGGACCCGGTCCCTCTGGAGAGATTCAGGAGGGCCGGGCATAGTGGACCAGTCCACGTCCGCGCGTCCCTGGGGTGAGATGAACTTCGAGGTTTTAGGACCGCTGCGGGTCAGGGTCGCCGACACCGCCGCCCACATCGACGGTCCCAAGCAGCGGGCGCTGCTGGCGGTGCTGATCAGTCGCGCCGGGCACGTCGTCCCCGCCGGCGCCCTCATCGAGGCCGTCTGGGGAGCGCACCCGCCGGCCTCCCCCCGCAAGGCCCTCACCTGGCACATCGGCCAAGTCCGCGACCTCCTGGACAGCCCCGACCGCCTCACCTGGCAGGGCAACGGATACGTCCTGGCCGCGGGCGCCGGCGAGATCGACGCCGCCCGCTTCGAGGACCTGCGCAACCGCGGCCTGGAGGCCGGGCGCAACGGCGACCCCAAGGCCGCCGGCGAGCTGCTCGGCGAGGCCCTCGCGCTGTGGCGCGGCGACGCCTACGCCGACGTCGGCGAGAACGCCGCCGGCGACGGGGAAGCCGCGCGCCTCAACGGACTGCGCCAAGACGCCCTCGCCCACCGGATCGCCGCCGACCTCGAACTCGGCCGCCACGACGCGCTCGTCCCCGAACTGACCGCCCTGGCCGCCCGGCACCCTCTCGACGAGGGCTTCCGCGCCCAGCTGATGCTGGCCCTCTACCGCTGCGGCCGGCGCGCCGACGCCCTGGAGGTCTACCGCGAGACCCGGCGCCTGCTCGTCAGCGAACTCGGCCTCGAACCCGGACCCGAACTGCGCGCCATGGAGCAGACCGTCCTGGCCGGAAAGGCCGCATCCGAGACGCCGCAACGCGTCCCGGCGACGTCCGGACCCGCCGAACTGCCCTCGGCGCCCCGCGTCCTCACCGGCCGCGACGAGGACGTCGGGCACCTCCTGGCCGCCCTCGACGGACCCGGGGGAGTGTGCGCGATCGCCGGGCCCGGCGGCATCGGGAAGTCCGCGCTCGCCCTGCACGTCGCCCACCTCCTGGCCGGCCGCTTCCCCGACGGGCAGCTCTACGTCAACCTGCACGGCACCACTCCCGACGTGAAGACGCTCGCGCCCGAGGAGGCCCTCGGCCGCTTCCTGCGCTCCCTCAACGGCGAGGCGCCGCCCACCGCCCTCGACGTGGAGGAACTGGCCGGGCGCTTCCGCTCGGCGACCGCCGGGCGGCGCCTGCTCATCGTGATCGACGACGCCCGCGACGCCGCCCAGGTCCGCCCGCTCCTGCCCGGCGGCGGCACCTGCGCGGTGATCATCACCGGCCGCCGCATCCTGTCCACTCTGGACGAAGCGGGGCTGCACCGGCTCGGCGTGCTCGGCGAGACCGACGCGGTCGCCGTCCTCGCCCGCCTCGTCGGAGAGTCCAGAGTGGACGCCGAACCGGCGGCCGCGCGCGAGATCGCCCGCTACTGCGACGGACTGCCGCTGGCCCTGTGCGTGGCCGCCGCCCGCCTCCGGGCCCGGCCGCGCGCCCCGCTCAGCGGTCTCGCGAGCCGGCTGGCCGCCGAGGACGCGCGGCTCGGTGAGCTCAGCGTCGACGACCGCGCCGTCCGGGCCAGCCTCGCCGTCAGCCACCGCGACCTCGCCGACGAGGTCGACGGCGGCCCGGCCGCGCGGCTGTTCCGCCTCCTGGGGCTGCTCGACACCCCCGACCTGACCGTCCCGGTGGCCGCCGCGCTCGCCGACGTGCCGATGCCTGCCGCCGACGCGTTACTCGACCGGCTCATCGACGCCCAGCTCATCGAGGACCACCAGCCCGAGCGGTACCGGCTGCATGACCTGATCCGCCTCTATTCCAAGGAACTGGCCGCCGAAGCGGTGACGGCCGCCGGCGGCGCGCGGGCCTTCGGGCGCGTCCTTGAGTACTACGTGGGAACCGCTCGTGACGCCCTCGGCGTGTTCGAGCCCTCCGCCTCCTATCGCCTGGGCTGGGAGAAGTCGGCGGCCGAACGCGGTGGCGCGCACCGCTTCGCCGACCGAGCGGCGGCGCTGACCTGGATCCGGGGCGAGCTGGACAATCTGCGCGCCGTCGTCCGTCAGGCGGTCCGGCTGCCCGGCGAGGAGGCGATCGGCGCGGTGACCCTCTCGGTCCTGCTCAAGCTCCCGTTGCAGTACTCCAAGTCCTGGCGCGAGATGCTCGACGTCGGCCGCAACGCCGTCGCCATCGCCGACCTGGCGGGCGGTCCCGAGCACCGGCTGTTCGCCCGCCGCGACACCGCCGAGGTCCTGCTGTCGCTCGGCCAGGTCGACGAGGCGCTGCTCCACCTTGGACACGCGCGGTCGGCGGTCCGGCTGATGCCCGACCGCAGCGGTGAGGCGAGCGTCTGGGGGATCACCGGCGCGGCCTACCGTCGGGCGGGGCGGTTCACCGAGGCCCTTGAGGCCTTCGGCAGGTCCATCGAGCTGGCTCGTGAGCACGGGCTGGTGCAGGCCGAGGCCGCCACTCACGTCGAGGCCGGTTTCCTGCACTTCAAGATCGGCGACCTGGACGCGGCGCTCGCCGCGCAGGAGCGCGCCGCCGTGCTGATCGCCGGCCTCAACAGCCCGCACGGCGAGGCGATCACGTCGGCGGCCATCGGCGCGATCTTCCTGGCCACCGCCCGCTACGGCGAGGCCGCCGAGCGCTTCACCCACGCCATCGCCAAGAACCGCGAGGCCGGGCAGCACGACGCCGTCGTCGCCGCCGACTACCGGTGGGGACTGGCCGAAGCGTGCTTCGCCCTCGGCGACCGCGACTCCGCCCGCGCACACTGGGGCGACTCCATCGCGCTGCTGCACCGGCTCGGCGCCATCGGCGACAAGGAGCGCGCCGAACTCGAAGCGGCCGAACACCCGTCGCCCCCGGCGATGATCAGCGTCCGGCCGAAGCCTCGCTGAGGTCGGACGCCTCCTCCCGTACACCCGCCCGTCGACTCGTGTTCAAAGGCGGCTTTGAGCTTCCTTTGACGTTCCTTCGTGCCTGCCGGGCTTGTCTGCTCTCTACCGAGCAGAGGAGCCCATACCCATGTCGCCGGCCGACAGCAGCCTGCGCGCGCCGAGCGCGCTGCACGCGTTCAACCGCTACGAGATCAAGTACCTGATCGGCTCTTCGGCGGCCGTCGCGCTCCGCGAGGAGCTCGCCGCCCGCCTCACGCCCGACCCGAACAGCGGCGAGGGCGGGTACGGCGTCTGGAGCACCTACTACGACACCGCCGCCCTGCGCTTCTACTGGGAGAAGATCGAGGGACTTCGCTTCCGCCGCAAGCTGCGCGTGCGCCACTACGGCGACCGCTCGACCGTCGGCGCGGACTCACCGGTCTACGTCGAGGTCAAGCAGCGGGTCAACCGCGTCACCCAGAAGCGCCGCATCCGCCTGCCGTACGCCGCCGCGCGCGAACTGTGCGACGGCAGGCGGCGGGTCGACGCCGGCGACGGCGGCGCGGGATTCGTCGACGAGGTCCTCGGCCTGGTCGCCGGGCTCGACCTGCGGCCCGTCGCGATGACCGGCTACCAGCGCGAGGCCTACCTCGGCACCGGCGCCGACCTCGGCCTGCGCGTCACCATGGACCACCGCGTGCGGGGCCGCGACCGCGACTTCCACCTCGCCGCCGAGGCCGAGAACCGGCTCATCGTCCCCGCCTCGATGACGATCCTCGAGGTCAAGGCCGACGACCGTGTCCCCTACTGGCTCACCGACCTCACCGCGCGCCACGGCCTGTCGGTCGTGCGCGTCTCCAAGTACTGCCAATGCGTGGAGAGTTTCGGGCGCGCGCCGCGCTCGCTCTTCCACGTGCCCGAGACCGCTGATCAGGAGCTCTAGACCGTGGACCAGTTCAACCTTTCCGACCTGTCGGGCACCTTCAGCGTCGGCGACATCGCCGCCGCCCTGTCGCTCGCCTTCGTGCTCAGCCTCGTCATCGGCTGGGTCTACCGAGCGACCCACCGGCACGTCTCCTACAGCCAGTCCTACGTGCAGACGCTGGTCGTCCTCGGGATGCTCGTCTCGCTGATCATGCTGGTCGTCGGCTCGAACATCGCCCGCGCGTTCGCACTGGTCGGCGCGCTGTCGGTGGTGCGCTTCCGCAACGCCATCAAGGAGACCCGCGACGTCGGGTTCATCTTCCTGGTGATGGGCATCGGCATGGCCTGCGGCACGCGCTTCTACTCGCTGGCCGCGATCGCGACCGTCGCGATCTGCCTGGTGGTCTACGTGATGCACCGCTTCAACTGGTTCCACCTCAACGTGCAGCGCCAGGTCGTCAAGGTTCAGATCCCACCCGGCGAGGACCGCGCCGGCGACGTCCAGGACGTGCTCGTCGCGCACACCACCGAGTTCGAGCTGGTCAGCATGGAGTCGGTACGGGGAGGGACGCTCACCGAGATGCTCTACACCGTGCGCCTCAAGCGCGGCCGCGAGCCGGGCGAGCTGCTGGCCGCGTTGCGCGAGAAGACCTCCGGTCAGCGCGTGACGATCCTGACCGGATACGACCAGACGGACCTGTGATGCGGCGCCGACTGATCCGGCGGGTGCCGGTCCGCGTGCGCCAGTCCTGGCGGCTGCTGCTGGGTTGCGCGGTGTTCGCCGCGCTGTGCGGGGTCGTGCTGAGCACGGTCCGGGTCGCGGCCGTCGTCACCAGCGAGGCCTCCGAGGGGTACACCGTCACCGAGGACGTCGAGGGCACCGTTTCCCTCTTCGACCTGGGCGTTTCCCACGAACTGGCGCTCAGCTACGACGCCGGCGACTACGAGAGGCTGCTCGACTCCTACTTCGAGGACGGCGAGAAGGACTGGATGAAGGCCGACCTCGTCGTCGACGGGACCCTCCTCGAAGACGTCGGGATCCGGCTGAAGGGGAACTCGACGCTCCAGGGCCTCACCCGGCCCGGCGTCGAGACCGCGACCGAGGGGCGCCGGGGACGCGCCGGACTGTCCACTGAGGACCCGGCGAACCTGCCGTGGCTGCTCGACATGGACAAGTACGCCGACGGCCGCGCCTACCAGGGCCACGACCAGTTCGTGCTGCGCGTCGCCGGCATGGGCGGGGGGCCGGGGGTGCTGAACGAGGCCCTGGCGGTCGACCTGCTGGCCGCCTCCGGGCAGCCCGCGCAGGACTACACCTACACGTCGCTGAGCGTCAACGGCAGCGCGCCGGTCGGGAGGCTGCTCATCGAGCACATGGACGTGCCCTTCGCCGAGGACCTCGGCGACGGCGTCCTCTACAAGCAGCTCGCCGGCGGCTCCTTCACCTACCAGGGCGACGACCCCACCGAGTACGCCGACGACTTCAAGCAGGTCAACCTCGTCGGCGACCGCGACCTCGCGCCGGTCATCGCCTTCCTGAAATGGCTGGACGCCGCCGACGACGCCGGCTTCGCCGCCGAACTCGGCGACCGGGTCGACGTGGACGGCCTCGCGTCCTACGTGGCCGCGCAGAACCTGCTGCTCAACTTCGACGACATGGCGGGGCCCGGCAAGAACCTGTACCTCTGGTACGACGAGGGCACGGGGAAGCTGTCGGTGGTCACCTGGGACATGAACCTCGCGTTCAGCGGCTCGGCCGAGCAGGGTCCCTACGACGAGGGCGCCATGGGCGGCGGCGAGGGTTTCCCGGGTGGTGACGGGGCGGCGCCCACGCCCGGCGGGGAGGGGATGCCGGAAGGTCTCCCGGAGGGGGCCGCGCCGCCGGGCGCTCCCGGAGGCGGCTTCCCCGGCGGCGGCACGACACCCGACGGTGCCCCTCCCGAAGGCGGCGGCATGAGCGCGGGCAACGCCCTCAAAGAGCGCTTCCTCGCCGCCGAGGCCTTCCACCCCGCCTACGAGAACGCCTACCGCGAGCTCTACACCGCCTTCTACGCCGACGGCGGAGCGCTCGCCGCACTCGACCGCATCACCACGAGCACCGCGCTGACCTCGGCGACCGCGCCGAGCTCGGGCGACGGCACCACCGCCGTCGCCGAACAGGCGCAGCAGTTGCGGGAACTCGTCACCCGGCGCACGACCGCGCTCGCCGCCGACGAGGTGATCACCGGCTGAGTCACGCACCGCCCCCGCCGGGTTCGGCGGGGGCGGCGCGCGAGGCGCGGTAGCGTCGTCGCATGCCGACCGTCCTCGTTCCGTACCACCTCGACGAACACCTCCCCGACCTGCGGGTTTCCCTCCCCGACGGGACCGAGCCGATCGTGGTCGCGCCCGAACTCGGCGAAGGCGACGTGTGGTCGAGGCTCGCCGACGTCGCCGTCCCCACCGCCGAAGCGGTCGCGGCCGTCGCCCACGAGCGGCCCGTCATCGTCTCCGGCGACTGCTCGACGTCCCTCGCCGTCATGACCGGCCTCCAGCGCGCAGGCCTCGACCCCGCCATCGTGTGGTTCGACGCCCACGGCGACGTCCAGACCGTCGAGACCAGCCACTCCGGATACCCCGGCGGGATGCCGCTGCGGATCATCCTCGGCTACCGGCCCGACCTCATCGCCGACCGCCTCGGCCTGCGCCCCATCACCGAGGAGCGCGCCCTGCTCGTCGGCGCCCGCGACCTCGACCCGCCCGAGGCCGAGTACCTGGCGACCGCCGCCGTCGGACGCAGCGAGGTCGCCGACACCGCGAGCAAACTCCCTCCCGGACCGCTCGTGCTGCACATCGACCTCGACGTCATCGACTCCGCCGAGGTCCCCTCCCTCCGCTACCCCGTCGGCTGCGGGCCTGCCGCCGCCGACGTCATCGCCGCCGCCCGGGCCGTGCTCGCCACCGGCCAGGTCGTCGCCGTCGACATCGCCTGCACCTGGTTCAACGGGACCGACGAGGCACACGCCCGCCTGCTCACCGAACTGCTCGCGGAGACCTGAGTGGACGTGACCGGCCACTTGGAGGCGGCGCTCGATGCGGCCGTGGCGCTGGCGGACGCCTTCGGTCCCGAGCACACCAGGGGCCGCCCCACCCCGCGCCTGGACACCGCGGAGCAGCGCGAGGCCGTCGAGGCCGCCCTGCGGCTGGTCACCAGCCTCGCCCCACGCGTCGACGACGCCTCGCTCGCGCGTCTCACCGACGGCGCCGAGCGCCTCTACGAAGCCCTCGCCGCGCTCGTCGACGGCGAACACGCACACGCCGCCGAGGTCGTCAACGGCCTGTTGCGGGCGTCCCGCGCCGAACCGTGGCTCGTGCAGTACGGCGACGAACCGTGGCACCTCTACTTCGGCGACCCCTCCCGTACCGGGGCCGAGCGCTGGCTCGCCGATCTCACCACCGCCGTGGCCATGCTCGCCGGCGGCGACGGCCTGTCCCGCCTGCGCAGGTGCGAGGCGGAGCGCTGCGAGCTGGTGTTCCTCGACGCGACGAAGTCGCAGAACCGCCGCTTCTGCTCGACGGCCTGCCAGAACCGCACGAAGGTGGCCGCGTACCGCTCACGCGCCCGGTAGTAGGCGGTCGTGTCCGCATATCGACCCTAGATGCATCTTGCGGCGATGCGCCCTTTCGGTCACAGTGCCTACAGAGGACGGTGAGAGGGATTCGGGATGCGGGAACCTGCACGCACACCGGCGTCAACCGAGCGGACGGTGGTGCCCACCCGGCGCAGGGCACCCGCGGCGCGCGGGCCGCTGGGCGCGGCGGGACTGATCGGACTCCAGCGCGCGGCGGGAAACGCCGCCGTCGGAGCCCTGCTCGCCCCGGCCGCCGCTCCGCCCAAGATCCAGCGCGTCGCCGCGCAGCTCGGTGTCGATGCCGACGGCGCCACCATCGGCGGCCTCACCATCCGCGGACGACCCGACTCGCCCTACAAGGGCACCATGGGCGACCACACGACCGCCTACATCGTGCAGGTCACCGCCGTCCGCAACGCGATCGTCGGCAAGTCCGTCGCCGGCGCGCTGGCCGGCATGAACGCTCTCGTCCTCCAGCTCGCCAACCTCCCCGGCCTCGCCCGCTCGGCGCACTTGGCCCGCGACACCGCCGGTGGCGGGCACGGCGACCGCCTCGACGCGGCGAAGGACACGATGGACGCCCTCGCCGCGAAGCTCAACAAGGTCGGCGACAAGAACGCGCGGTCCATGACCCTCCTCCAGAGCCTGGTCACGGCTTACCTGGAGTACCGCGAGCTGATCCCGCTGACGACTCTCAACATCCGCGAGATCAGCCCCGGCCTCGCCGGGCGCGGTAAGGGCGAGTCGGGCCCGGCTCGCGTGCTCGCCGGCCACGCCCACGTCGCCCGGAAGGACCTCCAGGACGCCGTCACCAAGCTCCTCGACACCGGCGGGGTCGCCCTCCTGGCCACCGAGACCAGGGAGACCGCGGCGAAGGTCGCCCCGGGCGCCGACCTCGGCAACCGGGTCGACCCGATCCTCATCCAGCACGTGCGCGCGATCGAGGCCGCCTATCCCGGCGCGGTCAAGCGCGCTTGGGGCGGCGAGGCGGCGGCCGTCGTCGCGCTCCAGGCCGTCGTCGCGCCGCTCGTGGACGAGCGGAAGAAGGAGAACGTCAGGGTCTACAACGAAAGGCTGCTCGCCGAGTACGCCAAGCTCGCCGCACTCGGCTACGAGGACGTCGTCTCCTCCAAGCGCACCCGCGTCCTCGCCCGCGAACGGGAGAAGGCCGCGGAGGAGAGGGCGAAAGGGAAGGAGCCGGTGAAGGGCGAGGAGGAAGAGGAGGAAACCGGGTCGCGCGCGGAGCCCGAGCCGAAGCTCACTCCCCGCCAGGCCGTCCAGCGCGACATCGACCACATGAAGGCGGTCGTGCGCGCCAACGGGGGCGAACCCGTCACCGAACCGGTGATCAGCGGCCGCGGCGGACGCAGCCGCAACGCACCGGCGAAATTCGATCCCGCCGCCGCGGTCGCCGTGACGCCGAGCAAGAAGCGCAAACGGGAAACCGACCCGCAGGACGGCGAGGCCGACACCGCCGAGGACATCGAGGCGCAGGGGGTCGGGTCGCCCAGCGCCACGCAGCTCACCGTCGGCAAGAACGGCCGCATCCTCGAAGTCGGCACCGAGGGCCGCCCGCCCTCACCCTTCGACTCCGGCAGGATGGGCGCGCACACGACCGCGTGGCTGGTGCACAAGGACATCATCCGCACGGCACTGCTCGGGTGCACGATCCCCGAGGCCGTCGCGAAACTGCCCGTCCTCGGGCGTGACGTCGACGCCATGGCCACCCGCCTGGCGGGCTTCGGGGGCACCGCGACGAGGCCGCTCGCACCGGTGATGGCCGAACGCGCGCGGGAGGCGACGGCGGCATCGGTGCCCGTTCAGCCGCTGCTGGTGCAGGAGGCGGTCAACACCTTGCTCGCGCACGTCAACATGCTCCCCGGCGTCGCCTTCGACACCGTCGACACCGGCGGCGACACCGAGGGCGCCCACCGCGCGGTCCTGCTCAAGCACGAACGCAAAGGGAACAAGTCGCGGGAGGAGCTTCGCACCCGCATCCTCGGCCTGCTCGACATCCACAGCGTCAAGAACGTGCGCAAGCGGGAGACGCTGGTGGCCAACCACCTGATACTGGTCGCCGCCGCCTATCCCCGCTCGTACGCCACCTCGGGCTTCGCCGGCATGACCAGCGGCGCCGTGCAGGCCCTGGTGGTCGACAAGACCGAGCGGCCGAGCAAGCGCGGGCGGGGCGCCGCCGGTGAGGACTGACTCACCCCATCGGCACCCGCACCGTCATCACCGTCGCCAGGGTGTCCCACCCCAGCGAGGTGTAGAGCCGTTCCCCCGCCGCGCTCGCGATGAGCAGGCCGGTGGTCGCGCCGAGGTCGGCCGCGCGCTCGGCGAGCGCCGTCATGACCACGCCGCCGAGGCCGCGGCGCCGGTGCGCCTCCTCGGTGTGGATCTCGTGCGCGACGGCGTCGGTTCCGGCGACCGCCATGAGGCCGGTGGCGGCGAGCGTGCCGTCGGGGGCGGTGACGCGCGTGCGGACGAGCGGGCCGTCGGCGGCGGTGGCGAGGGTGTAGCCGTCGGAGGGGCGGCGGGCGGGCTGGTCGGCGAGGCGGACGGCCATGAAGGACTCGGGGGCGGTGAAGAACTCCAGCCCGGCCTCGCGCAGGGCCTTCTCGGTGTGCTCGGCGTCGGTGGCGAAGGCGGTGAGCCAAGAGGGTTCGACGGTGTGGAGGGCGGCGGCGAGGGGTGCGATGCCGTCGAGGTCGGGGGCCACGAACTCGTGCAGCCTTCCGGGCAGCGCGAGGGTGACGCGAAAGCCACCGGGGACCCCGACGGCGGGTGCGATGGCGCGGGCGGCGGTCCAGCCGGCGAGCCAGCGCCGGACGAGGGGGGTCAGATCCATGGGAGCAGTGTAACTGACTAACAAACTAACGGCAGTTACACAGGTTCTTGACAGTGCCTCTTGAGCGCAATAGCGTGATCGCACGTACACAGACAACGTTGTCTGATCTCGCCCAACCCTTCGGGAGCCCTCATGTCGCGCTTAGCCCGCCCCCTCCTGGGCGCCGCCATCACCGGCGCTTTAGCCGCCGCGTTATTCACCGCCCCGCCCGCACTCGCCGAGGACGCCGGGGTCAGCGCCCTCGCCCTCACCCAGTACGTCAACCCCTTCATCGGCACCGACGACAGCAACTCGCCCAACCCCGTCCCCGGCGGCGCCGGCGGCAGCACCTACCCCGGCCCGGTCCTGCCCTTCGGCATGGTGCAGTTCGGCCCCGACACGCCGACCGGCTCGCCGTCGGGGTACCGGTACAGCGACAACCGCGTCGAGGAGTTCAGCCTCACGCACTTCAACGGCGCCGGCTGCGGCAACAACGAGGACCTCGGCATCCTGCCCATCACCGGCAACATCGGCACCTCCCCCGGTACCGGCTGGACCGGCTACTCCTCGGCCGTCAGCAAGGCCAACGAGCAGGCCGCGCCCGGCTACTACCGCACGGTCCTCGACACCTACGGCGGCACGGCCGTCGAGCTGTCGGCGACGACCCGCACCGGCATGATGCGGCTGACCTACCCCTCCTCGACGACCGCGCGCGTCCTGGTCAACACCAGCCGCAGCGCCACCGGCAACCGCAGCGGCTCGATCAACATCAGCGGCGGCCAGATCACCGGGACCTTCACCGGCGGCGGCTTCTGCGGCTCGTCGAAGACCTACCAGATCTTCTATGCCATCACCTTCGACCGCGCCCCGACCGGACAGGGCACCTGGCTCGGCGGGACCGTCAACGCCGGCTCCGGTTCGGCCAGCGGCGTCAACTCCGGCGGGTACCTGACCTTCGACACCATGTCCAACCGGACCGTGCAGGCCAAGGTCGCCATCTCCTTCGTGAGCCTCGACGGCGCCCGCGCCAACCTCGCCGCGGAGAACCCCGGCAACGACTTCCAGGCCGTGCGGACCGCCGCCGACACCGCCTGGAACAACATCCTCAACCGGGTGCAGGCCACCGGCGGCGCGTCCGCCGACCTGCAGAAGTTCTACACCGCGCTCTACCGGGTCCTGCAGAACCCCAACGTCTCCAGCGACGTCAACGGCCAGTACCGGGGCTTCGACAACCAGATCCACAGCGCGAACCACACCGTCTACCAGAACTACTCCGGCTGGGACGTCTACCGCTCGTGGGCGGCGCTGGTGGCCTTCCTGGCGCCGGCCGAGATGACCGACATCGTCAAGTCGATGGTCCTCGACGGGCAGCAGGGCGGCCTGATACCCAAGTGGTCGCACAACCACAACGAGCACTTCGTGATGACCGGCGACCCGGGCCCGATCGTCGTGTCCAGCGCGCACGCCTTCGGGGTCAACGGTTTCGACACCGCCGCCGCTCTGTCCCTCATGGACCGCTCGTCCAACGGCGGGACCATCCAGGGCAGCCCCATCCGCGGCCTCCAGGGCGCCTACACGGCAAGCCACTTCATCCACCAGGACCCGTCGGACTCCCTGGAGTACTCCGCGTCCGACTTCGCCGTCGCCCAGTTCGCCCGCGGTCTCGGCGACACCGCGAAGTACAACACCTACATGACCCGCGCCCAGTGGTGGATGAACGTCTTCAACACCGAGTCGGGCTACGTCCACGACCGCAACGCCGACGGCAGCTGGCCCTGGCCGCTGGATCCGGCCAGCCACAACGGATACACCGAGGGCAACGCCTCCCAGTACACGTGGATGGTCACCTACGACTTCTCCGGGCTGATCAACCTGATGGGCGGACGGCAGACCGCCGTGCAGCGCCTCGACCACCACTTCACCGAGCTCAACGGCGGCCTGTCGCGGCCCTACTTCTACATCGGCAACGAACCCGAGCACGGCGTGCCCTGGGCCTACCACTACGCCGCCCGTCCACAAGGGACGATGTCGGTGGTCCGGCGCATCATGAACGAGTCCTTCACCACCGGACCCGGCGGACTCCCCGGCAACGACGACCTCGGTGCCACCTCGGCCTGGTACGTCTGGAGCGCGCTGGGCATGTACCCGCCGACCCCCGGCGCCGACACCCTCGCGCTGCACGGCCCGTTGTTCCCCTCGATCCTCGTGCAGCGCCCGAGCGGCAACCTCCAGATCAACGCCAGTGGGGCGGGGCAGGGCAACCAGTACGTGCAGAACTTCTCGCTCAACGGCTCGGCGACGCAGCGGCCGTGGCTGCGCTACACCGACATCGCCGCCGGCGGCACGCTCTCGTACGCGATGGGCTCCTCGGCCTCGTCGTGGGGGACCAACCCCGCCGACGTGCCGCCGTCGTTCACCGACGGCGCGGCCCAACCGCCTCAGGCGCCCGAACTGGGCACCAACCTCGCGCTCGGAAGGCCGGCGACCGGCTCGGCCTCGTGTGCGGGCGAGGGCCCGGAGAAGGCCGTCGACGGAAGCCTCTCGGGCAACAGCAAGTGGTGCTCGACGGCGGCGGGGACCAAGTCGCTCCAGGTGGACCTCGGCTCGGCGCAGAGCGTGTCGTCGTTCGTGGTCAAGCACGCCGGGCTCGGCGGTGAGACGACCGGCTGGAACACCGGGAGCTTCGCCATCCAGACCAGCACCGACGGGACCAACTGGACGCAGGCCGCGTCGGTGTCCGGGCAGCGGTCGAGCAGGACCTACCATCCCGTCTCGGCCCGCACGGCCCGTTACGTGCGGCTCGATGTCACCACACCGGCCAACAACGGCAACAACGCCGCCCGCATCTACGAGTTCGAGGTGTACGGCGGCAGCGGACCGTCCAATGTGGCCCTCAATAGGCCGGCGACCGCCGACTCGTCCTGCAACGCCGACGAAGGACCGGGCAAGGCCGTCAACGGAAGCGTCGGCGGCGGAACCACCGACAAGTGGTGCTCGACCGGTTCGAGCCGCTGGCTGCAGGTCGACCTGCAGCAGTCGCGCTCGATCCGCTCGGTGACCGTGCGGCACGCCGGCGCCGGCGGCGAGTCGGCGACCTGGAACACCCGCGACTACGACGTGCTCGTCTCGGCCGACGGTGTCACGTGGTCGACGGTCGCGCAGATACGCGGGAACACCGTCGCCGCCGGCGAACACGCGCTGAGCTCACCGGTCTCGGCGAGATACGTGCGGTTGAGCGTGGTCACGCCGACGCAGACGGCCGACGGCGCGGCGCGGATCTACGAGTTCGAGGTGTACGCGTAGGAGAGCGGGTCCCCGGGCATCAGCCCGGGGACCCGCCGAATCTCACTCGCCTCCCCGCAGAGGACGAGCTGTCACGCCGTATCGGGGATCCGCCAGTTCAGGCGTCACCCTGGGCCGGGGCCGGCAGCTTCGCGCCGGGCACCCGCCAGTTCAGGCGTAACCCCAGTTCGGGGACCCGGCACCGGAGGAGGTGCCGCAGCCCGATCCCATGCCTGTCAGGAGGTTTCGTCAGCCTCCGACCCAGCAAACACAGCCTCCGACCGAGCAAGCACAGCACGAGCTAGTCCCGTCCGGTGACCGCTCCGGGCGCGGCCTCGCCGTCCCAGGCCATCTCGTCCTCGGTGAGCCAGGTGTGGACGCCGTTCTCCTCGTCCTCACCCCGGCGTCCGGCTCCGCCGCCCATCATGGGCGGACCGAAGAGGCCGCCGGCTCCGCTGCCGCCGCCCATGCCGGGCGCCGACTTCGGGGCCGCTCCACCGGTTCGCGGTGCGAAGCCGCCCGCTCCCATGACTCCCGCCATGGGTCCGGCTCCGCCGCCGACGGGTGCCATGCCGACTCCGCCGGTGGAGGCGAGGCCGGTGCTGGGAATGGCGGTGGTGGGCGTGGCGCCCGCCAGGCCGGTTCCGCCGCCACCGCCGACGCCGCCGGTGATGGGGTCGGGTTCGGCCAGGTTCGTGTCGGGGATCGGCACGGGGTTGTAGGACGGGTCGTCGGGCGGCAGCGATCCGACCGGGAGGGGGCCGGGATCGAAGTCGCCGTTGTCGAGGTCTCCTCCGTTACCGCCGGGGCCGTTGGTGTCGGTGAACCCGAGGCCGTCGGCGATCGCCGGGATGATGTCGAGCAGGTCGAAGTCGTCCTTCATGTCCCGCTTCGACGGGATGCTGCCGGCGTTGTCGAGGCCCTTGGGCGTCGTCTCGCCGTTGTTGGAGTTCTTGTGCGGCAGCTTCTCAGGAGGCTGCGTCGGCTCCTGCCAGTACTTGCTCTTGGCGGTGCTGTACTGGCCGCCGGTCGATCCCATGAGCGCGTTGAGCTTCGCCGCTCCGATGGCGCGCATCTTCGGGTGCTGGTGGGTGGCGATGATGACCATCGCCTTGGCGCGCGCGGTCTCGGCCGCGGCGGCCATCTGCGACAGACCGGTGGCCATGTTGGTCATGTCGGCCGACAGGTCACCGGCGAATCCGGCGAGGGTCTGCATGCTCTTGGAGAACTCGGTCGCGGCCGGGCCCTGCCAGTAGCTGAGCAGCGTCTGGAGGTTGGCGAGCAACTCGTCGGCGAGCTGCCTGGCCTCAGCGGCCGCGGCCATCCAGTTCGACTGCGCGCTGGCGGCCGGGACTCCGGGCTGTACGGCCATCCAGATGGCCGAGGCCTGTTCGAATCCGTACATGGATCAATCCTTCCGGACCACGGCGGAGATGACTCCGAGCAGCGGACCCATCAAGTCCTCCATGCTCGAACGGTTGGTCTGTTCGGCCTTGCGATAGTTCTCGATCAGCTTGGTGGTCTTGGTGTTGGCCGCCGTGATCGCGGCCTTGAGCTCGGCCAAGCGTGCCAGGAGCTGGGCCAGCAGCCTCGTGTGCTCCGTGATGATCGTCTGCGCCTGGGGGAATGTGCCGAGCCCCTGCGCCGAGGCCGGGGATGCCTGGCTGTGCGCGGTGCTCACCCGGGCGTCTAGTCGACCGAAGGTCGGTTGGAATTCCACGATCCGATCGACATGGACGTCAAAGGGACCGTCGGTGGCGGACGGGGGCGCCATCAGTTACCTCCACTGCCTATTCTGCGTTGTCCGCACAGGATAGAGCAAATTAGACGGATGGCGAAAGACTCAATTTCCAGTGCCCGCCGAAGGCGTCAATGCGGCCGCCTGACTAAGTTCCGGTCCCGTAGGTAGCAATGCGAGGAGTCCCGATGGGATCGGAGTCGGCGTTACCTTTTCGTAGCCGAAAGCCGTGATCGCCTCCGGTGTCAATCCGAACTTCCAGCCCTGGTCGGTGACCAGATAGACGGTGCCGCCGGGAGCCTCGGGAGTCGCCTCGGCGCGGACGAGGGCGCCGTATCCACCGGGCAGCCACACGTGGTCGGCGGTGTTGATCTCGTCGCCCTCACCGACCGGCGCGACGGTCGTCTGACTGGACAGATTGCCTGGTACGGGGGTGTGCACGGCGATCGTGAGCTCCTGGTCGTCGAAGACGCTGCACACCGCGGTGTCGCGGCCGTCGAGCCCTTCGCGGACATCGGGCCGCAGCTGCGGGAAGTCGGCCGGTTCGATCACGGTGGCCGACTGGTTGGCGATCACCGTCGCGGTCGCCAGCT
Organism: Phytomonospora sp. NPDC050363; assembly: GCF_040655735.1. Lineage (NCBI taxonomy): Bacteria > Bacillati > Actinomycetota > Actinomycetes > Micromonosporales > Micromonosporaceae > Phytomonospora > Phytomonospora sp. NPDC050363. Next base: position 392,454 of record NZ_JBFAKK010000007.1, read on the forward strand.
CGACCTTCTTTGTTCCCAGCAGTTCGGCCGACAGTTCCCCGATGGACGCCAAACCGTCGCCCACCAGTACGTAGAACTTCTCATTGTTGGTGAACACGTCGCCGATCTTGTAGCGCTCGCCTTCCAGATCCCTTCCGGCGCGGCCTTTTCGGGGGATCTCGACGACCAGGTCGGGACCGGTGCGCAGCGCGTTGACCAGCACGTCGTCGACGCGGATCGCCTGTTCCTTGTCGGTCCCGAGGGCCGGCAGGGCGGCGGCGTCGATGAGGTATTTCGTGGCTCCGAGGACGAGGTAGAAGTTGTCGCCGTTGGCCAGCACCAGGCCCTGTCCGGCCAGGTCGGTCGCCGGCGACAAGGGCGCTCCGACCAGTACGTACGAGTCGCGGGCCGTCGGGTCGACCGGGTTCGGCGCGCTGCACGTCTGCCAGGGCAGGGAGATGAACAGATCCTTTGTGGGCAGTGCGTCGGGCGCGTCCTGGATGCCCAGGGTCCGCCCGCGCGGGGTTCCTTTCAGTGATTGCTGATGCACGCTGTGGACCTTGCGATCGCCGTTTCCGACGATCAGCAGGGCCGAGGCGAAGTTCTGCACGGGGTGCAGCTCGCCCTGGGCGTAGATGTAGCGGGTGCCGGTCTCCTCCTCGACGATGATCGCGCCGTCCACCATCCAGGACTTGGCGCCGCCGGGGAAGATCAGGCCCACCACCCAGAATCCGGCGAAGACCAACGCGAAGATCAGGACCCCCGCGAAGGCCGCGATCCCGACTCTGCGCATGGGCAGATCGAGGGTCTCGGGCTCGCCGCTGATCATCGCCGAGACGATGCGCCGGACGATGAACCGCTGCGCCTGTACCTGTTCGCGCTTCGTGCGCATACCGAACTCTCCCTAGGTCTGCCCTGAGTGCCGGGGGCTTCCCTCATCAAGAACGTGCCGCTAACCTGGCAGCCGCTAGCATGTCAGAACCCCGAATCCGGCCCGGGTGCGAGACATCCGACGCTGACCGACCACAAAGGACGTTGGTCTCACATGGCGACTCCCGCACCCTCGACGGGTCGGCCCGCGCGTTTCGGACCGGTGGGCGTCGCCCAGCTGGTGGCCGTTGAAATCGTGGCCGCGACGCTGCTTTTCGTCAAGGGCGCCGACTGGATCTGGCTCGCCGCGGCCGTCGCGGTGACCGGTGTCGCGGTGTTCGGCCGGACCCGCGGCCTGCTCTGGTACGTGCGCGGCGCGCGCTGGCTGCGACTGGTCTTCCGGCGCCGGCGTGACCGCAGGAAGCCCGCCGAGGTCGCCGCGCTGGCCGCCGGGATCGAGCTGAGCACGGTCACCGAGCGGGGCATGAGCCTCGGCGTCGCCTTCGACGGGACCGGCTGGTTCGCCGGTCTCACCGTCGACAGCGACGAGCCTCCCCACCTGGCCTTCGGCGTCCTTTCGGGGATCCTGCTCGGAAGCGGCGCCCCGGTCTCCTCGGTGCAGCTGGTGACGCAGACCGTCCCGCTGACCTCCTCGACGCTTCCGCGGGCCGAGCCCGAGGCCGACGAGGAGGACGACACCGACGGCATCAAGCCCGAGTGGCGATTCCCCGGCGACGACGTCACCACGACCCAGGTCATGAACGGCCTGCCGCTGTTCGCCAGGCGCGACGCGTGGTTCGTCGTGCGCCTCGACGTGCAGGGCGCCTCCCGCATCGCCGCCGAGCGCGGCGGCGGGGCCGTCGGCATCCAGCGCGCCCTCGGCGGAACCGTCGGACGCCTGATGAAGGGCGCCAAGCAGGTCGGCGTCAACCTCCGGCCGCTCGACGCCACCGGCCTCGACGAGGCGGTCCGGCAGTCGCTGGGCGCCGAGTCGGCGGCCGTGGAGACGGCCGACAAGGTCGCCGAGGACTGGCGCACCTGGAGTCTCGGCGACCTCGACCAGGTCACCTTCACGCTGCACGGCAAGCTTCCCGGCGCCGAAGAGCTCCGTCGACTGTGGACCGAGGTGGCCGAGCTCCAGTCGGCCTTCTGCGCGGTGTCCATCTCGATGCGCCGGGCCAGCGACCGCCCGGTCGAGAAGCGCCTGTCCGTCCGCTGCCTGATCAGGGTCGCCGCCGGGCACGAGGACATCGACGGGCTCGTGGAGGAGCTCACCAAACTCGCCGTCGACAACAGCGTCAAGCTGCGGCGGTGCAACGGAAGGCAGGGTCCGGCGGCGTACGCGTCGGCGGCGAGCGGCGGGATCTTTTAGACGATGACCGAGCCACAGACCGATCACCAGGACGTTCCCCGGGTACTGCCCGACTGGGGTTTAGAACCCCCACAGTGGAGCGAGGAGCCCGCCGCGGCGGGCGGTTCGGCCGCCCCGGCACCGGCCGACGACGAGGTCGACCCCGGCGGGGAGGGCGAACCCGACCCCGCCGAGCAGCTGACCTGGCGCAGTGAGGCGAACAACCCCTGGAGCCTCGACGAGGACGACGACATGCCGCCGCCCGTCGTCGGTGGATCCGGCGAGGACGTCTAACCGTTGATCGTGCGGATCGCCCAGTACAGGTTCCAGACCCACGCGGTCAGCGGCACCACGGCCACCACCAGCAGCAGCTCCAGGATGTCGATGATCCGGCCCCAGATCGGCGAGACCTGCTTGCCGACCACGCCGAGCGTGTAGGCCAGCGCGACGATGGCCAGGAACGCCGTCGCGGCGAGCAGCGCGAACATGCGGGTGGCCGTGTCGTGCTCGCCGGTCCAGAACGCCAGGGCCAGCGAGGCCATCCCCACGACGCCGGCCAGCAGGAACGGCAGGCGCTGCCGGATGGTGAGGAAGACCCTGGCGCGCATGAGGACCAGCAGCGTGAACAGCACCGCGGCCAGTGTCGCCGGGACCGTACGGCCGAAGGCCAGCGCGAACTCGGCGGCGGCGGCGATGATCGCCACGGCGGTGAGCATGCCGGTCAGGTGCTGGTCGGCGCGCTCACTGCGCAGCAGGGCCAGTTCGCTGTCGACCTTCTCGCCGTCGGTGCGCAGCTGCTGCGGCGACTTCGGGACCGTCGGCATCGGCAGCCGCGAGATGCGAAACGCCAGCATCGGCATGGCCGGGACCAGCGCGACCAGCACCGTCGCGACGGCCGCGCCCGCTTCGGCCGGGGACGCGCCGAGGAACGTCGACAGCGCGGCGGCCGCGGTCAGCGCCAACCCGCAGATCGCTCCACAGTGGAACACCGGCGCGTACGGGATCACCACGATCCCGGCCAGCACGGCGAAGGTGGCCACCACGGCTCCCGCGGTCATGATGCGCGGAGCGCTCACGTCGCCGAGGTCGGGCAGCTCACCGAGCAGCAGCAGGCCGCCCACCAGGCCGTACACCAGGGAGATCAGCCCGAGCACGGTCGCGCTGGCGGCGTTGCCCAGCGCCCTCGCCAGGATCAGTGCCGCGCACAGCAGCGCGCCGCCGACGCCGAGGGCCGCCCACATCGCCAGACCCGTTCCGGTGAACAGGATCGCGGCCGCCCCGCCGAGCAGCGCGGCGGTCGCCAGGACGGTGCCGAAGACCTTGCTGGTGGTGTTCTGCCAGCGTCCGACGCGTTCGTTGGTCGCGGTGGCCATCGCGTCGATGACGTCGTCGAACACCGCTTCGGGCGCCGACTGCGCCACCGGCGTGAAGTACAGCTCCTCGCCGTCGAGGATGCCGTGCTGGCTGGGCGTCAGGTCCGGGTCCAGCGGCGCCTTCCCCAGGCGCGACAGCACCCAGCCCCCTTGCGTGGCACCGTCTTCGACGAGATCCTCGCCCTTCGGGCCGTCGGCGGCGTGTTGCAGCAGGTCGGACAGCAGCTCGGAGAGCGGCACATGTCCTGGCAGCGCCACGTCCATACGGGTGTGCGGGGCGACGATGGTGACGAGAGACAGTTCGCTGGCGACGGTCATCGGTCGCGGTCTCCTTGCCGGGAGGGGGATCGAAGGGGCTCGCGCCGGTGAGCGTATCGGGGTCGCGGTCGGAATGGGAGTTTCGGGCGCTCGCGGGCGCCCGGCGGACACCGTTGGGCGCAAAGGGATCTCGCTCGAAACCGTCCACAAACCGTGGAAAGGAGAAAACCTACGCTTACGCAAGCGTAACTTAAGCGGACTTCGAAGTTCTTCTTGAAAAGTTCTTCCGGACCCCGTGTCCCCGCTCCCACGTGCGCCTTCGCCTCCGCTGACGAATGCGCTTTCATTCACTGGCCGCCCACGCTTTTCCCTTCGTCCCCCATAAGCGTTTACGATGTTTCAACCCCCACCCCGGAGGTCCGCACACATGGGCACACTCGTGTTCACCCGGCCGCCCCGCCGCAAGGGCCCGGCCATGCCCGGCGGCGAGCTGATGCTGGAACCGCCACCGGACCTGCCGACCCCGACGCAGCGGAGCATGGCGCAGTACCTGATGCTGCTGCCGATGCTGGCCATGGTCGGCGCGATGGCGTTCATGTACGCCGGTCGCGGCGGCGGGACCATGATGATGGTGGTGGGCGGCCTGTTCGGCGTGTCCATGCTGGGCATGTTCGTCGGGTCCTTCATGACCTCCGGTGGTGACCAGAAGGCCGAGCAGACCATCCAGCGCCGCGACTACATGCGCTACCTCGCGCAGTCGCGCCGCCAGGTCCGCCGCGCGGCCGGGCAGCAGCGCAAGGCCGTGCTGTGGCGGCATCCCGAGCCCGGTGCGCTGTGGAGCATCGCCCACTCGTCGCGGTTGTGGGAGCGCCGCTACGGCGACCCCGACTTCGGCGAGGTCCGCGTGGCCGTCGGCCGCCAGCGCCTCGCGGTGACCATGGTCCCGCCGGAGACGAAGCCGGTCGAGGACCTCGAACCCATGAGCGCGTTGGCGCTGCGGCGCTTCGTGCGCGCCCACGCCAACCTGCCGCACATGCCGATGGCCGTGCAGCTGCGGGCCTTCCGCCGCGTGGTCTTCCGCGGCGACGGCGAACTGTCGCGCGGTGTCATCCGCTCGATGCTCTGCCAGGCCGCGACCTTCCACTCCCCGGCCGACCTGAAGATCGCCGTCGTCGCCGGCCGGTCGAGCATGGCCACCTGGGACTGGGTGAAGTGGCTCCCGCACGCCCGCCACGACCGCGACGCCGACGCGCTTGGCGCCCGCCGTCTCATCGTCGACTCGATGACCGAGCTGGAGGACATGCTCGCCGACGAGCTGGCCAACCGCTCCCGGGCCGCCGGCGACCAGGGCACCTTCACCGACCGTCCACAAGTGATGGTCGTACTCGACGGCGGCGAGGTCGACGCCGACTGCGACCTGGAGGGCACCGGCCTGGCCGGCGCGACCGTCCTCGACCTGTCGGGCCTCGTGCCGCGCCACCCCGGAAACTGGCTGCTGACCCTGGAAGCCGAGCCCGAGGGGCTCACGATGCGTCTCAAGGGCCGCGCCAGCCAGCTCGGGATCCCCGACACCGTCAGCGAATCGCAGGCCGCGGCGCTCGCGCGGCGGCTGTCGCGCTACCGGCCCTCGGCGGTCACCAGCGCCACCGAGCCGATGGCGGTCTCGGCCGAGCTGCCCGACCTGCTCGGCGTCGGCGACGTCGGATCCCTCGACCCGGCGGTCACCTGGCGGCCCAACCGCCCGACCGCCGACCGGCTGAACATCCCGCTGGGCCTCGATCCCCAGGGCGCCAAGATCTTCCTGGACCTCAAGGAGGCCGCGCAGGGCGGCATGGGCCCGCACGGCCTGATCATCGGCGCCACCGGATCCGGCAAGTCGGAGCTGCTGCGCACGATCGTCTCGGCACTGGCGATCACCCACTCGTCGGAAGAACTCAACTTCGTCCTGGTCGACTTCAAGGGCGGCGCGACCTTCGCGACCCTGGATCGCCTGCCCCACACCAGCGCGGTCATCACCAACCTTGAGGACGAACTCCACCTCGTCGACCGCATGGCCGACGCCATCAGCGGCGAGATGACCCGCCGCCAGGAACTCCTGCGCACCGCGGGAAACTTCGTCTCCCAGCGCGACTACGAGAAGGCCCGCCGCGCCGGAGCCGAGCTCTCGCCGCTGCCGAGCCTCCTGGTCGTGTGCGACGAGTTCTCCGAGCTGCTGTCGGCCAAACCCGAGTTCATCGAGCTGTTCGTGATGATCGGCCGGCTCGGCCGCTCCCTCGGCGTCCACCTCCTGCTCGCCTCGCAGCGCCTCGAAGAGGGCCGCCTGCGCGGACTCGACTCGCACCTGTCGTACCGAATCGGTCTGCGGACCTTCTCCGCCATGGAGAGCCGCACCGTCCTCGGTGTCGCCGACGCCTACGAACTCCCGCAGGCTCCCGGCCACGGCTACCTGAAGATCGACACCTCCACGATGCTTCGCTTCCGCAGCGCCTACGTCTCGGGTCCGTACCGGGGCGTCGGCGGCGGCGACAGCGGCCGCACGTCCACAAGGGACCGTTTGCAGGACTTCGTCGCCACCTACGTCGCCCCGCCCGACATGCCCGTCGACACGATGATCGCGGCGAACTCGACCTTCGACGACGACGAGCCGGAGAACCCCGACGACATCGTCAAGAACTCGATGCTCGCGGTGATCACCAACCGGCTGTCGGGCAAGGGCGTTCCGGCGCACAAGGTCTGGCTCGAACCGCTCTCCGACGCGCCGCCGCTCTCGCAGCTCTTCCCGATGCTGCACGCCGACGGCGACAACGGTCTGCGGCCGGTCGGCTGGACCGGCGCCGGGGGACTGCGCGTGCCGGTCGGCCTCGTCGACCGCCCCTTCGAACAACGCCGCGACCTGCTCACCGTCGACCTGTCCGGCGCGGGCGGCAACCTGCTCGTCATCGGCGGAACCCAGTCGGGCAAGAGCACCGCGCTGCGCACGGCGATCGCCTCGCTGGCGCTGACCCACACGCCGCAGCAGGTCCAGTTCTACTGCCTCGACTTCGGCGGCGGCACGCTGCGGGCGCTGGCCGAGCTGCCGCACTTCGGCGGAGTCGCCGGACGCCAGCAGGTCGACCAGGTCAGGCGCACCATCGCCGAGATGACCACCCTCCTCGACGAGCGCGAGGCGCTCTTCGTCGAGCACGGCATCGACTCGATGTCGTCCTACCGCCGCCGCAAGGCCGCCGGCGAGTTCGCCGACGACCCCTTCGGTGACGCGTTCCTGGTCATCGACGGGTGGCCGACGATCCGCAACGACTTCGAGGATCTCGAGGACGACATCCTCGTCATCGCTCAGCGCGGTCTGGCCTTCGGCGTGCACGTCATGATGGCCACCAACCGGTGGACCGACATGCGCGCGGCGATGCGCGACCTGCTCGGCACCCGGCTCGAACTCCGCCTCGGCGACCCGACGGAGTCCGAAGTGGACCGTCGGGCCGCGCGCAACGTCCCCGAACGCGCGCCCGGTCGCGGCCTTTCGCCCGACGGGATGCAGATGCTGGTGGCGCTGCCGCGGGTCGACGCCCAGAACAGCGTCAGCGATCTCGCCGACGGCGTGCGCGACATGGTCACCAAGATCGCCAAGGCGTGGACCGGACTGCCGGCGCCGGCGGTGCGGCTGCTGCCGCAGAAGGTCGACGTCGCCCAGGTGCCGCCCGACTCGTCGAAGCAGGCGATCCCGATCGGGCTCAACGAGAGCCAGCTGGCCCCCGTCCACCTCGATCTGCTCACCGAGCCGCACTTCGTCGCCTTCGGCGACGGCGAGTCGGGTAAGACCAACCTGCTGCGGATGATGGCCGCCCAATTGGCCGCGAGATTCACTCCCGCGCAGGCGAGATTTCTCGTCATCGACTACCGCCGTTCGCTTCTCGGCGAGATCAGCAGTGAGCATCTCGCGGGCTATGCGGCCAACTCCTCGGAAGCCCTGCAATTGATGCGCAACGCCAATGAGGCGATCCGTGTCCGGCTTCCCGGAAGTGATGTCACGCCGGAGCAGTTGCGTTCTCGCAGCTGGTGGTCCGGACCCGATCTGTACATCCTCGTCGACGACTACGACATCGTCGCCGGGGGTGCGTCCAACCCCGTTTCGGAACTGCTCGAACTGCTCGCGCAAGCCCGTGACGTGGGACTTCACCTGATCCTTACCCGCCGAAGCGGTGGCGCCTCACGCGCGATGTACGAGCCGGTGATCCAGCGGCTGCGCGAACTCCAATCGCCCGGACTACTGATGTCGGGCAACAAGGACGAGGGTCTGCTCTTCGGCGACATAAGGCCTTCACCGAGACCTCCGGGTCGCGGCATGCTGGTTCGGCGCAGTGGCAACGAATTGATCCAACTGGCATGGTCACAACCGCGTCACGGAAGCTAGTGGTCCACATTAGACCTTCCATTGTGGGCCGAATTCAGATAGTGTTTCTACGACCAAGAAGAGCAGTCCGATGACCGTCCGTATAAGGCGACACACGGAGTGCTCGCGCGAATCCTAGAAAGGTCGAACATGGCAGAGCTCGACATCTTCGTCGATCATTCATCGCTGGCCAAGGGCTCGTCGGACATGCGCGACGCGATCGAGCGGGTCAAGGGCCAGCTCGGCAAGCTTCGCGGTGAGGTCAGCGCCTCGGCGGCGTTCTGGGGCGGCTCGGCCGCCGGTGCGTTCACGGTCCTGATGACCGAGTTCGACGGCAAGGCCAACAAGCTCCAGACGATCCTCGACACGATCGCCAACCTCGTCGACAAGTCGGCGGCGAACCACCAGTCGAACGAGGAAGAGCAGAAGAGCAACGCGAACAGCCTGCTCGGCATCCTGCACGGCGGCTAGTCTCCGCCACCCCCGTCCTACCCCCTCAACCCCCAAGCCGCGCGATTCGGAAGGCAGTCCATGGAAAACATCAAGGCTTCTCCCGGCCAGATCGACATGTTCTCGTCGAAGATCAAGGGCTCGTCCCAGGAGCTTCAGGCGATCCTCGACGAGCTGCGCAGCAAGCTCGACGGCATGGCCTGGTCCGGTGGCGACAAGGAGCAGTACGAGATTCAGCGCGCCGAGTGGACCCGCACCGTCACCAGCCTCAACGAGCTGCTGGGCCGCGTCGGTCAGACCGTTCAGCTGGCCGGCAACAACTACAAGAACACCGAGACGACCAACGCGAACATGTTCGCGTAAGCGTCGAACGCTGCCGACACCGCCGCCCACTGCCCCGGCACGTTTGGGCGGCGGTGTTGCGTGCACCCGGTGCACCGGTCTCCCGGCTCGGCCGGTGAACGGGACCGAGCCGCATCCGCGGACTCGGATCCCGGTTCGCCACGGGTCTCGCTGAGTCAGCCGGCCCGCCACTTGCGGCGCCGGCCCAGCGGGACCACGAACCGCACGATCAGCAGCAGCACCATCGCCAGACCGGCTGCTCCGGTGACGAGCAGGGCGCGTTCGCGCATGCTCTTCCCGGGATCCCCCGGCAGGTCCGGCGCCGCCGCGGCGGGGGCGGTCCGTTCGTCCACTTCGGACAGAACGGCCGTCACCGCCCGGTACGGATCCACTTCCCCGTAGCCCACCACCGGGTTCCAGCCCCCGGGCGGATGAACCGCCGTCGCGGTGATCCGCCGGGCGACCTCGTCGGGCTTCATGTCGGGATAGTGCGACATCAGCAGCGCCGCCGTCGCCGACACGTACGGCGCCGCGAAGCTCGTGCCACCGTCGACGAGCCGCCCGAAACCGCCACCGGCCGGCGCGGGACCGTCGATCTGCTCGCCGGGCGCCGCCACGTCGACGTAGTTGCGGACGCTGGACGTGTCCACGTGCGTTCCGCCCGCCGACAGGCCCGCCACCGCGATGACCGACTCGTAGGCCGCCGGATACTCCTTCTGGCCGGTGATGCCGCTGTTGCCGGCCGCGGCGACCACCACCACGTTGTTCTCGTGGGCGTACTTGATGGCCGACTCCAGCGCGGGAGTGGCGATCGCCGTCAGGGACAGGTTGATGACCTTCGCGCCGTCCTGCACCGCCAGCCGGATCGCGTTGACGACCGGTGCCGTGCTCTCCTCGCTCGTCGAGCGCTCCATGCTCTGGATGACCCGGTAGGAGAGGATCTTCGAGTCCGGCGCGAGCCCGTGGAAGGGCGAGGACTCGGTGTCCTTGGCGGCGATGATGCCGGCCACGATCGTGCCGTGCGAGGCCATGTCGCAACGGGCGCCGAGCTTGTCGCCGGCCATGTCCACGGCGGTGACCTGCCCGTCGAGGAGCGGATGCTCACCGACCCCCGAGTCGATGACGGCGACCTTGATGCCCTCGCCACGGGTCAAGGGCCACACCCGCTCGGGCTGGAGCCGCTTGAGGGGCCAGGGAACGCTGGTCATCTCGCCGGTGCGGGACTCCGCCTTGCACTTCGCGGCCGCCGACGCCGTCGAAGGTCCGGAAAGGACGGTCGCGGCGACGACCAGGAGGGCGGCGGAGCACACGCCGAGACGCCGGAGGGGGGAACGCGTCATGGTGCCTCACTCTACGCAGGTACGGGCGGGTGTGGAAGCGGTGAAGGGGGAGAGGTGCGGGGGATTTGGGGGGTCGGGGACGGGGTGGGGGGAGGTTGGTGTGGAGGGGGCGGTGCGGGTTTTAAGGGCCGCAGGGGTGGAGTGGGGGCGTGGGGACGTGGAGCACCCTCGGGGGCCCGGAGGCGAGGGCCTGCGAACGGTGGGAGCACGAGCGGGAGGCCGCCGACGGTGATTGCCCAGCGCGCCAGGCGAACAAGCGAAGCCGTTGAGCCCGCAGGGCAGACGCGCCCTCCGAGCCCATGCCGCTCGCCGCGCCGAAGCCGGTGCCGGCTCGCCCCACCGAAGCAGGCGGGGGTCGCCGGGGCCGCCGGTGTCCGCTGAGGAGGCAAGCCACGCGCTGAGGTTGAGATGCCCCGGTGGCCGAACCGCAGCCCACCCAGCCGTCGGTGTCATCGGAGACTCCAACTTCGCCGCACGCCGCACGGGCGCATCTTTGCCGCCGGCGGCGTCTCTCTCACTCCATGCTGTCCTGCCCGCCGGTCTTGCCAATCGTGCGGCGGGCAGGCAGGAGCCGGCCGCTAGGGGGTGCAAGCCATCGTGTCGCATGTCTCGCCTCGTCCGGTCCGCCTGTCATGCCCCACCTGCCCTGCCCGCGCGAGTACGCGGGCAGGGCAGGTCGGCAACACGAAGGCAGCGCGGCCAGGTGGGCCGGTCGAGCGCGGCGGCCAAGCCGAACAAGCGGGCCGGGCAGCCGGGCCAGCGAGCCTCCCCGCCAGCCCAGCCCTAACCACACCCCGCCGACGTCACCCCGTTAGAACCACCGGTCCTGCGGCGCCGCCGGCACACGGTCGTAGTGCCCCGTGACGATGTTCGCGAAGTGACCGCGGGCCACGTTCGTCGAATCCCAGTAACCGGAGTGCCCGCCGTCGCTGGCCGGGAAGACCCGGCCCCCGTAGCTCTCGTTGATGGGGTCGGTGCCGTGGACGCCGGCCGCGAAGCGGATCGGGTCGTCCGACGCGCGGGTCGCCCACACGTGATCGGCGCCGATTCCCATGTACTCGTTGGCGGTGCCCGAGGATCCGGCACTGGCCACCGAGACGAGGTTGTCGATGCCGAGGTCGTGGCGAGCGGCGGTGTAACCGATCGTCGAGGCCCCGTAGCTGTGCCCCATCAGCGTGTTGATGGACGGCGAACCCTCGTGCGTGGCCCGCAACCCCTGCTGGAAGGACGCCAGATCATCGGCGGCGGCCTCGTAGTAGTTGTTCGAGATCGCGTTGGGGAACACCTTGTCCGGCGCGTCGTAACCGAGCCAGGTGATCGCCGCGGTGCGGCGGCCCGGGTCGGCGGCGGTCGCGTCGGCCTGCATCCACAGTGCACGGTTGACGTCGCCGTTGATGCCGGGAACATCGGCGGTCGTGCCGGGGACATAGGTGACGACACTGTCGGCGGTGTCAGGGTTTCCCACCGAGATCACGGCCTGGCCGTCGGCGGCCGACTCGTAGTTCAGCAGGTACATCCGCTCGGTGGAACCCTGGAGGTCGGTGCGTCCGAGCTGGTGCTCGAGACTGTCCAGGTTCTGCCAGCGGGTGTCGAGGTCGCGCAGTTCCTTGTTGACCTCGCCCATCTGCGCCGCGGCCTGCATGTTCATCGAACCGTCGTCGGGACGCAGCTCTTCGAGCCGTCCGCGCAGGTACTCGCGGCGGCTCTCGATCCAGTCCCGTTCCTGCCCGATCGCCAGGCGGTTGGCCTCATCCCTCGCGACGGCGGGGATTCCGTCGAGACTGCCGATCTGCTTGGGGTTGTCGCGCAGGTGCGCCGCCCGCTGCTCGTCGGTGAGTCCTTTCCACCAGTCGTTGACCTGGCGGGGATCGGTGCCGCGCTGCGGGATCGTGCCGGAACCGCCCGACACGTTCGGCATCGTCGGCGCCACGATCGACTGGAGCGCCGACTGCGCCTGCCGGTCGGCCGAGTTCGCCCGCATGAGCGCCTGACGGATCAGGTTCGCCGCCTGCGTGGCCTGCTGTTTGGCGTGCGCGATGACCTCGGGGGAGGGCCTCGGCCCGAACGCCGCCCAGTCGACCTGGATGGCACCGCTCTCGCTGACCCTGCCGGGGATCGCGTTGGCGACGTCGACGCCACGCTCCAGGGTCCGCTTGGCCATGTCGATCTCGTTGGCGAAGAAGCCCACCACCTCGTCGACGCGCCCGTACGAGCGCCCGATCTGCTGGTAGTTCGACTCGTGCTGCCCGAGCTGCGCGTCGGCGGCGCTCGCGTCGGTGCCGCGCCACCCGGTGTTGAGCGCACGACGGTTGCGCCGGGTGTCGGCGCCGTACTGCTCCATCTCGCGGGCGACCTTGCGCGCGCTGCCCGCCGCGCTCTCCAGATGCGTGGTCTGCGCGTTGCGCAGCTGCATGTAGGTGACCATGGCTAGGGGATCCTCAACGTCGTCAGGTCACGCAGGTTGTTCTCCATCGCCTGCTTCTGCGCGTTCTCGTTGGCGCGGTGGTTGTCGGCCGCGCGGGAGATGTTGTCGCCGGTCTCCCGCGAGTCCTGCGCCAGCCGGGTCGCGGCGTTGTGGAGCTTGTCGACGCAGGCCTTCAGCGCCTGGACGGTGCCGAAGCCCTCGTTGCCCTGCGATCCGAAGTCGAGCGTGGCCTTCTCTTTGTCTAAATAGGCCGCGGCGTCGTGCCCGATCGTCCGGATTCTCGTGCTCGCCCGCCGCATCTTCGACTCGTCTACTTCCATGTCGCCTCCTTTCGTCGGCTCAAAGCGACATGTGGCCACTCTAGAGGGGCCGGGCGGACGAGGGAAGCACGGTACGTCTACTTAGGACGGCGAGTGAGCGTCCGACCTCGCGGCGTGTTCGGCTTCTTCGGCGCGTTTGCGCTCGACCCCGTCGCGTCCGTCGTACTTGAGGAACGGCCGCAGCCACACCGCCAGCGCCGCCGTGCCGACCACCGACATGATGCCGCCGAACACGACCGACCCGCCGATCCCGAAGGCCTTGGCGGCCATCCCGGCCTCCAGGTTGCCGAGGGTCGGGCCCGACAGGTAGGACAGCTGCTCGATGCCGGCGAGCCGGCCGCGGAAATGGTCGGGAATGGTCTGGTTCCAGATGATGCCGCGGAACAGTCCGCTGATCATGTCGCCGAAGCCGGCCACCGCGAGGAAGAACAGCGCCAGCCACAGACTCGGTGACAGGCCGAAGCCGAGCACGCCCAGTCCCCACACCCCGGCGGCGATCAGCACCATGAGCCCGTGCCGGTGCACCCGCGCCGACCAGCCCGAGGTCATCGAGGCCAGCAGCGCGCCGACCGCCGGCGCGGCGTGCAGCAGTCCCAGCGTCTGCGGCCCGCCGAACTTCAAGGCGAGGAAGGGGTAGAGCGCCGACGGCATCCCGAAGAACATCGCGTTCATGTCGACCAGGTAGGTGCCCAGCAGCTCGGGCCGCTTGCGCGCGTACTGCAAGCCCGCGATCACCGACTTGACGCTCGGCCGGTCGGCGTTCGGCGGCGGCGGGACCTTGCGGATCAGCGACAGGCACAGCAGCGAGACCGCGAAGGTCGTCAGGTCGATGGCGTAGACCCAGGCCAGCGGGAAGTTGGCCAGCAGCAGGCCCGCGATCGCCGGACCGGCGATGGAGGAGATGTTGTAGTAGGTCGACTGGAGCCCCGACACCGCCGGGATCTCCTCGGGCTTCACCAGCCGCGGGATCAGCGCCTCGCGGGACGGGCGCGCCAGCCCCGACAGGCCCGAGCTCAGCGCAGCGATCACGTACAGCGCCCACAGCTGCGGCGTGCCGCCCAGCGAGTTCACCAGCAGCAGCGCGGCGAGCGCGGTCAGCGCGACCTCGCACCACAAGACGAGTTTGCGGCGGTCGACGTAGTCGGCGAGGGCGCCGCCGACGAAGGAGGTCACCAGCAGCGGCAGGAGCTCGCAGAGTCCGAGCAGGCCGACCAGGAACGGCGACTCGGTGAGCACGGCCACCTGGTAGGGGATGACGACGAAGGAGATGATCGACCCGAACGCCGAGACGGCGGCTCCGGTGTAGAAGATCCGGAAGTCCCGGTTGCGCAGCGGGCGCACGTCGAGGGTCAGTAGCGGCACGCCGGTGAGTCTTGTGCAAGATCGCGGCGGTGGCGAGGGGTTTTGCGGGTGACCTGGGCGACGAAAGAGCCCCGGCCGTGGAGGCCGGGGCTTTCCCGTTCGCGCGGGTGGTTCGAAGGACTAGCCTCCGAGGCCCCGCGAGTCCTGCTTCAGCGCGGTGTCGACGGTCAGCGCCGAGGCGACGACCATCGACAGGAGCGGGTCCTGCAGCGGGCGGTGCAGCTGCACGACGTAGTTGTCGGCGGTCGTGAAGGCCGTCTTGAGGATGCCCTCGAAGGTCTTCGTGATCCGCGCGACCTCGGCACCGGTGTGGTCGAGGATCGCGAAGTTCCAGGCGCGCCAGTTCTCGGCCTGGATCTTGCCGATCTCCTGCCCGTTCACGATGAAGGCGAAGCTGATCTTGCCGAACACGTTGTTCTGCTTGATCTCGCCGATCTCGTTGCCGCTGGCGCCCTGGACGATCACCCGCGACTTGAAGATCTTCGCCGGCCGCGTCAGGTAGAGCAGCGGCTGACCGTGGTTGTCGCTGACCTGGAGCTTGTGGGTGAAGAACTGGTCGTAGGAGCCCAGGAAGCGCACGATCTTCTTGAGCGCGCTCTGCCCGATCTGCTCGACCTTGGCGACCTGCTGGCCCTGCTGGTTGAACACCGAGTACTCGGCGCTGATCTCGATGAGCTTGGTCTTCTGGTTGACCACCAGGACCGGCTCGCTGAAGATCGTCCCGCCGCCGGCCGCGATCGGGCCGACACCGGCCTGCTGCTGCACCTGGCGCTGGATCTGCGAGGCGTCGTGGCCGCCGGAGACGTCGAGTTCGGCGATCTTCTCCAACGAGGAAGGCTGCCGCTGCTCGGGGGGACGGGTGTTGTTGGTCCACTGGTTGCCGTCCCACCAGCGCAGCTGCCCGCTGCCACTAGGATCCGGGTGCCAGCCTGGGGGGTTAGCTCCGCTCATAGCGCCAGAGTGTAGTCAGGCCGTCAACCAGAGGATCACTCGTGTACGTCCTGTTCGGCGTGGGCGTCCTTGAGTCGCGCCCAGGAGCGCTTGATCTCCGCCTCGGCCTCGGTGCGCCCGACCCAGGTCGCGCCCTCGACGCTCTTGCCCGGCTCAAGGTCCTTGTAGACCCGGAAGAAGTGCTCGATCTCCAGGCGGTCGAACTCCGGTACGTGATGAATGTCGCGCAGGTGCTCCGCTCGGGGGTCGGCGGCGGGAACGCACAAGACCTTGTCGTCTTGTCCCTTCTCGTCCGACATGCGGAACATGCCGATCGCGCGGGCGCGGATCAGGCAGCCCGGAACCGTCGGTTCGGGCACCAGCACCAGGGCGTCCAGCGGGTCCCCGTCGAGGCCGAGGCTCTCTTCGATGAACCCGTAGTCGGCCGGGTACTGAGTGGCCGTGAAGAGGGTACGGTCAAGACGGATTCGACCCGTTTCGTGGTCGATCTCGTACTTGTTCCGGCTTCCCTTGGGGATCTCAATGGTGACGTCGAAGTCCACGGCGTCTCCTTGCGCACGTCGTCGGGCATATGAATACAGGCAGTAGCCTTGCTAAGTCTTGCTCAGCCTGTTTCACATCGTCGAGGAGACCCCCGGGTGACGAGCGCAATCCCACACAACCGCCGTCTCTTGCCCATCCTGGGCGTAGTCTTGACGCTCGTCCTCAGTGGATGCACGCAGAGTGAACAGACCGGGACGCTGGTGTTCGAGACCGAACCCGCCCCCGCCGCGCCCGTGCTCCCGGGCCCCGCCGGAACCGAAGGGCCCGCACCCGAAGCGGTCGCGGCCCTCCTCGACCCCCTCATGTCCTACCCCGGACTGCGCGGAGACCTCGGCGTCGCCGTCCACGACGCCGCGACCGGCGAGCTCCTCTACGAGCGCAACAACACCCAGCCGCTCATCCCCGGCTCGACCAACAAGGTCGCCGTCGCGGCCGCGCTGCTGGCCACCCGGGGACCCGACTACCGCATCCCCACCCGCGTGGTCGCCGGAGCCGAACCCGGCCAGGTCGTCATCATCGGCGGCGGCGACCCCACCCTCTCGGTCGACGGCAACGGCTACTACCCCGGCGCCGCGAGCCTCGAAGACCTCGCCGCGCAGGTCAAGAAGAACCTCGGCGACCAGGCCGTCACCGCCGTCGTCCTCGACGGCACCGCCTTCAGCGGCCCCGGCGGCGCCCCCGGCGTCGACCCCGCCGACGTCCGCGCCGGCTGGGGCACCGACACCACCGCCCTCATGACCGACGGCGGCCGCATCAACCCCGAACCCGGCGTCACCGGCGCCCAGCGCCACGACGCCGCCGTCCCGCGCTACGCCGACCCCGGCCTGGCCGCCGCGAAGATCTTCTCCGGACTCCTCGGCGCCACCGAGGGCGTCACCACCGGCACCGCAGACCCCTCCGCCGCCGAACTCGGCGTCGTCCAGTCCCCGCCGATGCGCCGACTCGTCGAGGAAACCGTCCTGGCCAGCGACAACGTCGTCTCCGACATGCTCATCCGCCAGGTCGCCATCGCCCGCGGACTCCCCGGCTCCTTCGAAGACGGCACCATCGCCGTCGCCGCCGTCTTCAACGACCTCGGCCTCCCCGGCGACCAGATCTCCATGGTCGACGGCTCCGGACTCTCCTACGACAACAAGATCTCCGCCGGCCTGCTCTCCAGCCTCTTCGCCAAAGCCGCCGGACCCGAGCACCCCGAACTGCGGCCCCTGTTCGCCGCGCTTCCCGTCGCCGGATACACCGGCACCCTCGACTACCGCTACGGGCACGAGCAGACCTCCGCCGGAGCCGGCACCGTCCGCGCGAAGACGGGAACCCTCAGCAAGGTCACCGCCCTGGCCGGTTCGGTCCTGTCCGCCGACGGACGCGAACTCACCTTCGCGTTCCTCCTCAACGACCGCGGCAACGCCGTCGAAGCCGCACACGGCCTCGACCAGCTCGCCGCCGCCCTCGCCCGCTGCGGCTGCCGGTGACCGAGCACCTCGACCGCGCCCGCGAACTCCTCAAGGCGCGCACCACCACCGCCTACGGCGACCGCCTCGCGACCCTTCACTGGTGGATCGACCCCGAACTCCTCGCCCTCCTCGGGCCCGCGCTCGCCGAGCTCGAACCCACCGACGCCACCGCCGTCGCCGGGGTCCAGTCCTCCGGCTACCTCCTCGGCCCGCTCGTCGCGATCCACCTCGGCCTCGGCTTCGTCGGCGTCCAGAAACGCCCCGAACCCGACGGGACCATCACCCTCGCCATCGCCGACGGGATCCTGCGCCCCCGTGAGCGCGTCCTGCTCGTCGACGACCTCGTCGACACCGGGGCACAGGCACACGCCGTCCGCGGCCTGTTCCGTCGCCATGGCGCCGAATGGCTGGGTGTACGGGCCCTGATGGCCCTTTGTCCCTCGGAGGTTTCGGCCGATCTAGGCGTCGTCGCCCTGATCTGACCGAGCAGATCAAGCTCGCAATGCGTACGGTGGAGGGCATGACGCAGTTCGTGGACTGGGAGCTGGCCGCCCGAACCGCCCGCGCCCTCGGTAAAACAGGGCCCGCCGTGACCTTCGAGGAGGCCGCGTCGGTCGTGTCCGACCTACGCCGTCTCGCCGAGGAGGCCGCCGGGCACGTCGCCGCCTTCACCGGCATGGAGGCACGCCCCAGCCCGGTGCGCGTGGTCGACCGCCCGGACTGGGCGCAGGCCAACATCGACGGCCTCCGGCAGGTACTCGGCCCCCTCGGCAGCAAACTCACCGGCAGCAACGGCGAGCCCGGCCCCGTCGCGCGCGCCATCGGCACCCGAGTGACGGCCGTGCAGGCCGGCACCGTCCTGGCCTACCTCTCCGGGAAGGTGCTCGGCCAGTACGAGATCTTCGGGGAGGAGTCCGGGCAGCTCCTGCTCATCGCGCCCAACATCCTCGACACCGAGCGCAAGCTCAAGGCCGACCCGCACGACTTCCGGCTGTGGGTGTGCCTGCACGAGGTGACGCACCGCACACAGTTCACCGCGGTGCCGTGGCTGCGCGATCACTTCATGTCGGAGATCGACGCCTTCGCCGAGGCGGGGAACACCGACGCCGAGGCCTTCGCCGAGCGCGCCCGCCGGGCCATGTCGACCATCGCCGAGGCCGCCCGCGACCCCGAGGGCCGCACCAGCGTCATCGACGCGGTCACCACCGACGACCAGCGCGAGGTGATCGCGCGCATCACCGCGCTGATGACCCTCCTCGAAGGGCACGCCGAGTTCGTCATGGACGGCGTCGGCCCCGAGGTCATCGGCACGGTCGCCGAGATCCGCCAGAACTTCAACAAGCGCCGCGGCGGGGGAAACCCCCTCGAACGCGTCGTCCGCAAACTCCTCGGCGTCGACGTCAAACTGCGGCAGTACGCCGAGGGCCGCGCGTTCGTCGAGGCGGCCGTCGAACAGGTCGGCATGGCGACCTTCAACCGCGTGTGGACCTCCCCGGAGACCCTCCCCACGCTCGACGAGCTGTCCGACCCCTCCGCCTGGGTCGCCCGGGTCTGCACCTGATGGCGGCACTGCCCCGGGCGGTCGCGCTGACCCGCCTCGCGGTTCGCCGTGCCCTCGCCGACCTCGACCGGGGCCGGCTGGTCATCGTCGCCTGCTCCGGCGGGCCCGACTCCATGGCGCTGGCCGCCGCCACCGCCTTCGTCGCGCCCCGCGCCGGGCTGCGCGCCGGCTTCGCCACCGTCGACCACGGCCTGCAGGACGGTTCCGCCGAGCGTGCCGCCGGCTTCGCCGAATGGGCTCGCCACCAGGGCTTCGACCCCGTCGAAGTGATCACCGTCGAGGTCGACCCCGCCGACGGCGGACCCGAGAACGCCGCCCGCTCCGTGCGCTACGCCGCCCTCGACGACGCCGGCGAGCGCAACGACGCCGCCGCCGTCCTGCTCGGCCACACCCGCGACGACCAGGCCGAGACGGTCCTGCTGGCCCTCGCCCGCGGCGCCGGGCCACGCGGCCTCGCCGGGATGCCCGAACGCCGCCGCCACTACCGCCGGCCCTACCTCGACCTCACGCGGGAAACCCTGGAACAGGCCTGCGCACAGCAGGAACTCGACACCTGGGACGACCCGCACAACAGCGACCCCGCCTACCGGCGCTCACGCCTGCGCGCGCTCATGCCCGAGCTCGTCGAAGTCCTCGGCAGCGGCCTTCAGGCCAACCTCGCCCGCACCGCCCGCCTCGTCGCCGACGACAACCGCGTCCTCGACGGCCTCGCCGCACGCGCCACCGCCCGCGCGGCCGGCGCCGACGCGAGCCTCGACGTGGGCGCGCTCGCCGGGCAGCCGAGGGCGCTGCGCACCCGCGTGATCCACGCGTGGGCCCGCCTGCTGGGCGTGCCGGGGTCGGCGCTGGCGTACGGGCACGTGCAGGAGCTCGACCGGCTCATCACCGACTGGCACGGTCAGGGGCCGGTGCAGTTGCCCGGATATATAGAGGTGCGCAGGGACGGGGGGAAACTGCTCGCCGGTCCCCGTGCCCTGGACCTGTAGAAGACCTCGAAGCGGCGCCGGAGCTGAGAAGGCTCTCAAGAACCGTGCCGATCTTCGTCGCCTATCCGCGTGAGTAGACCTCGGGCTTCAACACGCCGAGGAAGGGAAGCTCGCGATATTTCTCGGCGTAGTCCATGCCGTAGCCCACCACGAACTCGTTGCCGAGGTCGAAGCCCACGTACTTGACCGGAACCTCGACCTGCATCGCCTCGGGCTTGCGCACCAGCGACACGACTTCGAGGGAGGCCGGGCCGCGTCCCGAGAGGTAACGCAGCAGCCAGGAGAGCGTCAGCCCGGAGTCGACCACGTCCTCGACGACGATCACGTGCCGTCCGGCGATGTCGCGGTCGAGGTCCTTGAGGATGCGGACCACGCCTGAGGAGGTCGCGCGCTGACCGTAGGAGGAGAGGGCCATGAACTCGAGTTCGACCGGCACGGAGAGCTGCCGGGCGAAGTCGGCCATGAACATGACCGCGCCCTTGAACACGCCCACGAGGAGCAGGCCTTCGGTCCCGGCGTAGTCGGCGGAGACCTGTTTGCCCAGTTCGGCGGTCTTGGTTGCGATGTCGTCGGCGCTGACGATGACCCGTTCGATGTCGTCGGCGTACCACTCGGCCGTCATGGTCACCAGCCTGCCAGGCGCCGACGGGATCTATACGGCGCACCCCGGGCATGCTTCGTCACATCGAACCCGAATAATGGTGCGTTAAGCACGAGGGTGGCGAACGCCGCAGGCGGTAGACGGTTGCAACGGTGTAACGTCGAATGGCCGGACACCCGGTGCGATCGGCTATTCGGCCGAGCGAGGATGTCAACCTTTTCTCACGGGAGGGGTCGGGCAAGGCGCCCGCAGCAGTATGGAGCGTACGCGATTCTTCCGCAGGCCATTCGTCTGGATTGTCCTCGTCATCCTGGGTGTGGTGCTGATCGCCACGATGTTCTCGGGCGGCAGCGACTACACCGAAGCAGAGACTTCGGTGGCCGAGGCGCAGTTCAGTCAGCCGGGCCAGATCGAGCGGGCCGTGCTCAAGGACAAGGAACAGGTCCTTCAGCTTGACCTCAAGACCCCGATCACCGTCGAGGGCAAAGAGACCGACAAGATCTCGGCCTTCGTTCCGGCCGAGTCGGTCAACGAGACCTTCGAACAGATCAAGGCCTACGGCGCCCCCTACAACGTGGAGGTGACCGAGGAGAGCATCTGGGTCGCCTTCCTGATCAACCTCCTCCCCATCGTCATCATCGTCGTGCTCCTGCTGCTGTTCATGTCGCAGATGCAGGGCGGCGGTTCGCGGGTCCTCAACTTCGGCAAGTCGAAGGCGAAGCTCGTCAGCAAGGACACCCCGAAGACCACCTTCGCGGACGTGGCCGGCGCCGACGAGGCCGTCGAGGAGCTCCAGGAGATCAAGGACTTCCTCCAGGACCCGAGCAAGTACCAGGCGCTGGGCGCGAAGATCCCCAAGGGCGTGCTGCTGTTCGGCCAGCCCGGTACGGGTAAGACGCTGCTGGCCCGCGCGGTCGCCGGTGAGGCCGGTGTCCCGTTCTACTCGATCTCCGGTTCGGACTTCGTGGAGATGTTCGTCGGTGTCGGCGCCAGCCGTGTCCGCGACCTCTTCGAGCAGGCGAAGGCCAACGCCCCGGCGATCGTGTTCGTCGACGAGATCGACGCCGTCGGACGCCACCGCGGCGCCGGCATGGGCGGCGGGCACGACGAGCGCGAGCAGACGCTGAACCAGCTGCTCGTCGAGATGGACGGCTTCGACACCAAGGGCGGCGTGATCCTCATCGCCGCCACGAACCGGCCCGACATTCTCGACCCGGCGCTGCTGCGTCCCGGCCGCTTCGACCGGCAGATCGCGGTGGACTCGCCCGACCTGATCGGCCGCAAGGCGATCCTGGCCGTGCACGCCAAGGGCAAGCCCTTCGAGCCGAACGTCGACCTTGAGACGATCGCCCGCCGCACCCCCGGTTTCTCCGGCGCGGACCTGGCCAACGTCATCAACGAGGCCGCGCTGCTGACCGCCCGCCACAACCTCAAGGCGATCAGCAACGACGCTCTCGAAGAGGCCATCGACCGCGTCATCGCCGGTCCCGAGCGCCGCACCCGCGCCATGAGCGAGAAGGAGCGGAAGGTCACCGCCTACCACGAGGGCGGCCACGCTCTCGTCGCGATGGCCCTGCCGCACCTGGCGCCCGTGCACAAGGTGACGATCCTGCCGCGCGGCCGGTCCCTCGGGCACACCCTGGTGCTCCCGACGGAGGACAAGTACACGCAGACGCGGTCGGAGATGATCGACACGCTGGCCTACGCCCTGGGCGGCCGCGCCGCCGAGGAGCTCGTCTACCACGAGCCGACCACCGGCGCCGGGGACGACATCCAGAAGGCGACCAAGCTGGCCCGCGGGATGGTGACCGAGTACGGCATGAGCGCCAAGCTGGGGGCCATCAAGTACGGCACCGGGTCCTCGGAGCCCTTCCTCGGCCGCGACATGGGCCACCAGAAGGACTACTCGGACTCGATCGCGGCCGACATCGACGCCGAGGTGCGCTCGCTCATCGAGATCGCCCACGACGAAGCGTGGGAGATCCTCGTCGAGCACCGCGACATCCTCGACGCCATGGTCGGCGAGCTGCTGGAGAAGGAGACCCTGTCCCGCGAGGACATGGCCCGCCTCACCGAAGGCGTGCGCAAGCGCCCGCCGATGGCGCCGTACAACGGCTTCGGCAAGCGCAAGCCCTCCGACCGGCCGCCGATCTCGACGCCGGCCGACGCGACCGAGCTGAAGGCCCAGGCCGAGAGCAACGGAAGCAAGTCGCTGAAGGACACGCTGAACAGCACGGACATGTAGTAGGAGTTCGACGCGAAAGGCCCCGCCACCGGCGGGGCCTTTCGCGTTGGTGGGGGTCAGGCGAGGGAGAGGGTGCGGATCTGTTCCACGAGGGCGAGGACCGCGTCGCGGTAGGCGGGGTCCTTGTTGACGACGATGCAGCCGGCGCTGACCCATACGGCCATGTTGTCGGCCTTGCATTTGACGGTCAGGCTGTTCTGCCTGTCGTCGATCGCGCACTCCTCCCACGTCGGCTGGTCGATGGGTTCCCAGTCGAATCCGCGCATCCGCTCGTAAGCATCGTCGGTTGCCTGTGGCTTCCCGAGATCGACGGTGACCGTCAGGGTGTCGCTGTGCTGCAGATTGCCGTCGGCGTCGGGTCCGAGCAACCAGCGCAGGCAGTCGATCTGCTCAACGTCCTGCCGGTAGTCGCTGATGTCCTGGGCCGGCATGACGAAGTCGCCGTAGGCCTCGAAGGCCGACCAGTCGATGTCCTTGCACAGGCCCGCGCGGAAGGCGAAGGTCGCGGCGGGCGGTGCCGACGACGCTGACGCCGTCGGAGCCGTCGTCGGGGTCCCGGAAGGACCGTCATCATCGTCACCGGACAGCTCAAGGGCGACGAACGCGGCGATCGCCGCGACGACCAAGCCGCCGCTGAGGATCACCCGCACCCGACTCGTCGATGCCATGTCGCTCGCCTACCCCCTGTGCCGGAATTCGTTCTTGCTCGGTGCATCGTCGGCGATGGAGACCCGGGCCGCCCGAATGTAGCGACTCCGCTTCGGGCTGGCCAGCATCGCCTCGAAGTTGGCAGTGGTCTCGTCGAGCTTCCTCGCGAGTTCGACCTCCTCGGCGGTGACGGCTGCGTCGAGCGCGATCAGAGCCACCTGCATGCTGAAGATGATCATGTGTGCCGTGTCGCCGCCGATCGTGGAGTCGACCGGCTGCGGGTTCGTCGTTTGTGTAGCGGTGTACGCCAGCTGTGATGCCGCCAAGCTGGTGTTCAGTAGCGCGAGGACCAGGGCGAACCCCTGGGTTCCCGGCACGAAGATCGAGCCGAAGGCCAAGGCCGTGCCGATGACGGCGAACATCGTCGTCGGTTCGGGCGGGGCCTTGGCCGCGATGGCGGCCTCGAGTGCCTGCTTGGTCAGCGTCGCGATGTTGAGAGCACCCTGCTGGGCTGCCACGACCAAGTTGGCGTGACCGTTCAGCGCGCCGGTGAGTTCGGCGATCGCCCGTTGCTGGTTGGGACCGACGTCGTTCATCGGGTCGAGTACTTCGTCTCGAAACACGTCCGCCGCCGATCCCGCCCACAGAGCTTCGCTCAATCGGTGGCGGATCGGGTCCATCAGTGCGTCGCCCGACGCGGTCAGAATCTCACCGGCGGCAGTGAGATCCGCCTGCGCGGTCTGGTGGCCGGCCAGGTCGCAACCGACGGCGTACTTGGCGAACACCTCCGGGATCCGGGCGAACTCGCTGCCGAGTTGAAAGCCCTCCTCCTGCTCCTGCGCCAGCAGGAGTCCGCGGTGAGTGTCACCGACTCGTCGCAGGATCGCGTCGCGGCCGGTGTCGCCCTGGTCGGCGACATCATCGACGCCCCAACCCCAGTGGTCGAGAACTTCGAGCGCTCGCAGGTCGTTCGCGAGCTCCAGCACCTCGAGTGCCGTGTCGCGGATGGCCTGGCCGTGCGGCCCCCAGCTGCCCCCGTTGCCTTCGATCAACGTGTCAGCCATCAGTCCTCCCCGGGCCGGTACGCCTCGGGAGGCAGTGGAGCGCCCGGAACTGGGGGCACCGGGACGTCGACCAGTTCCTGGTTCTCGATATCGGCTCCCCCGTACATTTCGACGACTCGCAAGAGTCCTTTGCTCGCGTCGCCGAGGTTGACCGTCGTGTCGCCCGCGGCCTGCTGCAGCAGATCGCGCAACGCCTTCCAACTGGCCAGCACCGGGCTGCTGCGCTCACCTCCCGATCCGGGAGTCCTCAGGATCATGTGGTCATTGCGAGAGCTGAGATGGATCTGCCGGGCGGCGTCACCGTGGACGTTCGCGAGTCCTGGTAGCAATACCATCCCGACCTCGGCCAGCTCCTCCAGATCGACCCGCAACTCCACTCCGCCCCCATCGCCGTCCTTCCTCATCCCACGCCCTCCCGCCAGATCGCCCGATACATCCGCCGTACCTCTCGCGAACGCTCGCGCGCCATCGCCCGCAGCGTCGAGTTCAGCATGTCGGCCGTTCCCTTCCGTCCGTCGCTCATCCCCGTGTCGCCCCGCTCAGCCTGCGGTGAATCTCCCGCAGCCGCACCGCCCGCTGCCGCGCCGCGTCCGCGAGCGCCGAGTTCAGCTCCTCGGCCAGCTCGCCCTCGGTCAGCCGCCGCACGGTCCCCGGCCGCAGCTCCACCGTGAAGTCCTTCTTCCCCCGCCACGTCAGGCTCACGTAGTCCTCGGCCGAGTACGCGGTGACCGTCAGCCGCGACGCCTCCGCGTCGAGCCGCCGCCTGGGGTGTTCCTCCGGAAGGTCTTCCAGGTTCGGTGGCCGACGTCCGCCCGCGACCTCGCTGCGGATCATCTCGACGGCCCGCTCGTAACCGGTGAACGCGCTCGCCAGTACGGCCTCGACCTGCACGGTCAGCGATCGCTCGTTGTGGAGTTCGGCGGTTCCGGGCTTGATCCGCACGCTCAGTCCGCGAAACGCTAAGGTCGCGCGGACGCTGCCGTCGGGCGACGCGACCTTGATGTTCATGCGCTCCACGCGCTCGGTGACGATCCCCATACAAGCCTCCCCCGACTCGTCGCGACTGTACTCATGGCGTGCTATGCGGTCAACGCGGAGAGTGGTGGGCGTCGATGACGCCCGAACCCTGCCGAGGGTGATGACACTCTCGTATATCGGACGCCTGTCCTACCCTCCGCGTAGGCTGTCCGGGTGAACGAGAGTCTTGATCACGTTGCCGCCCGCCTCGTCGACGGCCGCATCAACGGCGTGCCCGTCGAGGAGGTCGTCGACCTTAAACGCATCGAGGCGGCGGTTCGGGAGATCCTGATCGCGATCGGTGAGGACCCCGAACGTGAAGGGCTGGCCAACACGCCCGCCCGGGTGGCGCGCGCGTACGCCGAGCTCTTCGCCGGCCTGCGCGTGGACCCCGCCGAGATCCTCAAGACGACCTTCGCCGAGGACCACGAGGAGATGGTGGTCGTCCGCGACATCGAGGTCACCAGCTTCTGCGAGCACCACCTGCTGCCCTTCATCGGCGTCGCGCACGTCGGCTACATCCCCGCCGAGCACGGCCGCATCACGGGCCTTTCGAAGCTCGCCCGGCTGGTCGAGGCGTACTCGCGACGGCCGCAGGTGCAGGAGCGGCTCACCTCCCAGATCGCCGAGCAGCTGATGAGCACGCTCGACCCGCGCGGCGTCATCGTCGTGGTCGAGTGCGAGCACATGTGCATGTCCATGCGCGGCATTCGCAAGGCGGGCGCGAAGACCGTGACGTCGGCGGTGCGGGGCGTGCTTCAGCGCGACGCGAAGTCGCGCGCGGAGGCGATGAGCCTCATCCTGGGCCGGTAGCCGACTCGGTCAGCTCCGGCGCCGTCATCCGGTGCGCGGCGACCAGTAGCGACGCCAGCACGTCCCAGTCCTGCTCGACGTCGAGCCACGCGCCTATCCAGCCGTGCCGGTCGACGTAGGGCGGGTTGAAGTATTGGCGGGGTGCGGCGTGGACGAGACGTTCGCCGTGCTTGGCCTTGAACCAGACCGAATCGCGCTCGGCGACCCGGTGGCGCATCGCGAAGATCTTGTCGCGCACTCGGAAGCTCGCCTCGGCCGATCCGTCCACTTCGGAGGTTTCGGGCAGGGCGAGGCAGATGCGGCGTAGCTGGACGAGGGGTTCGGCGCTCATGACCTCCACATCGTACCGTCCGTGTCGTGATCATACGACTACGGACCGCCGATCCTTCGCGCCGGCGGGCGCGGGCCACGGTGGCACGTTCCCGGGATACATGCCGCCGCCGATTCCCATACTGTCGTGTCATCAGCAAGCAAGCGGAACGCACCTGGGAGGGGTTTCCACAATGAGCGACTTCGACACGCCGGCCGACACCGACACCGAGTCCGAGTACGACGCCACGTTCGATGAGGCGATCGATCTGGATGGTAATGGGGTCGCCGATGACACGATCTCGGTGGAGTACGCCGATCACTCCGAGACGTTGATCGACACTGATGGTGATGGTGTCGCCGAGGGTGTGGCGGTCGACGCCGACAACGATGGTGACTTCGACAATCTCTACGTCGACGCCGACGGTAACGGGACGATCGATTCCGAGGCGGTCGACACCAATGGTGATGGTCTGATCGACAC